>JAFQNG010000036.1 GCA_017396005.1 Desulfovibrio sp.
GATTTTGATATCCAGCCAGACAACTGGCGTATACTGGATAAGGCTGCTCCCCTGCCTGATATGCTGGCGCTGGAGATACGGACTGATGACCTTTCCATGTATCCTACACTGACGCCCGGGGATGTGGTCTTGGTAGATACCCGCCCTGCTCCACTGCGTGACGGGCAGATCTACCTTGTGCGCGAGCCGGATAAGGCCAGGGGGGCCTGCATGTTCCGACGGCTCTCAATGCCACGAGGCCACAGATACGGCCTTATGATCCTGAGCCCGGATAATCTGGCTGGTGGCTACAAGCCCACGATCAAGCATGTGACCATGAACGAACGGCCAGAAAATTTTATTCTGGGCCTGGTCACGAAAAGCATTACAACTATTGCGCAGATCTGCCCTTAGTATCCCTGTTCATTGGCATACGCTGGCTCAGGCAAGCAAGAAGACATGCTACCCCTGCTCAAGACTGTGTGATATCATGAGCCTGAGACTGCGATAATCTGTCTTGCCCGTGCCAAGCACTGGCAGGCTCTGCATGGGGATGACCCGACGTACCGCATACAGGGCAGACAGACCGGCTGCCTTCAGAGCGGCATTGGCCTCCTCGCGGCTGATATCTACCGCCGTACACAGCACGATCTGCACATTGCCATCGGTGCCAAGGCTCTCCACAGCCAGGGCCGGGCCTTCGTTCGGCATGGTCAGATCAGGCCTGCCGGCAACGTATTCCAGCAAAATCCTTTCCATTTGGGGCAGAGAGATCATCTCGCCGCCCAGCTTGACAAAACGCCCCAGCCTTCCGGCAAAGGTCAGGCGCCCTGTGGCATCGGCCGTGGCCAGATCCCCGCTGCGAAACCACCGCCTGCCCTCAAAGTATACAAAGGGGTCAGGCGGCGTATGGCCCCTGCCCGCCAGATAGCCTGAAAAAACATTATCTCCCCGTACCAGTATGATGCCGCGCTCACCCACGGCCACCCGGCGCAGTGGCTCCCCAAGGCTGACCAGCGCCACCTCTACTGATGGGATGGGATAGCCGATGGTACCCGGTACAGAGGCTTCAGGCCGGTTGCAACAGACGCCGGGCGAGCATTCGGTAATGCCGTAACCTTCAAAAAGTACACCACTGGTCTTGCTGATAAAGGCGTCATAAACCCGTTGCGGGCATGCCTCAGCACCTACGAAGCCCAGGCGTACGCTGCGCAGTTCGCCTGCATTGGCCTGTTGCAGCATACCGTCCAGAAAAGAGGGCGGCCCCACCAGCATGGTCACGCGCCATCGGCGGCAGAGCATGTTCAGTCGCGCCCCTTCAGTGGGGTTGGGGTGATAGACAATGGGCATGCCAAAGCAGAGAGGCAGGGCCACATTGCCGGTCAGCCCCAGTGAGTGGAAAGGCGGCAGCTTGCCCAGCATGCAATCATGATTGGTGAGCGAGAGCATCCTGGTGATATCGCGACAGTTGGACATGATATTGGCATGACTCAGCGGTACACCCTTGGGGGCTGCCTCGGAACCGGAGGTAAAGAGCAGGACCGCCGTTTCAGGTGTCTGGGCAAGCAGGCCTGCCCATTCCTGCCCCCACAGCACCAGACGGCTGCGGATGAGGGCCTCCAGCCTGAGGCGCAGGCCCATGCCCTGCGCAACGTCCTCAAGGCAAAACCAGTCAGCCCCGGCCGCCGTGGCTGCTCCGGCATCGAAGCCCTGCCCTTCCAGACGCTCCAGCAAACGACGGGAGGTCAAAACAGTGCGGACTGCCGACAGTTCAATACAATGCCTGAAATTGGCCGCACCTGTCGTCCAGTTGAGCATCACCGGTGTCTTGCCGGCCAGCAGCAGGGCCAGCCATGTCAGTGAAGCAGCACGCGAGGCAGGCAACATCACACCCACCCTTTCCTGCCCGGCACAATGCCGCTGCAGAAAAAGCCCCAGAGCCAGGGCCCGCAGCAACACTGTACGCCAGTCAGCCGCGCCTTCGGCATCGGCCTGCACCAGCCGCTCAGGATGGCGACGTGCCTGTCGCAAAATAACCCTTACCATATCCGGGGCTTCAGGCAGATCCAGCAGGGCGCTTTCACCCTGTGCGGCCCACTGCGCCGGGGCCGGTGCGCCACCATCTGCCTCTTCAAGCTGCCCTGCGGCAGCCAGCACACAGTCATCTACAGTCAGCAGGGCTCCAAGGCTCTGTACGCTGTGGCCGGCCACCTCTTCCAGCTTCAGGCTCAGTTCCGCCAGCGAAAGGCTGTCAATACCCAGGTCACCGCCCAGGCTCATCTTCCCCTGCAGGTCTTCTGCCCGCACAGACACAATGGCCTGCTCTGCCACCAGCGCGAGAACGCGCGCCCGCAGCGCCTCATCCACAACAGCCGTATCCCGCTGCCGGGCTGCTGCCGTACGCGGGGGCAGCTGCTGTGGACAGCTGCCCTGCCAGAAATAGTACGGAACAAGACTGCCTGCCTCCGGCTCACGGTTCAGCCATTCCTCTATATGGCGATTAAGCGCAGGTATACCGCCGGTACGGGGCAGTGATGTGGCTTCCTCAAAATAAATGTGTACCTTACGCCGGGGCATCAGGAATATCAGGTTTCCCGCAAGGCGCAGAGCTGCTCTGGCAAGCCCCCGCAAGGTATCAGGATGCCGCAGGGCATGACTGAAAGACGAACCCCACAGACCGCGCGTACGCACCAGAACCACCCGGCATTGAGGAACCTGCTCCAGCAGCCAGTGCACACCACGGTTGCCACCCAGATACTCGCGGCCATCGCGGCTCAGACTCCCGGCCGGGTATATCAGCAGATTGTCACCGGCCTTGAGAGCCTCGGCACAACGCTGCATAGCCATCAAAACGGCATCCCGTACTTCACGCCCCTTCTTGCGCAGATCAGGCACAATGACCGGCCGTGTCAGGGCAGCCAGCTGACGTACCAGCGGCCGGTCTACCTGATTTTCATCGCCCAGCGGACGGGGGCGAAAACCCCAGAGACAACTGCAGAGCAGGGGCGGATCCATCAGGGCAGGATGATTGGGCAGAAATAAAATGGGCCTGCCGTCATTTCTGGCCTGTACCTCTTTCAGCCCCTCCACCTGCACCCGGTACCGGAGCGAAAGCACAAAGCGTAACGTCATGCCCAGTATGAAGTGGAAAAAACGGGGCAAAAACGGAAACGCATGTGGAGTGACACGTACAGACATGAAGACGGCTCCTTTTTGCTCAGATCAAAACTGAAAGTCTAATTTTTACATAGTGCATGTCAAAAAAAAAGCACTTTCATGACAAGGAGCTTCAGCAGCGTATGCTGCTTGCCAAGCCTCCCGCTCTCTGCCACTATAGTGGCATCGCAAATATCATCATGTTAAGGTGAACGCATGAACAAATCCTTCACTACGGTTCTGGGCGGTTCCATGCTTGTGGCAGGCACGGCCATCGGCGCAGGCATGCTGGGTCTGCCCATGATTTCGGCGGGCATGTGGATTTACTGGTCCACAGCTCTGTTGCTGGTCTCCTGGTTTTTCATGTACCGGGCAAGTCAGGCACTCCTGGAAGTAAACCTGCACTATCAGCCCGGCGACAGCTTCCATACGCTGGTGAAAGATCTGCTGGGCTCCGGCTGGAGTACGGCCAACGGTCTGGCTGTGGCCTTTGTACTCTATATCCTGCTCTATGCCTATGTCAGTGGCGGCGGCTCAGTCATACAGCAGAGCCTCACACCCATGCTGGGCGCAGAGCCGCCACGCATGCTCACAAGCCTTGTCTTTTCCCTGGGGCTGGCAGCCTTCATCTGGTACAGCTCTCGCGCAGTGGACCGCTTCTCCATCGTGCTCATGGGCGGCATGGCCATCACCTTTCTGCTCTCCATCGGTGGCATGATGGGTAATCTGCGCCTTTCCACCCTGCTGGACAGCACAGGCGGGGGTGGCGAAGTCATTTTCATCTGGGGGGCTGTTTCCACCTATGTGACTTCGTTCTGCTTTCATGCATCAGTGCCCAGCCTGGTCAAATACATGGGGCATGACGCCAAAACCATCAACACCTGCCTGCGCTGTGGCACAGTGATCGCCCTTGTCTGCTATCTGCTCTGGATAGTGGCCGCTGACGGGCTCATACCGCGAGAGCAGTTCAAAGATGTCATCGCCGCCGGGGGCAATGTGGGCAACCTGGTGGCGGCTGCGGGCAGCAATCTGAACAGCAGCCTGATTCTGCGCATGCTGGAGGCTTTCAGCTTCCTGGCAGTAGCCACATCCTTCCTGGGGGCAGGTCTTGGGCTTTTCGACTATATTGCTGACCTGTGCAAGTTTGATGACAGCCGCGCCGGGCGCAGCAAGACCCTGCTGGTCACCTTTGCGCCCCCCATCATCTGCGGGCTGATCTGGCCTGACGGTTTTCTGCTGGCTATCGGCTGGGCCGGGCTGGCCGCAGCCTTCTGGTCAGTCATCGTGCCCGGCCTGCTTCTGCGTGCTGCGCGGCGGCGCTTCAAAAACCACGCCTATCTGACACCCGGCGGCGACATGCTGATATACCTGCTCATAGCCTATGGTGTGATGGTGGCTGTCTGCCATACGCTCTTCGTCTTCAACTGGCTGCCCATGTACAAATAATCTGTCACGCAAAGGATGTATCATGAGTAAACAGATCATCAGTACCGACAAGGCCCCGGCCGCCGTAGGCCCTTACAGTCAGGCTGTTGTCAGCCAGAGGCTGGTTTTCTGCTCCGGTCAGGTACCGCTGGACCCGACCACCGGCAAGCTGGTAGAAGGCGACATCAAGGTACAGACAGCCCGTGTGTGCGAAAACCTGGCTGCAGTGCTGGCTGCTCAGGGCCTGAGCCTGGATAATGTGGTCAAAACCACGGTCTTTCTGGCAGATATCAGGGACTTCCCCGATGTCAACGACGTTTACAAAGAATATTTCAAGGCTCCCTGCCCGGCTCGCTCCTGTGTACAGGTGGCAGCACTGCCCCTGGGGGCACGGCTCGAAATAGAAGCCATTGCCGCGGCCTGACCCGCCAAGCCTGTCTCCGTGCGGCAGCCCGTCTGCCGCACGGTACTGCACTGTGAGGGCATGACGCCATGCTGCGACTCATCTCTGCGATACTCCCGCTCTACGTTATCATCCGGCTTGTTCTGCCTCTGCGTACGCCAGTCTGGATCAAAGCCCTGCTGGCTCTTGTCATTGCAATCTGCGCGTTGAAGTATCCACTTTTCGAATTCTTTTACGGTACATTCACCCCGCCGCTGCCACGCTGGGCCATGATGGTCACAGGCATTGCCCACGGTACGATAGTCCTGCTTACGATCCTGTGCCTTGTGCGTGATCTTTTTTTGCTGGGCTGGCAGGTTGCCCGCCGGTTCAGGCCGGGCCTGCAGCGCCTGACACTTTCAGTCGGGCACTGGGCCGTCGGGCTGACCAGCCTGGCACTGCTGCTCTCCTGCCTGGCTGTCTGGCAGGGCATGCGCGTACCGGCAGTACATCACGTCAGCATTGAGCTGCCGCGCCTGCCGCAGGAGCTGCATGGCCTGCGCCTGGTACAGCTTTCAGACCTGCACATCAGCCCCAGCTTTCCGCGCCAGTGGGTACAGGACGTAGTTGACAAAAGCAATGCTCTCAAACCGGATATCATTGTCATTACCGGTGACCTGGCTGATGGACTGCCGGCAGCACTGTCGGATGATCTTGCACCGCTGCGTGACCTGAAGGCACCGCTGGGCGTGTTCTCCTGCCCAGGTAACCATGAATATTATTGGGGCTACGCAGGCTGGATGCAGAAAATACGGGAACTGGGCATCACCCCACTGGAAAACAGCCATACTCTGCTCAACGTGCGAGGCCTTCCCCTGGCAGTGGCCGGCGTGACTGATGAGGCAGCCCGGCGTTTCGGCCTTCCTCTGCCTGATGTACGACAGGCCCTGTCAGACACGCCAAAAACAGCTCTGCGCCTCATGCTGGCCCACAGACCGCGCCTCCTGTATGAAAGCAGGGATGCTGCAGTCGATCTGCAGCTGTCTGGTCACACGCACGGGGGGCAGGTTCTGGGGCTCAACGCTCTGGTGGCCTTCTTCAATGACGGCTTTCTGAACGGTCTCTACCGCGCGGGTGAAAGCCTGCTCTATCTCAGCCCGGGCTGTGCTCTCTGGCCGGGCTTTCCTCTGCGGCTTTTTGTACCCTCTGAAATAACGGCAATAACCCTGCACAGCACAGCCCGTGTACAACATCCCTGAAAAGCATATGCGCCTCCCACTTGCCTTTTGCAGCGCTTTACCAAATAGTATGGGCAGGGAAGGATGAGCCCATGGAAGAACAGGACAGCGCATGAGCAAAAAATGGTTTACCGGGCCCGAAGCCCGCTTTGCCCAGGCTCTGCAGAAAGAGCTTCTGCAGCACAGTATGGCCCCCTGGCACAGACGGGGAGCTGCACTTCTGGATATCAACTGTGGGGATGGCCTTTTCCTACCCCTGCTCTGGCAGTGCGGTTTTGATGTGAGCGGTACTGAACGCTCCCCACAGGCACGTACACAGGCCATGCAGGCAGCCCCTAAAGGTACGGAGATACAGGCCGCTGCTGCTGATCATCTGCCCTTTGCCGATAAGAGTTTTGACTGGGCCGTGCTGCACCTGGATGGGACTGCCGCTCCAGATGTGGAAGCTGCCGTGCGCGAGGCCCTGCGTGTGACAACACGAGGTCTGGCCGTCACCTTCTGGAATGCAGTCTCTCTGCCAAACCTCCTGCGTCGACTGACCTTGCGGTCCATGCCATGGCCAGGTACAGCCCATGCATGGTGGCCCATCTGGCGGCTGCTGTCTGGCTTCAGCGCCTTCAAGATGACTCTGCAGTCAACCCTGTGCGGGCCCATAGGCAGCTGGCATCGCCAATGCCCCATGGCTCCCTGGAACAGCAGCCTGCGCAGCCTGCCGCTGGGCGCCTGGTGCATCATTCGACTGGACCTGGCGCCATTACGGGGGCAGCGAGGTCTGGCCCTGCGCCTGCGGCACGCGCGTTTACATAATCCTGAACCTGTCATGGAATACGGCTCCAGCAGCCTGCGCCAGACGGTCAACAAAGAGGGTAATTCATGAAGAAGCCCATTCTTTCTACCATAGGCACGTTCATAAGCAGACATTTGCGCAGCCTGGCTCTGCTCTCTCTGTTCGCTGTTCTTGCTACAGGCGCATATTATGGCTGGGCCTATTATCAGTACCGCCAGAGCGCCCTGTTTGCCTTCACCGGGCTGCAGCAGGCCCTGATACCTCCCAATGCTGAAGAGCTGGCTGTGCGGGTCGATTTCAATACTCTTTCTGAAGAACTGGCAACCGCTGCAGGCAGGGCCTTCCCCTTTTTCAAAAAAGGCGACGATCAGACGCATGCGATCAAGCACATCATACAAACGCATCTGCTCAGAGCAGTGTTAAGCAAGGATACCGCTCAGGGCAAAAAAAACGAGAATGCAGCAGAAAAACTGGAAGAACGACTGAAGCAGACGCTTCAAGTCCTGCCAGCAGATGTGCTGCCCCAGCTAGCTGACAGTCTTGCGCTCAAGCCGATAGATGACCATACGGCCCTTGTCAGCGCGACCATACATCATCCCGTACTGGATGAAAAATTTGTACCTGTCATGCGTATGGTCAGAATGCCTGACGGATGGATACTGCGTGACATGGTCAATGCCGAAGATCTCGTGCAACAGTTTCGTGCAGCGCTGCTCAAACGGCATACGGCCCGTCACGAACTGATGACGGGCAGGCATGATGCCCTTCTCAGACGTATGGAGGCTACACTGCCACTGCAATCCTGTACTGCTGGTGCCGGGCTGCTCTCAGACAACAGTACCGTACTGGTTGTGGTACATGCTCTGGCCCGCAACATCAGCAAACTGACTGTCAAAAATATCTCCCTTGATGTGAAGATCACAGCCGGGGGACAACCCCTGTTACGGCGATTCCTCAATGCTGCCTGCGATATTCCGCCCGGAAGCGACCTGAACCATCGCTGGACCATTGAGCTGGACGGACAAAGCGAGGCAGCCCGGGCCCTGCTGGCCGCCGGCCCGTTACACTGCCAGGGTTCATGGCGTACCATGAGCCTGAGCTCTGCTGAAGTACTGCATGTGGAAGACATGGAACATGACCTGCCGCCCTGCGATCAGGCTGGCCATGATCATCCGCGGGCCTTCTGCCTCAAGCCCATCTTCAAGAATTGATCTATAAAAGTATGTAATTTCAATATATTACATACAAATTAATTTTTTGTTCAGTATATTGAAATCATGTAAAATTACCTCTATAATAATGTGACTGCTTTTCTTCCGTCACATTCCCGCAAAGCGATCACAGCATGAACATCCTTTTCGCTCACAACAATTTTCCAGGGCAGTTCCACCGCCTGGCTGTGGAGCTGGCGGCCAGACCGGGGCATCGGGTAGTTTTTCTTTCCCAATACCGGCGGGCAGATGTCAATGTGCCCGGCGTAGACTGGGTACAGGTACCGCTGGCAGCCGAAGAAAAGCATCCCAGTGCACCGCGGCGCAAGTACCTCACACTGCTGGCCAGAGGCGAAAGATTTGCCGACAGCATGCTGCAGCTGGCCAGACAGGGCTTCAAGCCTGATGTAGTATACGGCCATGTGGGTTTCGGATGCTGCATCTACGCGCCAGACATCTTCCCCCAGGCTATGCACATGGGATATTTCGAGTGGTATTACACCAATCAGGCTGATACACGCTTTTTTGCAGGCAATAAACCAGTTTCGCTGACTACCAGGGCAGAGAACCGCCAGTGCAATATGTGTACGCTTTCAGCCCTCAAAGAATGCACTGTAGGCATCTGCCCCACACACTGGCAACGGGAACAGCACCCACCGGAATTTCATCAGAAACTGCATGTGCTGCATGACGGCGTGGACACGCAGTTTTTCTCCCCTGTCAAAAGGGAGGGCAGCGGGCTGCGTCTCAAAAGCCTGGATCTTTCCGGAGCAGAAGAGATCGTTACCTATGCCACACGCGGGCTGGAGCCATATCGCGGCTTCCCCACGTTCTACCGCAGCCTGCCTGCCCTGCTGGAGGCCCGCCCTGGAGCCCATATCGTCATAATGGCCGATGATCGCTCAGCTTATGGCGGCCCGCGCAAGGACGGCAAGACCTGGCGTGAGGTCCTGCGTGAAGAAGTCAGGGTAGATGAGGAGCGCGTGCACTTCCTGCCCTTCCAGCCCTATGATCAGTACCGTACGCTCCTGCGCGCTTCTGATGTTCATGTTTATCTGACAGCACCCTTCGTACTTTCCTGGTCATTGCTGGAAGCCATGAGCTGTGGCTGCCTTGTGGTTGCCTCGGATACCGAGCCTGTACGCGAAGTGCTGCGTCACGGAGTCAATGGTTTTCTGACTGACTTCTGGGATCATGCTGCCCTGGCCCGGCGACTTGTGGCCTGTCTGGAACGGAAGAAAGAGTTGCAAGCCCTGCGACAACAGGCCCGACGGACCATTCTGGCCAATTATGACCTGCGCAAGCTTCTGCCCCGACATCTGGAGCTGATGCAGGCAGGCCTTCACCTCAAACGCGCTACAGACTGAACATGCTGCTGCCCTCTTCCATCGTGCCATGTCTGGCCCTGGCGGCCCTGGCCTGTAAACTGCCCGTCCCCCCTTCTCTGCGATTGCCTGAAGAAAAGAATCTGGATGCGGACCGGCTGGACCATTACGCGCGCCTGCTGGGCTTTACAGTCACCGCAGTACAGGGCGAGGCCCTTAGCGAAATCATGCAGCGCCCTCTGGCAGCGCCAGCTGTTCTGCCCCTGCGGGACGGTACATGCGTACTCCTGGCAGGACAAATACGGGCCAAACAAAAGGCCGTACTGCTGGCCCCTGGTGAAAAGGGCGCAAAACAGTTTCAGGAAGACACGGCAGTACTGGCATCACGCTGGTCCGGCGTAGCTATACTTTTACAACCACAACGCCACCCGCACCGTCATGTACGTGCGCTGGTCAGCGTGGCACGGCACTATGGCAAGGATCTGGCTGCCGAAGACCTTATCCATGCCTATCTCCTGCAGGAAAGAGAACCCGATGCCACGCTTTTCATGCGTATACTGAATGAGCAGGGCTTTGAAGGCCGCACTGCCCAGGCCGCCCTGGATAATCTGGCCGAGATGCCCTCAGCCCTGCCTGTACTGCTGCACTGCCAGGGCGGTGGCCTGCTGGTACTTTGGAGCCTGGGCGAAGATGGTACGCTGGAAGTGGAAAATCCTGATCAGCCTCAGGGTGGTCGTGTGCGTGTACCTCGCACCGAGGTGGAAAAGCTGCTGGATGGTCGCATGACATTCATCAAGGCGCTTGAGGTAGACAGTGCCATCCCCAAAGAACATAAGGGATTTGGCCTGGGCTTTTTTCTGCGCGAGATCAGACAGATGAAAGCCAATATGGCTGAAGTGGGCCTCGCAGCTCTGGCCTTGCAGGTCATTGCCCTGGCCATGCCCCTTTTTTTTCAGATCATCATCGACAGAGTGGTCACCCATCAGGCCGAAAGTACCCTGCATGTGCTGGCTCTGGGTATGCTGGTGGCCATCCTTTTTGAGGGCGCCTTCGGCTGGCTGCGCTCCTATCTGCTGCTCTACACTACCAGCGTCATTGATCTGCGCCTGGCCATGCGCACTTTCGAGCACCTCTGCCGTATATCCCTCCCCTTTTTCGAACGCATGCCTGCAGGTGTGCTTATCAAGCACATGCAGCAGCCGGAAAAAATACGCGAATTCCTTACAGGACGACTGTTCGGTACCATGCTGGACAGCATCTCCCTGCTGGTAGTTCTGCCTGTACTGCTGGCCTACAGCTGGCGGCTCACCCTGCTGGTCCTGCTTTTCTCCGGCCTGAGTGCTCTGGTCATCTATCTGGCTATGGGGCCTTTTCGCTCCCGTCTGCAGGATCTCTATGCCACTGAAGGAGAACGTCAGGCCTTTCTGGTAGAAAACATACATGCCATGCCCACCATCAAATCCCTTTCTCTGGAACCCATGCGACGGCGCGGCTGGGACAACAGGGCAGCCGTGGCAACGGGCATGCGTTTTCGTGTGGGCAAAATGTCCATCGCCATCAGCACCTTCATGCAGATCATGCAGAAATGCATGACTCTGGGAATCCTCTGGTGGGGTGTCTATCAGGTCTTTGACAATGTCATGACTGTAGGCGCACTGGTGGCCTTTAATATGTATTCGGCCCGGGTCAGCGGCCCTCTGGTGCAAATGGCCGGGCTCATACAGCAGTATCAGGAAACCAACATTTCCCTGCGCATGCTGGCACAGATCATGGACGAACCAGCAGAAGCGGGGGAAGCACGTGGCGTACTGCCGCGCATTGAGGGGGCCGTACGCTGCAAGGACGTGACCTTTCGTTACAGCCCACAGTCAGCCCCTGCCCTTTCGGGCGTGAGCTTCGACTTTCCGGCAGGCAGCGTCATCGGTATCGTAGGAAAATCCGGGTCAGGTAAAAGCACGCTCACTCGTCTTCTGCAGCGCATTCAATCCCTGCAGGAAGGCGACATCTGGATAGACAAACATAATATACGCGATCTGGACATGGTGCACCTGCGCCGCTCCATAGGCGTTGTTCTGCAGGAAAATTTTCTGTTTCGGGGCCGTGTGCGCGACAATATCGCTGTGACCCGCCCCACGGCCACCTTGGAAGAAATCATGCATGCAGCACGTATGGCCGCAGCTCATGAATTCATAGAAAGCCTGCCAGACGGTTACAATACCCTTCTGGAAGAGGGAGGCTCCAACCTCTCAGGAGGTCAGCGGCAACGTCTGGCCATTGCCCGTGCCCTGCTCACTGATCCACGTCTGATGATCTTTGATGAAGCTACCAGTGCCCTTGACCCGGAAAGCGAAGCTGAAATACAGGCTAATATCCGGGCCATCTCGCGTGGACGGACCATGCTCATCGTCAGTCACCGCCTGTCCATGCTGCGCCATGCCGATGCCATACTGGTGCTGGATAAAGGACGTCTGGCAGGTCAGGGCACACATGACGAGTTATACAGAAGCTGTGAAATCTACCGCAATCTCTGGGATACGCAAAATGCAGTACAGGAGGGGGCGGCATGAATATTAAAGCTTTTCTGAATGTACTGCAGCTCAGACTGCACAAGACAGCACCAGGAACAAAAGAGGACTGCCCGGCCAAGGCAGCACGGCAGGAGCTGCCGGCAGAGATACTGCGTTTTCAGCCGGACAGTGTTCTGCTGGAACGGGCCAAGCCGCCCCTGGGTGCCCGCTGGACCCTTTACCTGCTGGCTCTTTTCCTCCTGCTGCTCCTGCTCTGGTCCATCTTCGGCCGCATGGACCGTATCGTCATGGCTGACGGCAAGATAGTCACCATCGACACACCGGTCGTCCTGCAATCCTACAATATCGCCCTGATCAAGGACATCCGCGTGGCAATGGGGCAGCGTGTACAAAAGGATGAGGTCCTGGTAGTACTGGACGCTACTGTTGCCCAGGCCGACATGAGCCAGCTGCGCGACCGCATCAGCAGCCTTACAGCCCAGGCCCGACGGCTGGAGTGCGAGATAGAGGACAAACCCTACCCGCCCGAAGGAGAACTTCCGGCCCCTGATAGTACTGCCGAAGCACGGGAACAACGCCTGCAGGCAAGTATCTACGCCAGTCGTCAGCAGGAGTTTGCTTCGCGTCTCAAAACCTATGAAGAGCAGCTCAAACGCCTGCATGCAGAAAGCGCGGCTACCGCCGGCGACCTGGAACACCGTCGGGAACGCCTCAGAATATTCACAGAATTTGAGCACATGCGCCGCCAGCTCTATGAACGCGGCATTGAAGCCAGAGCTGGTTTTCTGGAGGCCCAGAAAGACCGACATTCAGTAGCAGGCGATGTCTTGCGTATGGAGAGCAGCCTGCAGGAATTACAGCATGAGATAGCCAGAGTTGAGGCAGACCGCGCCTCCTACCTCACCGGCTGGCGCAGCAGTGCCGCTCAGGAGCTGGTTTCTGTGCGTCGTCAGTTGGACGAAAGCCGAGAACAGCTGAACAAGGCTGAAAAAATGGGAGAACTGGTGGACATACGTGCCCCCATGGACAGTGTGGTGCTGGAAGTAGCGCGACGCAACGTAGGCTCTGTAGCAGACGAGGCCGAACCCCTGGTCACCCTGGTACCCCCTGGATGCCCCGCTGGAAGTGGATGTGGAGATACGCCCTGAAGATATCGGTTATGTGCGCGTAGGTCAGACTGCCCGCGTCAAGCTGACTACACTGCCCTTTCAAAAGCATGGCAAAATGGACGCCACAGTGCTGGCCGTCAGTGAAGACGCCTTTCTCAGGCAGACTCCGGCAGGGGAACGCAGTGTCTATCGCGCCCGTCTCAAGCTGCCAGCTGATCCACTGGCAGATATGCGCAATCTTCCCAAGGGCTTCGCCATCATGCCCGGCATGACTGTCATGGCAGAAATCAATATCGGCGACAGGCGCATCATTGAGTATTTTCTCTATCCCATCCTTGCAGGCTTTGATCAAAGCCTGCGTGAGCCAAGATAGAGAGCCCTGCGCATCGTTTGACGCCTACTCCTGTACTGTGGCATCCTGTACGTCCACAATCTTAACGCCGAATTCTGCCACAGACGCAGGAGGATCATAGAAAAGCACCATAAAGGGCACTTCACCGCCCTGCTTTACATTGGTGTTGTTGGTCAAGATTTCAACCTTATTGCCTAGGAAGGACTCCAGCTCCTTCTGGCTGAGCACCTGTAATTGAAAGAGAGAAAGCTGTGTGCCTGCCCATTGTTTCTTCTCGCTGAGAACCTTTCTGTCTCTGTCATAAATGGCAGCCTGCACAGCGATCAGAGCTTTAGGCTGGGGAAATTCATTGACTACCCGCCCCTCAATGACAAAGACTTTACCTACCTTTTCATTCTCCACAATGTACTGACGTACATTGCGCATGGTAAGCAGCTCTACCTTTTTGGCCAGGCTTTCTGCTGAGGCCGACTCAGCCGGAGGGAGATCCCTGAGTCCATAATACCAGTAGGCCCCAATACCCAACGCGCATAGAAGTAGTACAGCCAGAGCCGTCATCAGTTTGCCCCGTCTGCCGGAGTGCACAGTACTGTCTGTTCCGGGGCTTCTCAATCCAGCCAAAGAATTACTGCCCTGTTCCGGGGCAGCATCCTTTGCTCCTCGCTCCGGCATCGCAAAGATATTTTTACAGATAGAACAGCGCAACCGTGCCCCATTTCTGATCAGATCGTCAGGTAAGTTAAACCGGCTCGCGCACTGAGGACATTTCACTTCCATGTCAAAGACTCCAAGGCAGTGACAAATGGCTATTCAGGGATAATCTCATACACGCCGGGCAATGCCCGAAAACGTTCTGCATAGTCCAGCCCGTAACCTACAATGAAACCTCTCTCCAGTGAAAAGCCGATAAAATCAGCTTTCACCGTATTCTGCCGACGCTCATGCTTGTCCACAAGGGTAGCCAGACGCAGACTGCGGGGCCGACGGGCAGCAAACTGATCCAATAAAAAGCGCATGCTGCGACCGCTGTCCACAATATCCTCAACGATCAGCACATGCTTACCGCTGATATCACTCTCCACATCCTTACTGAAAATCACATGGCCGGAGCTGACATCACTTTTGCCATAGCTTGCCAGCCGTACGAAGTCCAGCTCCACATTGCGGTTTTGCAAACATCGCACCAGATCACTGAAAAAAACAAAACCACCTTTGAGTACACAGACAACGACCAGCGTCTCCTCTCCATAGCAGGCGTCTACCTGGGCGGCCACCTCACGTACACGGGCAGCAATCTGCTCTGCACTAAAAACCACCCTCAGGTCTTTAATACGCAATTCCTCACCCATGACATCTCCCTGTCTGACGCTCCATCGCCGTATAGCGGCAGCAGGAACGATTACTGTCGCGAAAGCTGATCAATAACAGATATGAGGCTCGCCTCATCCAGCACACCTGAATGCGAGGCAGCCAGTTTGCCGTCCCGTCCGTACAGCACATTATGCGGGATGCTGCTGACCCGATAGGCCCGAGCTACATTCCTGTCAACGGTATACACAGGATAATCCATACCCATCTGCCGAATAAAGGGGGGAACAGCCGCAGCGCTGTCATCCACCGAAAGACTGACTATCAGTACATCCTTGCCCGCAAATCGTTCATGTGCTTTGATCAGGTAAGGGATCTCCGTACGGCACGGGGGGCACCATGTGGCAAAGAAGTTAAGCAGTACGACTTTGCCCTTGTTTTCCTGCAAAAGCCTGGCCAAACCCGGCATGTCAAGATGCGGCAAATCCTTGCTGAAGGCCGCCGCTGGCAGCAGTACGAGACTCAAAAGTATAAGAAGAAAAAATTTTTTCATAACACTGTCCATTCCGGCGTTCTGACAGTACGCCATTTATATAAATTCCTTAGCCGCTCTCACCGCGCAGACAGCATCGGCGCAATAGGCGTCAGCCCCTATGGCGTCAGCATAGGCCTGAGTTACGGCAGCCCCGCCAACCAGCACACGCATGGGCAGTCCCTGATCCCTGACCAGACGAATAGTATCTTCCATACGTACCATGGTCGTGGTCATCAATGCCGACAGGCCAATGATACGCGCGTTATGCTTAACTGCGCAAGCCACAATCTCATGGGCAGGCACATCCTTGCCAGCATCCACTACATCAAAACCATGATTGCCCAACAGCAGCGATACAATTTTCTTGCCGATATCATGAATATCCCCTTCCACTGTAGCCATAACGATGACAGGCCGCTTTTCGGGGCCACGCGCGGCCTCCAGGAGCGGCTTGAGGTGGGCAAAGGCCGTTTGCATAGTCTCAGCTGCACGAATCAGCTGCGGCAGAAAGTACTCACGCCGCTCATAACGCATACCCACTTCGGTGATGGAGGGGATAAGCACGTCCTGCACCAGAGCAAAGGGTTCTGCCCCTGCTGCCAGTTCGGCCTCCAGCAGGGACAGTACATTTTCCTGGTCGCCGTTAAGTACAGCTTCACCCAGACTGCTTGCTGCGCTGGCCTGTGAAGAGACACGCGTACCACCATCACAGCCTGCCCTCCACTGGGCATAATTTTCAATAAAATCTTGTGCATGGGCATCATGCCCACCAAGTACCTGCAGAGCTCCCAGAGCTTCGCGCAATCGTCCGGCAGAAGGGTTGGCAATGCAGGATGTTAGGCCGGCCCCGGCTGCCATACAGAAAAAAGTGGCGTTTAGCAGCTCGCGTGCGGGCAGACCAAAGGAAATATTGGAAAGACCCAGCGTAGTAGGCAGCCCCTGGGATCGACACCAGCGTGCCATTTCCAGACACTGTCGACCGCCTTCAGCCTTGGAGGAAACAGCCAGTGCCAAGATATCCACCATGATCAGACGCTTGGGAATCCCCATCGCTTCGGCCTTGAGCAGCAGAGTCTCTGTGATGGCAATACGTTCACTGGCCGCGACAGGCAACCCGGCCCCCTGCAGAGGGAGAAGAATGAAGGGGGCCCCATAGTCCCGGCACAGGGGGCCAAGCACGTCCATACGGTCACCTTCACCGCTGATGGAATTGACCAGGGCAGAACCAGGGCAATAAGGAAGCGCCTGGGCAATAGCTTCAGCATTGGATGAATCCAGCGAGAGCGGCAGACCCAGACGAGCGACCAGTCTCTGGGTCAGCTCAGGCAGTATGACTGCCTCATCTACCAGTGGCGCCCCCACATTTACGTCCAAAACGCATGCACCGTCTGCCGCCTGCTGATCAGCCAGCTGCAGAGCAGTGCTGTAGCGCCCCTCCTGCAGCTCCTGTGTCAGCGTCTGCTTACCAGTCGGATTGATACGTTCACCAATAACTACCAGAGGCTCTTCATGCCCAATGCGCACCAGATCTGAACGACTGGTCAGACAAATCCCCCGACAGGAAGACGTTTCCAGTACCGTTACATCCTGCCCGCGAACTGCCTGACTGAGAGCAGCCAGGTGCGCCGGAGTTGTACCACAACATCCACCTAACAGGTGAGCACCGTGCTTTATGAAGGCAGCAGTCTTTTGAGCAAAAGCTTCCGGACCCAGCGGGAAGATCGTCTCACTGCCATGCAGCTCTGGCAAACCGGCATTAGGTTCGGCCATGACCGGGCAGGCACATACAGAAACCAGCTCCTGCACCACAGGCAACATCTGATCAGGTCCAAGACTGCAGTTGGTGCCCACGACATCAACAGCGAGATTCTGCATGGTTTCAGCAAAAACAGCAGGGCTTGAACCAGTCAGGCAAAGACCGTGCTCAAATGTCATGGAAACCATGACAGGCAAACGGCATACCTGACGGGCAGCTACCACAGCAGCACGAGCTTCGGCCAGATCAAACTGGGTTTCAATAAAAATCAGGTCCACTCCACCAGCCAGAAGACCACCTATCTGGGCAGCAAACACTTCAATAAGTTCACGCGGCTCTACCTGCCCCAATGGTCTGGCAAAATGACCACTCGGCCCCACATTACCCGCCACAAAGGCAGGCCGCCCGACAGCGCGCACAGCTTCACGGGCTACTTCGGCCATACGCCTGTTAAATTCAAAGACCTCAAGCGTTCCAGGTAGTTTAAAACGATTACCACCAAAGGTGCAGGTAGTCAGAATATCTACCCCGGCCTCCAGATAGGCCGTATGGATACCACGCAGGATCTGCGGGTTTTCCATGCAGAATTCTTCCGGACTCATGCCTGCCGGCAGTCCGGAAGCCTGCAGCATGGTACCCATCGCTCCATCCAGCAGAAGCGGCCGTCCTGAACGTAGTGCATCTTTGAAGGTCATGGCTGCCATCCTAATCAGAGGTTTCTCGGGCTGCGGCCATGGCAAGAGCCACGGCTCTCTCATGTGACACACAGAAAAAAGAGGCCTGTACTCTGTCGCGTCCTCTTTGTGCAGGAAGTTTTACTGAAAAACATTGAAAAGGACAAACCAAAACTATAGCATGTGCCGTAGCCGTTTGTTCCGAGCGGTAAAGACAACCTATGAGTACGATGAAAAAAACTACCACTCTGTCCCCCTCCCGTAACAGTAAAACCGAAACCCGTGTATCGTCAGAAACCCTTGGGTCCATGCCCATGAAAGATGATTCTTTTGAAAAGCTGGAGCTGATGGATGACGACCTGGTTTCGGACGAAGTGTTGGACGTAGACGACAGCCTCGACGACAGTGACAGCTTGGCCCTGGAGGAAGTCGGTGATAATCCTTTGCCTGCACCGACCTCATCACGCCTGCCTACGCCTGCCACCGGCCGAGATAGTCTGCACATATACCTGCGGGAAGTAAGTCGCTTTCCCATGCTCAAGCCTGAAGAAGAACACGCACTGGCACTGCGTGTACGTGACCATAACGATACTGACGCTGCCTTTCGCCTGGTGTCCTCCCATCTGCGCCTGGTAGTACGCATCGCTATGGATTTCCAGCGACGCTGGATGCAGAACGTACTGGATCTGGTACAGGAAGGTAATGTAGGACTGATGCGGGCCGTGAACAAATTCGACCCGGACAAGGGTATCAAATTCTCCTACTATGCCTCATTCTGGATCAAGGCCTATATTCTTAAGTTCATTATGGATAACTGGCGTATGGTCAAAATAGGCACTACGCAGGTACAACGCAAACTCTTCTACAATTTGAATCGGGAACGGCAAAAACTCATAGCTCAAGGCTTTGACCCTGACGCAGCCATGCTTTCTGAACGACTGGGCGTCAGCGAAGAACAGATTAACGAAATGGACCAGCGCCTGGCCTCCACCGACCTCTCACTCAACGTTCCCGTAGGTGACGACGCGGGTGGGGCCACACGCATGGATTTCCTCCCTGCTCTGGGTCCGGGTATTGAGGACGATCTGGCCCGGGATGAAATCTCCGGCCTTGTGCGCGCTCAACTGAAAACCATTATTCCCAAACTCAACGAAAAAGAAATCTACATCCTCAACAACCGCCTGCTCACGGACGACCCCATAACCTTGCGCGAGATAGGCGAACGGTATAACGTTACAAGAGAACGTGTCCGCCAGCTGGAGGCCCGTCTGCTGGAGAAAATCCGTCAGCACCTCACTCTGGATATCAAGGACTTTTCCAACGACTGGATACAGGCCTGATGCCCATGCCCGTACGACATGCACGTCTGACTCTTTTCTGTGCCATTTTACTGGTCGCCGCAGCCTCTTTGTCTCTTCTGGGCTGTGGCGGCTGTGCTGGCACACAAGCAAGGCAGACACAGACGCAATCTTCTGGAGATACGGCCCCCGGGGCCGTATCTCCAGACAGGACTCTGCAGAATGTGCCTGTTCTGCCTCAGGCAGTAACGCTCAGTCCCAGAGGGGGGGCTACATACAGTTATCTGCTTCTTTTACAGGCCTTTCTGCGGGAAGATGAGGCAGCTTTACTCGATGCCATCCCCCAGCTCAAAGAAAGCCAGGCACCTCCCCAGACATGGCTTGAGGCTGGTGTGTGGCTGATGGGGCGAAAATCTGCTAATGCCGTCGTCTTTCTCGAACAGAGCCTGATGGTCTGGCCCGAAGAAGTTTCTCTCAATCTGCTGTGTGCTGAAGCTTTGGCAGAACACAATATGGCGGATCGTGGTGTGGCATTGATGCACGGCTTTCTGCAAAAACATCCGAATTCTCTTGATGCCCGCCTAGAGCTGGCCCTGCTGCTGGTCAAAACTCGACAGTTCACAGAGGCTGAAAATCTGCTGGAATCCGTCAATACTAAGGAGCGTACTCCTCTGGTAGATTATTATCATGCCCGGGCCCTCATCGGTATGGGACGTCAGGCTGAAGCGGTTCCTCTGCTGCAGAAAACTATCAAGCATATGCCGGATTTTGCAGAAGCCCTGGCCGAGTTGGCCTTCACCTTTGAACAGCTCAACGAACTGAACAAGGCGCGCGATACCTATGAAAAACTGGCCAGACTCGATTTCCCTGGTCCAGATCTCCATTTGCGCCTGATCAATCTTTCATTACGCCTGAATCAACCCCAGAAGGCCCTGCAATATATGAAGAAAGGGCCAAACAACGACTCTTTCAGGCTCACTGTGGCCAGTATGATGATTGAGAGTCGACACTATCCACATGCGGAAACTCTGCTGAAAAGTCTCATAACGAAACAACACACTCTGGATGATGCCCATCTCCTCCTGGCAGATCTGACTTGGACTCAGCATCGTAATCTTCAACAATCCCTGGCTTGGCTTGACAAAGTCTCACCTGACGGCAAAACCTTTGCCCGCGCACTCCTGATGCGGGCTCAGCTTTTGACAGAAGCAGAACAGCATGCCAATGCTCTGGGTGTACTGAAGCAAGGCCAGCAGGATTTTGACCATATGTTCGAATTTTTTGAATTCGAGATTCGTCTGCTGGCTGGGCAGCGTAAAATGCCCGAGGCGCTTCTTGCAGCACGTAAAGCCTGTGAACGCTGGCCGGATAACGGAGATCTTGCGTTTCTGTTTGGCTCACTGCTGGATGAAAACGGTGATAAAAGCAACGCTTTCAAAGTGATGGAAACTTTAACGGTCAAACAGCCGGATCACTATCAGGCTCTGAACTATGTAGGCTACACGTTAGCCGAGGAAGGTCGAGAGCTTGAACGTGCCCTGCAAATGCTCGTCAGAGCCAATACTCTTGCGCCTGACCAGGCCTATATTGTAGATTCCCTGGCATGGGTTCTCTACAAGCTGAACCGTAACGAAGAAGCCTTCACTCAAATCCGCCGGGCTGCGGACCTCAATGATCAAAATGATCCCACTATCTGGGAGCATTATGGCGATATAGCTCTCAGTCTGGGTAAAAAAGCTGAAGCGCGTAAAGCCTATGAAAAAGCCCTGAAGTTTAAACCTGCCAATAACGAAAGTATCCAACAGCGTTTGTCCCGCCTATGAAAAAATTCTTTCTTCTTTGTAGTCTGCTCATCCTGTGCGCCTGTGCCAGACAGCCTGTGTCGGAAGAACCTCAGCAGGCTGCACCTGCTCTTGCAGCACGCTGGCAGGACTTCCTGGCTGTCATGCCAGATAATCTTAATCCCTTCCGCCTGCAGTTGAGCCTGCGTTTCGGCCATGAAGGCGATACTCGACGAATCACAGCCCTGTTCTGGGGTAACGGTGGACGACAGCTGCGACTTGACGTTATGGCTGGTGTTGGTGCTGTGCTGGGCAAAGTTCTGGAAGACGGTGAGCATTTTGTGATATACAGTCCACGTGAAAACCAGGCCTATTTTTATCAGGGTGCTTCTGCCCCTCTGCTCAAACTGGGAGTTCCCTTCCCTTTTGGGCTCAAACGACTGGCTGAGCTGCTTAATGGTCATTATGCAGGAGCATTCGGGCATGCGTATGTTGACGCCTCTGTTTTGCCCGATGGTCAATGGGCCTACACCCTCCAGGAAAAACCCGGTGGACAGCTTATCATCAACGAGCATGGCCTGCCTGTTCTCTGGCGGGAGTCTGGACGTAATGGATGGCGCATGGAAATTCTTTACAATGATACAGCCCCACCTCTGCCCCGCCGTGTGAATCTCAATCATGGTGATGGTTATGGCGGTGTACTGCTGGTCAAGGAACGTGAAAACGGCCTTGCCCCTTTCAGCCTGGAGCAGCTGCAGCTCAGACTGCCTGACGATGCTCCCTTGCTGCCCCTTTCTCATTTCAAGCCCTAATGAACTAAGGATCATCTATGCAACGCATCCATCTGGCTTCGGACCATGCCGGTTTTAATCTGAAGGAAATACTGGCTCGTCATCTCTCCACACTTGGTTACGAGGCTGTCGATGATGGTACGCATTCCACAGCAAGCTGTGACTACCCTGTCTTTGCCCACAGGCTCTGTCAGGCTGTCGCTGCAGAAGGTACTTCAGGCATCCTGATATGCGGCACAGGTCTTGGTATGTCCATCGCTGCCAATCGCCATACAGAAATTCGTGCAGCTCTCTGCACAACAGAACTGCATGCCCGTATGAGCCGCTGCCATAATAACGCTAACGTCCTCTGCCTGGGGGCACGCGTTACCGGCGTTGAACTTGCTCTCGCTATCGTGGAGACGTTTCTGGCAACTCCCTTTGAGGGCGGGCGACATCAACGCCGTCTGGATCTGCTCAGTGTCAGAGCCTGAATCATCTATGTCTTCAGCTGCAAAGGATAATCATGCAAATTTACAATAGCCTTGGGCGCCGTAAGGAAAAATTCATTCCCCAAAAAGATGGCCAGGTTACCATGTATGTCTGTGGCATTACAGCCTATGACTACTGTCATATCGGTCATGCCCGCTCGGCCCTGGTTTTTGATGTATTGGCACGCCATCTGCGCCATACAGGTCTGAGCGTACATTTCGTGCGTAATTTTACCGATGTGGATGACAAAATCATCAATCGCGCCAACAGTGAAGGCCGGGACTGGCGGGAAGTGGCCAAAACCTATATGACGGCCTTTCATGAAGATATGGATCGTTTGGGTGTCCTGCGTGCTGACGAAGAACCCTGCGCTACAGAGTAC
This sequence comes from Desulfovibrio sp., assembly GCA_017396005.1. Taxonomy (GTDB): domain Bacteria; phylum Desulfobacterota; class Desulfovibrionia; order Desulfovibrionales; family Desulfovibrionaceae; genus Desulfovibrio. Next base: position 22,489 of record JAFQNG010000036.1, read on the forward strand.
ATCCCGCAGATACAGGCTCTCTGCGCCCGTCTTATAAAAAACGGGCGGGCCTACGTCGTGCCTTCTGGTGACGTTTATTTCAGGGTACGTGAATATGCACCCTACGGGAAGCTTTCTGGACGCAGTCTTGACGACCTTCAGGCTGGGGCACGTGTAGCGCCTGGCGAAGAGAAGGAAGATCCTCTGGATTTTGCCCTCTGGAAAGCCGCCAAACCTGGTGAGCCTTTCTGGGAAAGCCCCTGGGGTAACGGTCGTCCCGGATGGCATATCGAATGCTCGGCCATGAGTGAGCCCTACCTGCCTTTAGATATCCACGGTGGTGGACAGGATCTGATCTTTCCCCATCATGAAAACGAAATAGCCCAGTCCGAGGCAGCCTGCAGCTGTCAGTTAGCCCGTTATTGGGTGCATAACGGCTTTGTACAGATCAATGCTGAAAAAATGTCCAAATCTCTGGGCAATTTCAAGACCATTCGAGACATTTTAAAAAGCTGGCTACCCGAAGCCTTACGCTTCTTCCTTTTGAGTAAGCATTACCGCAGTCCTATCGACTTCAGCCCAGAAGGTATGGAAGAAGCCGAAAAAGGCCTGCAACGTGTCTATGCATCCCTGCTGGAAGCAGGCAAGGCCCTGAAACGAACATCATGGAAGAAAACCGCACTGCCTGCCGAGCTGCAAGAGGAATGGACTGCCTTACCTGCTGCCTTTAACGCGGCTTTGGACGATGACCTGAATACCGCCCAGGCTCTGGGCCAGATATTCTCCCAGGTTCGCATCGTCAATCGCCTGATGGAAGAGAAAAACCTGCGTGCCTCTGAGGGCACACGTGATATCCTGCAGGACTTTCTGGTACGCGCGCGTCAGTGGGAAGAAGAGCTGGGCCTCTTCGGGCAGGAGCCTGCAGCCTTTATGGAGGCCCTGCGCAGTATGCGTGCAAACCGCAGACAGCTGGACATGACACGTCTGGAGGTACTGCTGAACCTGCGTTCTGAAGCCCGTGCTAACCGGGATTTTACCCGCTCCGATGCATTACGGGAAGAGTTGCTTCAGATGGGCGTCACGGTTCGAGACACCCCAGATGGACAAACCTGGGATCTCGAATAAAAGGGGCTGTCACATGCCCATATACCGAGCAGACAGCCTCCGCCGTATCTCGTTGGCGCTTCTCATGGTTCTAACTCTGGCCCATGCCTGCCCACCGCAGGCATGGGCCTTTTTTTTCGGCGGCGTGTCCATCAAGGACGAAAAAGAGATGGGGCGCAGATTCGATATCATGATCCGGGCCAGTCTGCCCATGGTGGAAGACCCGGAAATTACGCAATACGTTAACTATATGCTACAACGCCTGACCCGCAGGATGCCTCCACAGCCTTTCGACTTCAAGGCTGCTGTCATCCGGCATAGCGCACTCAATGCTTTTGCCGTGCCGGGTGGATATGTTTTCCTTTTTACGGGCATGATTATGAATGTGGAACGAGAGGAAGACCTGGCAGGCGTACTGGCCCATGAGTTGGCCCATGTCACTCAGCGTCATGTAGCCTCACGTCTGGAGCGGGCACAGTATTTAACCGTAGGCTCGCTGCTTCTGGCTGTAGCAGGCGTAGCTGTTGGCGGCCCTGGTGGGGGCGCCCTTGCCATGGGGGCTCTGGGCGGCAGCCAGTCAGCCATGCTCAACTACAGCCGCCTTGATGAAACTGAAGCCGATCAAATTGGCCTGCAGTTCCTGACAGCCGCCGGCTACCCTCCCAGCGGCATGGTAGGAGGCTTCAAAGTCATGCGGCAAAAAAGCTGGATGTCAGGTGCCAGTATACCTGCCTATCTTTCTACCCATCCTGCTCTTGGTGACCGTATCAATGGCCTGCAGGCCCGCATTGAGAGCATGCCTCTTCAGATACGCAGCCGCAAGCAGAATAATACTCGCTTCCAAAGAGTCAAAACTTTGCTCTGGGCACGCTATGGTGACAGTCAGGTCGCTCTGCAGCGCTTCGCAGGTCGAGATGCACTGTCCTGCATGGGCAGGGGTATAGTGCTGGCACGTCTGAACAGAGTCAGCGAAGCCAGCAGATCTTTTGATCAGGCGCTGGCCGCAGCCCCTGAAGATACGCTCATTTTGCGAGAAGCAGGCGCTTTTCACTACCGCAAGGGTGATATGATCAAGGCCGAAAGTCTTCTGGACAAAGCCATGCGTAAAGACAGAAGCGATTATATGGCCTCTTTTTTTTATGCCCGTATGCTGGACGAAACAGGGCGTCAAAATCAGGCTGCCTCCTATTACCGGCAGGTGCTGCGCCATGTGCCCGAAGAACCGGACGTGCATGAAGCCTTCGCCCGCTCCCTGGGCTTTCAGAACAAGACTGCGGAGGCCTATATCCATCTGACATACAGTGCCATTTATTCAAATAACAAAAAACAGGCCGAGCGCTATTTCAAAAAGGCGCAATCATTGGCAGAGCGCGCTCCAAACAGGGCCGCTTTTCAGAAACTGGAGACCATCTACAAAGAACGTAAGGAAGTTTGGGAAGAAAGCTGATGGAAACACATGCTACAACCATTCTGGCAGTCAGGAAGAACGGGCGTGTTGCTATGGCTGGTGACGGTCAGGTGACCATGGGCCAGAGCATGATCATGAAGCATACAGCCCAGAAAGTACGTCGCCTGTACGAAGGGCGTATCCTGGCAGGTTTCGCCGGGGCTACGGCCGATGCCTTCACTTTGTTTGAATTATTTGAAGCCAAGCTCAAGGAAATGCGGGGTAATCTTCTGCGTGCTGCAGTAGAAATGACCAAGGAGTGGCGCAAAGACAAATATTTACGCAAGCTGGAAGCCATGCTGATTCTGGCTGACAGCAAGCATCTGCTGATTCTGTCGGGTAACGGCGATGTCATTGAACCTGACGGAGACGCCGCTGCCATCGGCAGTGGCGGGGCCTTTGCCCTGTCTGCAGCGCGGGCCCTCATTGCCCACAGTCAGCTTGACGCCGAGAGCATTGCCCGTGAGTCAATGCGCATCGCAGCAGATATCTGTGTTTTCACCAACGAGCGGTTCACGGTAGAATGCCTGTGATTGCACTCTCGACTGGCTGCAAGATTAATTTGGGTCTTCGGGTCACTGGCAGACGGGCCGATGGATATCATGAACTGCACTCTTTGTTCTGGCCCCTGGCTGAGCCCTGTGACAGACTGGAGATACTTCCAGCCTCCCGTCTAGGTCTGCGACTTGTATGTAGTCATACAGCCATTGATCCTGTGCACAATACACTCATCAAGGCCTATAAGCTCTTCTGTGAGGCTACGGGCTATGATACGAGCCTTGAGGTGCATCTCTCCAAGGGTATCCCACCAGGTTCAGGCCTGGGAGGCGGGAGCAGCGATGCGGCCTGCCTGCTCCGCTGGCTCAATACTCAGATAGACAGTCCTCTCTCCCGTGAAGCATTGTCACACCTGGCAGTACGCGTAGGTGCCGATACACCATTCTTTCTCTATGGCTGCCCCTGCATGGTGCAGGGCATAGGTGAAAAAATCACACCGCTTAAAAGCAGACTGACAGGCCTCACTCTGGTACTGATTTGTCCTGAGCTGCATGTTAGTACAGCTTGGGCCTTTACAACTCTGGATAGCCTCGAAGGAGCACAGGCACCCCTTCATGTGCAGTGTGAAAAGCCAGCTATGCAAAACAGCTTGACAAAAAACGACTCGGAAGATAATGGATTCTCTCTCTCTGGGGCAGAGATCGTACAAGGTATGTGTAATGATCTTGAAAATGCAGTCTTTCCCCACTATCCGCAACTGGCCGCCATTAAGGCGGAGCTTTTGCGTTTGGGAGCTGATGCAGCCGCTATGAGCGGTAGTGGCTCCAGTATGGTAGGCCTGTTCAGTCATAAGCAGGCAGCTAGGGAGGCCGGCAGAAAACTGGGCAGGGTGTACGACCGTGTCTGGTGTTTGCCTCTGGAATATACTGGGATGTAGCCAAGTGGTAAGGCAACGGGTTTTGGCTCCGTCATTCGAAGGTTCGATCCCTTCCATCCCAGCCATTTTTTCGTCAGCGCGCGAAGTAAGGGCGCAGTCATGAATCTGTAAAGGCGGCCGTATGTTCAGCGATATGAAAATCGTCACCGGTTCTTCCAATCCGGAACTGGCCAAGGCCATCTGCAATCATCTCGGCTGTCAGCTGACCCCTACGCTGGCTACAACGTTCAGTGACGGAGAACTGCGTATTGAGATAGGCGATAATGTACGCGGCGATGATGTTTTTGTAGTGCAGCCAACCTGTCCCCCGTCAATCAATCGTAATCTCATTCAGCTTTGTCTTATGCTGGACGCTCTGAAACGGGCTAGTGCAGGCCGAATAACTGCAGTAATGCCTTATTACGGCTATGCCCGACAGGATCGCAAAGTCAGCCCCCGCGCACCTATCAGCGCCAAGATGGTGGCTGATTTTATCAGTGTAGCCGGGGCTGACAGGGTCGTCACTATTGACTTGCATGCCGGGCAGATTCAGGGTTTTTTCAATTGCCCCGTAGACAATCTCTTCGCAGTACCTGTCATGCTGGAAAAACTGCGCGAATTGCAAAATGAAGATATTGTCATCGTCTCACCCGATGCAGGTGGTGTAGAACGGGCGAGAGCCTATGCTAAACGGCTTAATGCCCCCCTAGCCATCATCGACAAACGGCGTGACCGCCCCAATCAGGCTCAGGCCATGCATGTTATTGGCGATGTCAAAGATCGCGTGGCTATTGTTGTAGATGATATGATTGATACTGCTGGGACGCTCTGCGCCGGTGCTGAAGTGCTGCTTGCCTTCGGAGCTAGGCGGATCGTGGCCTGCGCTACGCATCCAGTCCTCTCCGGCCCGGCCATTGAACGCATCAATGATGCCACAGCGCTTTCAGAAGTCATTGTTACAGACACCATCCCTCTGGGTGATAAGCTGGAGCGCTGCCCCAAACTCAAGGTCATCACCGTAGCAGCTCTTTTGGGTAAAACCATTCACAACATTCATACCGGTTCTTCGGTGAGCGTGTTGTTTGTGTAGCTGGTTGTATCGGCAGCCGGCTCCCCAGCCGGGGTACGGCATTCAGGAACATTTTCCGCACGTTTCGACGGCGGTCAGCAAGGAGTAGAATATGAGCATTGACAAAACCTTGAGTGTGCAGAAACGTGAAGGCTGCGGCAAGGGCCACAGTGGTCGTCTGCGCTCTCAGGATATGGTTCCCGGCGTCTTCTACACTGCCGACGGTAAAAACATCACTGTACAGGCGCCTGCCCTTCCACTGGAAAAAATTTATGGTGATGCCGGGCATACTACGGTTTTCAATCTTGAAATCAACGATAATGGTTCCAAGAGCGTACACCCTGTACTCATATGGCAGGTACAGCGCCATCCCTATAAGAAAAGCTTCACCCATATTGACTTTTACGGTGTTGACCTCGACAAACCGGTCAAAGTCGATGTGCCATTGGAGTTCACTGGTGTCTCACGTGGGGTGAAGCTGGGCGGCCTGCTTGAAACCTATCGTGAAAGCGTGCGTCTGAGCAGCAAGCCCATGGACATGCCCAAAAAGGTTGTGGTAGATGTGACAGATATGGGCATCAATGATACTATCAATGTGGCCGATCTTAAGCTGCCGGAAAATGTGAACGCTGTCTATGATCAAAATTACGCTATTGTCAGCGTCATCTCCAAAAGCAAGGATAGTGGTGAAGGCGAAGCCGCCGAATAATTGCCCCTGTTGCAGGCTTTTCAGGCCGGTCCTTGGACCGGCCTTTCTTTTGTGAGTGTCCATGACGCACTACTCGGTATTTTACCATAGACTGGGGTACGGTCGCCGCACCTTGACTCTGGAACTCTGGCCTAACGAAGGTGCAGGGAGCGTCCTGTTTTATCCTGGCAGTATGTTTTCACCCTATCAATATCGGGAGCTGCTAAACGCCTTACGCCAAAATGGCCTTACCGTGGCGGCCCTGCACCTGACCGGTCACGGCTGTAATTCATACCACACAACTTTTACCTTCGACGATCTCCTGCAGAACGGTCTGGATGCCGAAGGCTGGCTTCTGCAACAGGGTTACGGCCCTCTGTCAGTCTGTGGACACAGCCAAGGTGGCATACTGGCGCTGGCCCATGCCTCCATCTCTGACAAATTACGCCTGGCTTTTCCCATTACAGGCATCCTGCCCCAGCAAAAAGAAGCCCTCACTCTCACCCGCTTTATCGGCTGCCGCAACAGACTCAGATTTCAGAAGGGTATCGAGGTCTTAGCCTGCTGTTTGCCTCGACTACCAATACCTCTCCCTGTCTACCTCTCAATCAAACGCATTTGCGCTAATGCCTGCCATATACGCAGCAATCGCAGAAGAGGCCGCCTGTCCTATCCTCTGGGCTTTCTCGCAAGTCTTTTCAAAGCTCACGTTAACCCGGTGATGAACTGCCCTGTCTATCTTTTCAATGCGCTTGACGATGCTCTTTTCACATCGGAATTGGCCCTGACAACCTTTACTCTTCTGCAGGCACCGCACAAACGTCTGATCTGGCTTCCTAACGGAGGACATCTTGCTGTGCTAAACCCGCACATTGCTCTCTTCACAGCCAAACACATAGCTGCTGCCTGTGCAGGGCACGGGCTGCCATTGCATGTGACGGTATCACTCCAAGGATGAGAAATGGACTACGCTGGTATTCTTGTAGGCTTGGGCAATCCCGGCCCCCGTTACGCACAGACACGCCATAACTGTGGTTTTGCCCTTGTAGAGGCATTATTGCGACTGGCCGAGCGCGAAGGACATGTCGAAAGCCTGAATGGCGGCAAGTTTTCCTGTAAAATGTGGCGTGTACGCCTTCCATCCTTGTGCGGTACCTGGCTAGCAGTTATGCCGCAAACTTTTATGAATCTGAGCGGGCAGTGCGTCCAGCCGCTGCTGGCCTGGCACAAACTTGAGGCGCGACATCTCCTTGTAGTCCACGATGAACTGGATATACCCCCAGGACAGCTGCGCTTCAAACTTGGCGGGGGTAATGCAGGGCATAATGGTCTCAAATCCATCACTCAGATGCTGGGGACACCCGACTTCTACCGTCTGCGCATAGGTATCGGCCGCCCCCCATACAGGGATGACGTTACCAACTGGGTACTAGGGCGCCCTGACAATGAAGGACTTCAGCTGCTTGAAGCAACCCTACCCAGAGCTTTGGAGACATTTTTCATTTTTGCCGACAAGGGGCTAGAAGCAGCGGTACATGCGTCCCGCGCCACTGTACACCGATCGTGATACTTTTCGCAGTATTTTCACATGTCAACGGAATACTCCTCCCATGAAGCACACTCTTTACCTCAGCACTGCTCAGGGGCGCATTTGCCTTAAGTTACACTGCTGCCGCATGGGGCAGGATATACAAATCTGCCTCACAGGAGGTAAAGCGCATGTGGGCGCCGTAGCTCTGGCCCTGCCTAATGCTGACATCCCGGCCATGCTCATCCGGCCAGGGCATAAAGAAGGCGAACTAGCCGCCCTCATGGCTGAAACACTTGCCAGATCGCTGAACTGCGCTGTTTGTGTGAGCGCAGGCATACACTACCCGAACATCACCAGGGATGAAATACTCACAGTAGAAAGTCTGAGCCGGAAACTGACGGAACAATGTCTGCATCAAATGCAGTGAAAGATACGAACATTGTGCCAAACGACAAAGTACGCGCGTACCCTGGCGCTATGATTTTGGCTTTTCAAATGCCTTGATTGCCTTGATTTCTTTGTCTGTTAGGGGCATCTTTTTCTACCTCAGACTGATGGGCAACGTGCTTCCAAATAATTCACGCGAACAGCAACGGAAAAAACAGCCGTCCGAATTACAATTTTATTTTGTGATTACAAAGAGTTATACATACGATATTACTGACTATGATACGGAGACTTTCATGCTGAACAAGATGCGACTTCTGACCCCCGGTCCTACCCCTCTACCGGAACGTGTGCGCCTGGTGCTGGCCCGCGACATGATTCATCATCGTAAAAAAGCGTTCACTGCCATCATGAGAGAGGTACAGCAAAAGCTGCAAAAACTTTTCGGTACAGCTCAGCCGGTTCTGCCTCTTTCTGCATCAGGCACTGGGGCCATGACAGCGGCTGTACATGGCCTCTTTACCCCGGGAGAAAAGATTCTTGTTGTGGAGGCAGGTAAGTTTGGTCAGCGATGGAGAGATATAGCCATTACGCGTGGGCTCGAGACTGTCAGTCTGGAGGTCCCTTGGGGACAGGCCGTAAATGCAGAACAGATTGAAGCCGCCCTCTCAGCTGATGCCCGCATCAAGGGGGTATTACTGCAGCTTTCCGAGACTTCCACGGGCGTTTTGCACCCTGTACAGGAGATAGGCCGCATCACCCGTGAACGTGACGTCCTGCTGGTAGTAGACGGCATCTCAGGCGTAGGCCTGTCGCCCTGTCCCATGGATGACTGGGGCCTAGACTGTCTGCTCACAGGATCACAAAAAGGCCTCATGCTGCCGCCTGGCCTTTCTCTGCTGGCCCTTTCGGCAAGGGCCTGGAATAAGGCGACACAGACTCCCTCAGGCTGTTTCTATTTCAATCTACCCAAGGAACGCGCCAATCTGGAAAAAGGGCAGACCCTTTTCACCTCTCCGGTTAATCTTCTGATGGGCCTTAATGAAAGCCTCGATATGCTTCTGGAGAATGGCCTGGAAGCTGTATACGCCAAACAGTGGGCACTGACCATGCTTACCCGTGCCGGTCTGACGGCCTTGGGGCTGGAACTCTTCGCACCTGACCATTTTGCCTGGGGCATTACCAGCGTACATCTGCCTGACGGGGTAGACGGCGTGGAAGTGCTGCGTATTGCTCAGCAACAATACGGTGTCTGCATGGCTGGCGGGCAGGACCATCTTAAAGGACGCATTGTACGCATCGGCCATATGGGCTGGGTAGACTGGAGTGACATACTGGCCGGCCTGTACGCTCTGGATCGTGCCCTGCTGATCAACGGCGGATACTCTGGTGCGCGCGACTATCTGGAGCAAGCCATGGCCGCCTACCGCATAGCACTGCTAGGGAAGCCCGGAGAGGCACTGCCCGAAGCACTGATACGCAGTTGAGGCTTGCCCATCACATAAATAGCATTATGTTTGGGACAAAGACCTTAAGGAAGAGAGGTTCCCATGAGTCAGATCAATTGCGGGTGCGCAGCTTTCAAGGGTGCACCCATGCCGGAAGTGACCTTTTCTACACTTATTCTTTCTCTGGCCTCAGCAGCCTTGGTGCAGCTAGGCGAAGTGCCTGACCCCGAGTCAGGACGTATGGAGCAGGATATTACCATGGCCAGACATAATATAGATGTACTGGAAATGCTCAGACAAAAAACTGAAGGAAACCTCCTGTCAGAAGAGCAAAAGCTTTTGGAAGGTATTCTGTATGAACTACGTATGAAATACGTCATCAAGTGCGGACCTGACTGCGCTTCCTGACCATTAGAAAGGATACAGCATGAAAAAGATCAACGCAGGTCTTGTAGGTATTACGGGTTATGCGGGTATGGAGCTGGCGCGCCTGCTGGCAGGGCATCCTCATATGCGTCTGAGCATGGCCTGCTCACGGGCTGAGGCCGGCAAACGCCTTGGGCAGTTCTACCCATTTCTGGAGAGTCTGCCCGGATCGGATGTGGTGATCAGTGTTTTCGATCCCAAGGAGGCAGCGCGCCTCTGTGACGTTGTCTTTCTGGCTGTTCCCGCTGGCACTGCTATGGACATGGCTTATGACCTGCTGCAGGCTGGAGTTAAGGTAGTGGACTTTTCAGCCGATTTCCGCCTGCGCGACAGCGCCACATACGAAGAATGGTACAAGATTGACCATAAACAACAGGCGCTTTTGCCGCAGGCCGTCTATGGCCTTCCTGAACTTTACGCCCAGGATGCCGCTCGGACCAGCCTGATCGCCAACCCCGGCTGCTATCCTTCATCTGTTATCCTGGGCCTCTACGCAGCCCTCAAGCACAGGCTCATTCTCCTGGACGATATTGTAGTAGACGCCAAGTCCGGCACGTCCGGCGCTGGTCGCAAGGCGTCTGTTCCCACCCTTTTTTGTGAAGTATCCGATACATTCAGGGCATATGGACTCCCCCGCCACCGACACACCCCAGAAATCGAACAGGAAGTGTCTCTCCTGGCTGGACAGCCCGTATGTCTGTCGTTTAACCCGCATCTCGTGCCCATGAATCGTGGTATTTTGTCTACCATCTACACCAGACTTGCTAATCCGGCCATGACTCTGGAAGAAGTGCACGATATTTTCTCTCATACATGGAAAGACAGCCAATGGGTGCGCATTCTGCCCCAGGGGGCCTTGCCCGAAACCCGTTTTGTACGGGGCAGCATGTTCTGTGATATCGGCCTCGTAGTTGACCCGCGTACCGGTCGCCTGACCATTCTTTCCGCTATCGACAATCTCTGCCGCGGCGCAGCCGGGCAGGCTCTGGCCAACGCCAATCTCATGTGCGGTCTGCCCATGCAGAGCGGTCTTGAACATCTGGCACCCCTAGCCTGACGGATAGACGCCATGCAGCTGAACACAACTTTTCAGAGCCCGAAGCTCTGTCGACAACTCCTGCAGCGCCTTGATCGAGCACTGGAGGGGCGCAGCCTGCGTTTCATGGAAGTATGCGGCACACATACCGTCTCCATCTTCCAGAGCGGTCTGCGCTCTCTCCTGCCACATACGGTAAGGCATCTCTCAGGTCCAGGTTGCCCAGTTTGTGTTACACACGATGCCGAGGTAGCTGCCTTTCTCGACCTGGCGGCCAGAGAGGGCGTTATCATCACTACTTTTGGCGATCTTTTACGCGTACCTGGTCCTGACGGCCGCAATCTCAAGTACGCACAAGCGCAGGGCGCCCGGGTAGAGATTGTCTATTCTCCGCTGGATGCCCTGAATATTGCGGCAGACAACCCTGGCGATCTTGTGGTTTTTCTGGGTATCGGCTTTGAGACTACGGCCCCTACCGTAGCAGCCACATTATTGACAGCTCAGCTGCGTCAGTTAAGAAACTTCTGTGTACTTTCTCTGCACAAGCTGGTTCCGCCTGCTCTGCGTACTCTGCTGAACGACAGCGAAAACCGGGTGGAAGCCTTTTTATTACCAGGGCATGTCTCAACCATACTGGGTCTTTCGCCCTATGCCTTTCTGGCAGAAGACTACAGAGTGCCTGGCGTAGTTGGTGGTTTTGAGCCGGCCGACATTTTGCTGGCCCTCTGTCTCATGGCCGAGCAGCTACGCGACAAGGCCCCGGCTGTGGTCAATGCCTATCCCCGGGCTGTGGGTGATACGGGTAACCCTCGGGCGCGCGCTCTGATGGAACAATTTTTTGAGCCAGCCGATGCCCTGTGGAGGGGCATCGGCTGCATACCACAAAGTGGGCTCAAACTCAGACCACAATACGCTTCGCTGGATGCCATGGCCCGTCTCGGTCTTGTCCTACCCGAAGTCAGGCCCCTGCCAGGCTGCCGTTGCGGCGATGTGCTCAAAGGACGCATCAGTCCGCCCGACTGTCCGCTGTTCGGCAAAAAATGCATTCCGGCCAATCCTGTAGGACCGTGTATGGTTTCCACTGAAGGAAGTTGTGCCGCCTACTTCAAATATACGGAGCCTCATGCATGACAAAAGAATATCTCCTTCTGGATGCGGGCAGCGGTGGCCGGGCCTCGCAACGCCTGATCAAGCAGTGTTTTCTGCGTCATTTTTCCAATCCTCTTCTGGAAGGCATGGATGATGCCGTACGCCTGGAGGGTCTGCTTGGACCTCTTGCCATGAGTACTGACTCCTATACAGTAACGCCCCTGTTTTTTCCCGGCGGCAGCATTGGCAGCCTTGCTGTGCACGGTACCGTCAATGACGTAGCCATGCTGGGTGCTCGACCGCTTTTTCTCAGCTGTGCGTTCATTCTTGAAGAAGGGCTGCCGCTGGCAGAGCTGGAAAAGATAGCTGCAGATATGGGCCGGGCCGCTCGTGAGGCAGGTGTGCAGATTGTCACCGGCGACACCAAGGTAGTACCGCATGGGGCGTGCGACAAAATATTCATCAACACGACCGGCATAGGCGAAATTTTTGCCGACCCGGCCCCCTCCGGCCACAATGCCCGACCGGGAGATGTCGTACTCTTGAGTGGCGCTGTAGGAGATCACGGCCTGACCGTCATGGGCAGTCGGGAAAATCTCTCCTTTTTGACAGATGTACGCTCAGATTCAGCCCCTCTCAACGCCATGATCGCCGATGTCATTGAGGCTGCAGGGCCGGTACATGTGCTGCGTGACCCTACGCGCGGCGGCCTTGCCACTACTCTCAATGAGATAGCTGAACAGTCAGGAGTACAGATAGAGCTGGACGAAAGCCAAGTACCTGTGCACGATTCTGTCAGGAGTGGCTGCTCCTTCTTGGGCCTTGACCCGCTCTACCTCGCCAATGAGGGCAAATGCATCTGCATCCTTCCTGAAGAACGGGCCGAGGCAGCTCTTGCCGCCATGCGCTCCTCCCCCTATGGCAGAGAAGCTGCCCGCGTTGGCACAGTCAATGAAGGCAAGGCGCAGGTACGCCTGCGCACCCGCATCGGAGGCCAGCGTCTACTGGGCATGCTGGAAGGGGCGCAGCTGCCGCGGATATGCTGATATGCACTGCGGCAAAGTGTTGAGCTGTGGTCTCCAAGCGTACCAGCATTCCCGTGGGAAGCGTAATCATCACGAACGTATCCAGATAAGACTGCCCTGACGCCCTGTCTGCCGGGACCTCCGGTAGGAGAAAAATGCGTTGTCGTTACTGTATGTGCAAAGATCCAGACCGTATATCTGCCGTTCAGGTATACCTGCCTGCTGCAACTGATAACGTGTCAGGCTCCAAAGATCCATGGTACGTGTTGCGGTGTCAAACCACGGCCGGAAAGCCTCGCTCCATTCCTGTTCAAAATTGACAAATTCGGCCCGCGCGGGTCCCAAGCTTGGTCCGCGCACAGCCAGTATATCGCTGGCTCGGAGGCCGTAGTGCTCGCAAAAACGCGAAACGCCAGAAACAGGGAATGCACAGCGATTGCCACGCCAACCTACATGCAGAGCCGCTACATACCGGCCGCTCCTGTGAGCCAGCAAAATAGGCTGACAGTCGGCAGTCTTTATAAAAAGCCCAAGGCCAGGGCGTTCTGTCGCCATACCATCGCCTTCAACAGTAGGGCTGACCTCACAGGGAATCCCTTCGGGCTCGTAAACCAGGCTGTCGCCGTGCACCTGATGAAGTTCAGCCCATGCCTGTACCCCCTGTGAATACAGCTTCTCCAATAATGCCTGCCTGTGGGCAGTTACCATATACGCTCTATCACCCACACTGAAGGAAATATTGCCTCCGGCATAGGGGTCATCTGCCGCACAGCGCGTCTGGAAGGCGCAACGAACGCGGTCAATGCCGGGGAATCTGAAAGAAATAAAGGCTACAGACACTGAAACCCCTTATCCGTACACAGACAGTGCACGCGTTTATCCCATGGTTGCAAGGGAATCTCATTCAACACCTGGTAATGAAAGCACAGGCCTACCCGTTTACAAAGCCAGCCGCTTGCAAGAAAACGGTCATAATAGCCTCCGCCATAGCCCAGACGCCCACCTTTCCGATCAAAGGCCAGACCCGGCAATACCAGAAGGGATGGCCCCAGCTGTGAGGCCTCTCCTGGCCCAAAGGCAGGACAGTTCGGCGCGGGCTCACGCAAGCCCAATGGGCCGGCTGCAAGCTCGTGCCAACCGGCGCAAAGAGCAAATTGCATAAGACCAGGTTCACCGGGTAACAGGCGCGGCAGCCAGACTCTCCGGCCACTTTGCCATGCTGCATGCAGCAGCAGATCTGTTGACAGCTCGTCTCTGATGCCCACATAGAGAGCCACAGCCCCGGCCTCCTGCCAGTACTCTGTCTCCATCAAATGCCGCTGTGCTTCCGCAGCCCGTATGTCGGCCTGCATGTCCTGCTGCCGTATACAACGCATTTTTGTACGCAACCCCTTCTTTCGGGCCTGTATATCATTCTCTGAACAAACGGGGCTGGATGCGGGTGACTTTCTGCTGCTCATCGGACCTTTTCATCATTTGAAAGTTATGGCAGTATTCTTGGAAAAGCATCATAACAAAGGACAGGACGCCATGCCAAGAGCTGATACACGGGACTACCTCTGGATAGCTGTGGGCGACATCCACGATGACCCGGCCTGTTTTCACAAGATACCTGAACTCGCTCAAGCCGATGGCATCATTGTCACCGGTGACCTGACCATTACCGGAGGTGTCAAGCAGGCAGAAATGGTCATGGACGCCCTGCGTTCCCACAAGATTCCGGTATGGGCCCAGATAGGCAATATGGACCGGCCTGAAGTGGATGCCTGGCTCAGCGAAAAGGGCTGGAATCTGCATACTTTCGTCCGCGAACTGACGCCAGATACTGTAATGTTCGGTGTAGGGGCATCAACCTTCACCCCCTTTGGCACTCCCAGCGAATACCCTGAATCAGCCTTTGCCACCTGGCTGGAAAGCAGCTGGAGGCAGGCTCGTCGTTATCGCCATACAGTACTCGTCTCTCACAATCCCCCTAAGGATACTGCCTGTGATGTCATACCTGGCAATATCCATGTGGGGTCTACAGCGGTACGTGAATTTCTTGAAGAAGCGCAACCAGACATCTGTCTGTGTGGGCATATCCATGAGGCCCGGGCCATTGACCGTATAGGCCGTACTCTGGTCGTCAATCCAGGCGCACTGATAGCGGGCGGCTATGTGCTGCTGCGCTCCAATGATGGTCAGTTATCGGCCGAATTGCGTCTGTTGGATGTTTGACCCTTCGGTTGCTGTGCTGCCCTTGCTTATTTTATAAAAAAACGTAATCTTTCGTTTTGCGGTTCTGCATGTCATTGGTCATGCGCGCTTTTTTTGCGCTGCGGACGTCATTGTCACTATAGATTTCGACATGTACCGACACGATTTTTTGCGGCTTTACAGTCGCCAGAAGGATTTTCATGACAAATCATATCAATAGCCCTCTTGAGGGTTCTCCTGCTATGGAGAACGTTGAATCGCTTTCTGCCCCAGAAAAAGTTACACAAACGCGCAAGAGCCGACCCAAACGAAAAGCCCAGACAGCACTAGATGCAGAGACTCCTGCAGTTAAGGCAGATTCTGCCTCCAGTGAAATTGAAATTTCTGCCATGATGCAGGAGCCTCCACAGGCTGCCGCACGCTCCAAACGACCAAACAAAGCTGACACTCCCAAAAGATCTGCAAGTCGTAGAAAAACCGTAACAAAAAATTCAGATGTTCCTGCCCCCCCTGCAGAAGCACCTGCAGCGGTAACATCCGTAGAAGGCCAGACAGTATCGGACAAAATCCCAGGCAAGCCAAGGCGGTCCCGAACACGCCGTACCAACAAAAATCTTCAATCCCCTGCCGAAGAGAATCTCGCTCTTGCATCTGCATCTCCCGAGGTCCAGGGCGTTCAAGGCTCTGATGGCGATGTCCCCGATGACAGCGGGAATCCCCCCCCTCCCCC
>JAFQNG010000037.1 GCA_017396005.1 Desulfovibrio sp.
ACCGCTGTGGTGACGCAGTGCATGACCAGCGTGAAGGAATTCGGCGAGCTGATGACGGCCGTGGCCGATGCCCTGAAGGATGGCAGCATCATCGAGGAGGAACGTCGGGACATCACTGAAAAGGGCTACCACGCCCAGACAGCTATTTTGGCCCTGCTGCGGCTGGTGGAGGCTGCCAGTCAGCGCGGAGCATAACAAAGCGCCCCCGGAGCTGCGGGAACAGACTCCGAGGGCTGAAACACATGAGGTAGTAGCTCATGCAGAAAGAAACCTATCTGAAGACAGAGGCCAAGGCAAGATTCACCTTTTACGCCGTCAACGGCCGGCAGCGCATGGTCATCCGGGGCACTTCACGGGCAGCGGTTATGGCCCGGCTGCGGGAACTGTGGCCGAGCGGCAGCTTTCGCGATTTGTGGCAGCAGCTGGAGCAGCCCATCCAGGGAAGTGTGGAGGTGGCGGCATGAGCGGCATTCTTTCTGAAAAGCATCGGCAGGAATTTCTGGCCACGCTTTACAAGGCCGATTTCGACGAAGCCACCACAGGTCTTTTTATCTACCTCCTGGCCCCACGCCATGGCGGCCTGACCCGTGAAGCCATTGTTGCCGCAGGCGAACTGCCCCTGGATCTGGCCGAGCGCATCGCGGAACAGAGCCGCGCCCGGCTTCGTGAACACAATGAAGCACTAGAGGTTCGCTGATGATCACGCTCTTTGCCCTGCTTTCAGGCATCTGCCTGCTCATCGCCCTGCTGGGCGAATACAGGGGGCAGCAACGTCTGCGCCACATGGCCGAGGAACTGAGGAGACAACAGTGAACCACCTGACCATCTATACTGCCGCGTCCTTCAAGATGCTCCATGCTGTCAGGCTTTTCCATATGGCTGTGCAGGAGCGCATACCGGGCATCACCATTCTGGACTGGACAGCCAAGGCCACGCCTCCTGACGGGCTTACGCCTGCCCAGCGTCGGGAATGGTTTGATACAGAGCAGAGCGGTGGACAGGTCTACGCCTTTTGCCGTGACGCTTGTGTCAGTGCGGATGTGGTGGTCTACCTCGGTCAGGCCGGTCAGGACGCGGGAGTGGAAGTGGGCATGGCAGCAGCGGCAGGTGTCCCAGTCATCGGTGTGCGCGGGCCGCTGGAAGCACCGGGGCTCATGCTGCACGGCGCAGTGGACGTGTGGTGTTACAGCATTGAGCAGGTATTGCAGGTGCTCTCCCGTCTGGACGGACAGTGCGCCGGTGTTGATTGCTGTGACTGCGAGGCCCTGTCCATTTGCGACAGGGCAGAGAGGTAAGGCATGGAAAACTACGAACCTGTAGGTCAGGAGTTCGAATCTCTTCGAGCGCGCCAATGAAATCAAGGCGTTACCTCAATTTTGGGGTAACGCCTTTTCCTGTGTTGCTACCCTATAGATACGACTGTTATCCTTGAACCCCAGCTCAAAGACTGTACTTTCCCTCGTATAGGGGATCAGGAGAGATGAGAATAGCCTGTTCTGCGGTAGGGCCTTGACGAATGCTTGACTTTTCCTTGACTGATGCGGGTCTGACGCCGTCCGACCCACCGAAAACTGCATCCAGAAAGGTTTGAGAACGGGCCGCCAGTTTCGGGCCAGATTGTCACGGAACTTGAGAACAGAAAAAGCCTCGGCAGTGTCGTTTTTGACACAAAACTGAGGCTGTTTTTTTGTTTTAGCCTGTGTCTTGAAGAACCAATTTCAGGTCGATCTATCGACATAGCTTGAAAACTGGATGATTCGCGCACGCCGTGGCTTCTGATCAGCGGCCAGTGGTGCGCTTGCCGTCCTATGCCGCCCCCCCCCTCTTTTCTAGTAAGACCGTCTGGCCAAGGCGTTCCTCTAGTCGAGCTATCTGCGCTCGAAGTTCGCCATTTTCACGCAAGAGCTGGCGGTTATCCGTAATCAACCCATCCCTCTGCTCTTCCACCTTCTCCAACTTAGTTTCCAATTTATCACAGCGCGAGCAGGCAACCCGTGCTGCTGAGGATGCCTCGATCCCCCCAGCGTTGGAGTACATAGGCCCTATGCCAAGGAGAAGCCAGGTTGGGGAAACTGAAAATTCAACGCATATGCGTTCAAGAATTTTGTGGTTTGGGCTCACACGCCCATTTTCATAGTTGCGTAAGGTGTTTGGATTAATTCCAAGGGCCTTGGCAAAATCTCCCTGTTTAGCCTTGCCGCGGATAAGTAAGAACCTCTCAGCTATAGCGTTGTCCATACGCAAATGTTCCCAGGCGTTTAGTTTTGCGCCAAGTTTTGCGCCCGCAATCCTATAACATACTGAAATAATTAATGTAAATTTATTTCTGCTAAATTTAAGTTTTGCGGTGAAAAATATCTTGCATAAAACTTAAAATTAGCAGAAAAAAGACTTGCGAGCGGTTGAAGTTTTCAACAATAGCACCCCGACTTTAGCCGCCTCGCTTTCAGAAATCAATGTCCATGCCAAAGTTGGATTTGGACAAGCGCGGAGGCAGCCATGAAAAAAACAAAAAAGTATAACCCCTACTATTTTGACTGGTCTGAAAACGAACTGCGTAATGCCATCTGGATGGCCTCCATAGGAAATTGCTGGCGTGGGCCCTTCGGGGACGTTGAAGAGCTGCGTGCTGAACTGCGGCGGCGTGGTCTGAGCGATAGGGGATATCACGGTGCGTGAATTTTCCTCTATATTTATCAAGAAAGACTAGGAGCTATTCATGCGTCAGCTTTCCCTTCTTGATGATACGGCAGCCAGACTTGCGGGTACGATGGCGGCGATACGCGCCGCCATGCGTACCGTTGCCGGTGCGCCGGAAAACGAAGGGAGAAAAGCCTTACCGGACAAGCTGAACGCTTTGGCTCGACAAGCCGGAATCAGGTTGACCCAAGGAAATCAAAAGACCATCAGCAAAGACACCTTGGATAAATGGCTGTCCCCTTCCGATACATCCCATCCCCCTTCACTTCTGGCAGTACTCGCCTTTTGCCGCGTGACCGGAAATGTGGAACCTTTAAGGGTTGTGCTGCAGGCTCTAAATCTGGGTCTGATGACCGAGGAAGACAGGAAGCTGCGGGACTA
The DNA here is from genome assembly GCA_017396005.1 of Desulfovibrio sp. Classification (GTDB taxonomy): domain Bacteria; phylum Desulfobacterota; class Desulfovibrionia; order Desulfovibrionales; family Desulfovibrionaceae; genus Desulfovibrio. The sequence continues at coordinate 3,082 of JAFQNG010000037.1, forward strand.
CGGCAAGGCCGTGAGAGACATGGAAGCAGCCAGAAGGCGGAAAAAGAAGCTGGAGGAAGAGCTATGACACGTGCAGAGTGCGGACGCCGCCGATACCTTGCGCGTTACCAGATTCGGGCCGTCCTCGTTGACCGTGGCCTGAGCATGGCGGAACTTGCCCGGCGCATAGGCGTCACAGCAGAAGCTGTTTCCGCTACAGTCAGGGGAAAGCGTCACAGTCCAAGAGTATTGTCTGCTCTGCGTGAACTTGGTGTGCCTGAAAAATATTTGCACAGTCCGCATCCTATACCGAAGGAGGCGGCATAATGGCAATCAAAGACGCATACACGACAAACGAGCTGATCGCGTTGTTACAGGTGGCCGTGGCGTCATCGATTTCTCGCCGCGCTGAACGTGAATCTTGGCTCTCCCGCCCCCGCAAGGGACGCGGCGGTGGCAAGGAATGGCTTGTGGCCTCCATGCCGGAGGAAACCCGCCTTGCCATACAGGTTGCCGAAGAAAGGAACGCACTTGCCGCTGTAAGTTCGGTTCCAGCAGTCTCCCATACTGCGCTTTCTCCTGTCGCCAGCGCAGCTATTCTGGACGACAGCCGACGCCACAAGGCTTTGGCAAAGGCGGATCTGGTGCGCCAGTACATCACATGGCAGCGTAAATTTGGAGCGACCAAGGCTCAGAAGCAGGAATTCATCCTCGCCTACAAGGCGGGAGCCTGGCCCAAGCTCCTTGAAGAAGTGGGATCAGTCTCATGGCAGACGCTTGAACGCTGGAAGCTGGAGCAGGAACGTGCCGGGAGCGTTTTGGCCCTGGCCGACAAACGCGGTGTGGCCCATCGGGGTAAGAGCTCGCTTTCAGAACGTCATCACACAGTCATTCTGGGACATATCCTCAACCCAAACGCACCCAACGTGAGCCAGTGCGTCCGAGAAGTACAGAAGAAGTTTATGGTGGAGGGTATTTTCGTTCCCTCTGAACCTACCATCCGACGCTTTGTCCGCACCTACATGGAAGAATGCTTCGATGAATGGACGCTCTTCCGGCAAGGCAAAAAAGCGTGGAACGACAAATGCGCCATATCACTCCTGCGCGACTGGTCTTTGGTGGATGTTGGCGATGTAGTGATCGCAGACGGCCACACTTTGAACTTTGAAACGCTTAACCCGGCCACAGGTAAATCCACCCGGATGACTATCGTGTTGTTTTACGATGGTGCGAGCAACTGTCCTCTGGGGTGGGAAATCATGCCCACTGAAAACACGGCCAGTATTTCCGCAGCATTTCGCCGAACCTGCATCATGCTGGGGAAGTTTCCGCGTGTGACCTATCTGGATAACGGCAAGGCGTTTCGGGCGCGATTCTTCAAGGGCTGTCCAGATTTTGAGCAGGCAGGATTCCTTGGA
>JAFQNG010000038.1 GCA_017396005.1 Desulfovibrio sp.
CGACAGGGAATCGAGGCGGATTTCCTCCACAGGATTGAAGAAAGCCGAAGAACCGGAAGTATCCGACGGATCGAAGCGCAGGACGCATTGCCCCTGTGAACGCCTGAAACCGGCAGTGAGTGCCCAGTTTTCCCCCTTGATGTCCAGCACAAGGCTGGAGCCTTCCCAGGCCAGCAGCGTGGGCAGGATGAGACCCACCCCCTTGCCGGAGCGCGTGGGCGCAAAGCACAGCACATGCTCAGGCCCGTTGTGACGCAAGTAGAGATGCTGTTCCCGTCTGACAGGAGGACGACCGAGAAAGAGAACGGCAAAAGAGCGACCTACTACCGCCCACCAGTAGGCAAGGCCGGACAGCCTTTTTATCCATCCGCCTACATAGACGCCCTTGCCCTCCAGATAGCCCATACGGCGGATCTCTTTCTCTGTGGCCCAACGGGCAGAACCGTGCAGCCGGGCGTCCCCCTTCAGCTTTTTCATAAAGGTGAACCACACAGCCAGAATGACGAATTGCGGAGCAAGAAAAAGAGCCTGACTCTGGGTTACGGCCTTATCCATAAAGCCCGTATCCGAGGCCCCGAAAGTGTCCAGCCAGTGGAAGATCGCCCAGGGAGCATACCAACGGATACCGAAGGCTGTTCCCCAGGCATCACCCAGAGCCGGAGCATAGCCGTAATAAGCTGCTACCCGCTGTGTCGCCAGTGCCAGACAGCCCAGGCCGAGCAGAAGAACAAAGGGCACATAGAGCAAACGCCGGTTCTGAGAGCGTTCAGGCGATCCCAGACCGTAATCGTTCGTGGACAGCTTGGCACACATGACGACACTCCGCAGAGGCCGTCAGGCGGCGCAGGCTTGAAGCGCAGGGCTTGCAGGATGGAAATTTAATGAATGCTATGGCCTTGACAGTGACACCATTTGATGCCACTAAAAAACATGAACAGCGGTCAACGAAAAACTCTGGCAGCTATTTTTGCCACCCCTATTCCCAAAAATTTGATATGGGCTGACATCGAATCTCTCTTTATTGCCCTTGGCTGTGAACTTTGTGAAGGCAGCGGATCACGTGTGGCATTCAGGCGTGACGGAAAAAAGGCTGACTTTCACCGACCCCATCCGGGAAAAGAGGCCAAGCCGTACCAAGTACGGGATGCCAGAGAATTTTTGATCCGCTTGGGAGAAAGACCATGAGTATAAACAACACTATGACTTATAAAGGCTATAAAGCTGTGATCAGCTTCAGTGCCGAAGACGAATGTCTTGTGGGACACATAGCTGGTATCAATGATATTGTCGGTTTTCATGGCGAATCAGTTGAGGAAATCCGTCAGGCTTTTGAAGAAGCAGTAGACTTCTATCTTGAAAGTTGCGAAAAGATGGGGGTCAACCCCAATAAGCCATACTCCGGCCATATCACACTCAGGTTACCACCTGATTTACACGCAGAACTTGCTGTCCTGGCACAAGCCAACGGCAGCAGTCTTAATGGATGGCTTGTTTCCACATTGAGCAGGATTATCAGAGAACAGCCTGCATTATAGAAATATATCATCTTATTTCCTCACATCATACGGTTTCTGAAATACAAGATCCTTTGTCACCACAAGATTGAACCGATAGCCGGGCCTGATCTCTAGGGTAGGCTTGATGTTGAGATTCTTTTGCAGGAGCTGCAAGGAAGTCTGCCCCATTTGGGCAGCCAGAGCAGAACCCATTTCATCCTGCAACGTGGGATTTTCAGAACTCCCGTCCCCGCCCAGAGAATCCATTGTATAGGCCATACCGCCGGTGATCAGGCTCATGATCGCAGCGGAACCGAATACCCTGGCATAGTGGTTGTCCACCTTGTCGGCATATCCGGCAAAACCGGCCATGTC
>JAFQNG010000039.1 GCA_017396005.1 Desulfovibrio sp.
CAAATGAAAATATAATATTATTTTCTTCATCAGGGGGGGTATGCTAGTATATACACATCAAGTATAATTGATGGCAGTACAGGAATTGCCTTGAATCCTCAATTAATACTTAAGAACCATCCTCAAAGCGCAGAATTTACTCAAATTACAGGTATTGATTTGGGCATACAAGACGAGTTACATAGAAACAATTTAGCGGATGCGGTACGTTATGGAAAAAATAGTAAATATATAATAATTGTAAATGCTTCTTCCCGTGAAGATATGGTTTCTCATTTTATCCCATTTTGCGAAGATCTAGGATTACAGTTCAACTATGGTATTTCATGCAATAATAATATAACGACTTGGATATATGATGCTTATGTGTTACCACCTTCAACTAATCATAATGCTTTCGAGGATAGACTATTATTTCTTGCTATAATGTATTTAGCCAGTAATAAGGAATGTGATAAATCAATTTTTTTTATTTTATCTGAAGTATGGCATGAACGTTATAGACTTTTAAATAAATGCAATTATGAAGTTTCTTCAGCAATTTATGACTTAGGTATAACTTACGAAAACAAACTAAATGATTATGATATGTTTTCTATCATGGATAACGCTCTAAAGAAAAATCCTGAAAACTATAGAGCTCTGGTATTTTTATTTAATTTACTCAAAGATAAAGATAAAGATAAACTATATGATATTTTAAAATGGCACACAAGCATATGTTTTTCTATAGATGAAGGGTTTAGACTAATGGCAACGTTATTGTATATAGATAAAAAATTTAAAGATGCGTTATATTATGCAAATACAGCAATAAAAATAAACAATTTAAGGATAAGAAATCATATCCTTGTTGCACAATGTTATTTTAATATTGATGATGACACAAATAATAAATCAATTGCTTTTAACATATTATTAAATGCTATAAAAATATGCGAAAATAAAGATGATGCATACAGGATTCTAGTTTTATTTTATTTAAAAATTGGACAATTTGAAGAAGCATATATAAATATGTTAAAATTGATTGAATACGCTAAAAATGAAATTAATATAAATTTTTGTAAAAACATATTAGATAAATATAAATTTACTGAGGAAAAGAAAAAAAATATACAAAATATGATTACATAACCATTTAGATAATGAGTTTTACAATTGTATAATTCCATTGATATGAATAACTATGAATTTGCATGCTATTTATATATAGACAACAAAATTGAAGATAAAAATAATTCACAAAAAATCAACAATATGTAATTTTAAATTAAAGAATAAAAAAGATAAAATTCGAGTAGTAGTTTTGCTAAAAATATACTAAATAATCAAATTACGACTAAAGAATATATAGCACAATGAGGTGTGATTAATGGCAAAAGACCGCTACGCCCTCCTTACCGTTGACACCGAAGCCCTGCCCAAGCGAGCCGAGGATGATCATGTCTGCCGTCTCATCTGGGGAGAACACCCGGAAGGGACGGCGGGCGTCCGGGAAATGTGCGCTGTGGGCCATGAGTTCGGTGCACGGCACGTCTTTTTTGTAGATATGTGCGGGGCCTACGCTAGACGTGAAGAAGTTGCTGTCGTTGTTCGCTGGCTGGACAGTGACGGGCAGGATGTACAGCTCCACGCCCATCCCGAATACCTGCCTGCTTCGTTCTGGGAAGAATACCATTTCAAGCAGAATCCTCGTTTCATGAATCAGTATCCCGATGACAAGGATGATTTTATCATCGGGCATTTTTCCCGGATGATCCGGGACATAACTGGTAAGCCTATCCGAGCTTTTCGTGCCGGTTCTTTCCGCTGGAATGCAGGAACTATTCGGGCATTGGCAAAGCATGACATTCCACTTTCATTCAATAATTCCATGTGTGCTGTTTTCAATGAGCAATGCTTGCACAGTCTGCCCACGAATACTCCGTTCAAGTGGTCAAACGGTATTACAGAAATACCCATGACAGAACACAAGATACTCCCAAGAGTGGAAAATGACTGGTGGGCACGGCTGCAATATCCCCAATCAAAATTTTTTCGTTATCGGCCATGGTGGTCTTCTTTTTTGCCCGGAAGTGTCAGCCATAGCTCTCCTTTGCTGGTTTTTCTGCTGCACTCCTGGTCCTTGTTATACTGGGATGAAAACGGACATGGTACCTACAGGGATGACAAACGCATTGAAGGCTATCGCAAACTGTTGCGCCGCCTGACACGTGACTATGACATTATTACAACTGCGGAACTTATGGATCTGATCCGATCAGGAAAAATCCGTGTGGAGCATACGGAAGATTTGAGCAGAGCCGAGATCAGAGCGGTCAAAAAGTAAGTCATGAGATCACTGTTCCAATGGCTGCATCGACAGCTCTCTCTTCAACTCCTGAGCGGTGCTTTGAGGAAACCGCATAAAAAGCGGGAGACTGTTCCATATCAGCCCCGGTCAGCTCGTTTGCTCTATGTTGCGGCCAGTTGCCTACCGTACCACATCAGCGGCTATACGGCCAGAACCCATGAGCTGCTGTGCGCTTTGCACGCCGCAGGTGCGGACTTGAGGGTACTGACCCGTTGCGGCTACCCTTGGGACAGACGAGACAGCCTGTTTTTACCGCAAACAGACACGACAGACCGCGATGGTATTTGGTATCATCACAGTGCGACACCGCGCAATAACCGTTTTATCGCCATCTACGCACAAGAGGCCGCCTCTGTTATAGAAGAGTATGCCCGACAGGAACAGGTAGCCGTCATCCATGCGGCATCCAATCATGTCAATGCGCTCCCGGCTCTTATCGCTGCCCGGAGGCTGGGTATCCCGTTTCAGTATGAAATGCGGGGGCTGTGGGAACTGACCCGCATTGCTCGCCAGCCAGCCTTCGCCAAATCACATAAATTCAAACTTGGGCTGACCTTGGAAAACTTTGTGGCATCTTATGCCGACAGAGTATTGGTTATTTCTGCACAGCTTGGCCGTTATATAATGGAGCATTGGGGTATCCCGGAAAATCATATTTATCTGCTCCCCAATTGTGTGGATGCCTCGCGCATCTACCCCTCCCACGTTCCGCAGCAGCCGTTTACCATTGGATATGCCGGGTCGCTTATCAACTACGAAGGGCTGGATACTCTGCTGTATGCCTTGCAACAGCTGCGGCAGTCCGGCATGGCAGCACGCCTGGAGATCGCAGGTGACGGTGAGGCTCGTAACGATCTTGAAAATCTTGCATCGGAACTGGGGCTTGATGATGCCGTACGCTTTTGGGGGAGCCTCTCACCAGATGAGGCGCGTGCCCATCTCTCCCGTTGCACCTTGGTCTGCATACCTCGCAAACCGTTTACCGTTTGTGAGATTATCCCACCGCTCAAACTGACTGAAGCTATGGCCTTGCAAAAGCCGGTTGTTGTGCCGGATCTGCCGGTATTTCATGATGAAGCCGGAGATGCCGGATGGTTTTTCCGTTCTGGTGATGCCAATCACCTGGCACAGGTACTGCGTGAAGCTTTGTCTGAACCTGTTGGCTGTGCTGAAAAAGCACGCAAAGGCAGAGAGCGAATCGTCGCGCACCGTCAATGGCGACAGTTTATCCCGTCCATACTGGATAGAGCGTAATGCCAGGCACCACACCCTTATATAAAAATGCCGAAATATGAGGCGTACATGGCTGGCATGATGCAAAAATTGCTTATCCGTGCACACCGCGCCATGACGCTCAACCGTCTGCGTGCCCTGCTGTACGATAAACACAGGGAATGGGCGCATCTGCATGAGCCTGTGCCGGGCCGCCTGCTCTATGTGCCTGCCCAGTGCCGTCCGTGGCATGCCAATGGCTATGCAGCACGTACGCATGAGCTGCTCTGTGCCCTGCACAAGGCCGGTACAGACCTGCGTGTACTCACCCGGCTCGGCTACCCGTGGGACAGTGCAGACAGTCTGGGCCAGCCTGCCTATGGCTCCAGCGTGGTGGATGACATTCTTTATGAGCACGAGCAACGGCCCACCAACAAGTGCTTTACGGCTGTTTTTGCGGAGCGGGCGTCCAGGGTCATTGCTGCCTATGCCAGACGGCACAGGGTGGCGCGCATACACGCGGCCAGCAATCATACCAATGCCCTGCCTGCCCTCTTGGCAGCGCGACAACTGGGCATCCCCTTTCAGTATGAGATGCGCGGCCTGTGGGAACTGTCGCGGGCTGCACGGCAGCCGGGCTTTGCCACTTCCCCGCTCTGCCGGCTGGGGCTGGAGCTGGAGGCCTTTGTGGCGCGACGGGCCAGCCGTGTCTTTGTCATCTCCCGGCAACTGGGGGAATACATGCACACCTGCTGGAATATCCCGGCGCACAAGCTGCGTCTCCTCCCCAACTGTGTGGATGTGGAACGCATCAAGCCCATAAACTGTGAAGTACAGCCCCATACCATCGGCTATGCCGGCTCGCTGGTGCACTATGAAGGGCTGGATACATTGCTGCAGGCCGTGGCCCTGCTCAAACAGCGGCAGATACCTGTACAGGTGCACATCATGGGCGAAGGCGAGGCTCGGCCGGACCTGGAAGCCTTTTCCACCAGACTGGATCTGCATGCGCAGATACGCTTCTGGAACAGGGTAAAGCCGGAAGAAGCCCGCCAACAACTGGCACAGTGCGCTCTGGTCTGCATACCGCGCAAGCCCTTTCAGGTCTGCCAGCTGGTGCCGCCGCTCAAACTGGCAGAGGCACAGGCTCTGGGCAAGGCAGTGGTAGTGCCGGATATGCCGCTCTTCCGTGAGGAGATGGGGCCGGAGCCGGGCGGGTATTTTTTTCAGGCAGGCGATGCCGGGCATCTGGCCGATGTGCTGGCAGAGGCTCTGGCATCTCCCCGACTGCCTGAGCTGGGGGCACTAGGCCGCAGGAACATCATGGCCCGCCGCCAGTGGGCGCATTTCACAGACGACATCATGAAAGGAAAAGGCCCATGCTTGGTGCAGTGATCTGTACTCTGGGGCGCATGGTCTACACACATCCCACCGTACCGCAGGATGTGGAAGGCAAGGGGCCGTTCGGCAAGCTCAAGGTGGCCCTGCTGGCTGACGCCTTTACCAGCACATGCCTTGCGCCGGAATGCCGCATCCGCTCGCTGACACCTGCCAATTATCAGGATGTGCTCTGCAACTGGCAGCCTGACCTGCTCTTTGTGGAATCAGCCTTTCATGGTGTGGGCGGTGAATGGCGCTATATGCTGGCCCGTCAGCCTGCCTGGCTGCGTCTGGGCAAACCACATACCGTGGCCCGGCTGGTGCGTATGGCACGCGACAGAGGTATACCTGCGGTTTTCTGGAATAAGGACGATGGCGCGTTTTTCGAGCCTTTTCTGGATGTGGCCTGTTTGTTCGAATATGTCTTTACGACAGATGATACCTGCGTGCCGCGCTATCAGGCTGCCCTGCCCCCAGGGGCCATGGTAGATGTGCTGGCCATGCCTGTGCAGCCTGCCTTTCACCACTTCAGCGGCTTTGCTTTTCAGGAGAACGCTGCCTGCTTTGTGGGCAGCTATTACCGCAAGATACTCAATACCCGCAGGATCTTTCTGGACATGATCTTCAATGCCTGCAAGGCCAGCAACATGCCCTTGCATGTTTTTGACAGAAACAGCAATAGGCTTTCGCATTTTCTGGAATTCCGCTTCCCGCAGGAGGCAGGGCTGCACCTGCACGACAGGGTGCCCTATACCGAAACAGCCAGGGTGTACAGGCACTATGCTGTTTCGCTCAATGTCAACTCGGTTACTGATTCCTCCACCATGTGCTCACGCAGACTGCTTGAGATACTGGCCTGCGGCAGCATCTGCGTCACCAATCCCAGCCCGGCAGTAGAAAGGCATTTTGCGCCCTACTGCCATATCCTGCGCACGGAAGAACAGGCGCGGGAGCTGCTGGGCCGCCTCAGGTTCGGGCCTTCGGCAGAGGACAGGGAACGCGCCAGAGCAGGCGCTGCCTATGTACTGCAGCGCCACACCTGGCAGCACAGGCTGGAACAGATGGCCGAAACAGTGAGCTTTTGATCATGCAAAGCTATTTGGAGAAAATATGTGTGGAATAGTGGGATATAATGGTTACAAACCTGCTGTGTCCATATTGACAGAGGGCCTCAGTCATTTGGAATACCGTGGGTACGACTCAGCCGGAGTAGCCCTTATACATGAAGGGAAACTTGCAGTCCACAAGGCTGCAGGTAAACTTTCAGCCTTGGAAGCCAAGCTTGATACAGCTCTTCATCTGCAAACAGGAACGACCGGTATTGGGCATACCCGTTGGGCAACACATGGCTTGCCAGAAGAACGAAATGCACATCCTCATCTTTCACAAGATGGAAAGATAGCCATTGTGCATAATGGTATCATTGAGAACTTCCAAGAACTGAAAACTGAACTTCTTGCAAAGGGACACCATTTTATTTCTGATACTGATACCGAAGTACTGGCTCACCTTATCGAAGAGGAGATATCTTCATCTTCAAGCATATGTGACGGCTTTGCCAAGGCGCTGCGCCGTGCGCATGGGGCCTATGCTGTTGTGATGCTTACGTCTGACCGGCCAGACGTACTTTACGCCGGGCGTATGTCGGCACCTTTGCTGCTTGGCATCGGACAGAATGAAAATTTTGTAGCATCAGATGTCCCCGCCTTTCTGGCGCATACCCGTGATGTCATTTTTCTTGAAGACTACGAGATTGCCTGTATCGAAAAGGATGCATGGAAAATATTCTCTCTGGATGGACTCTCACCCCTGGAAAAGAAAGTACATCACATCACATGGGATATGCAGTCTGCCTCCAAGGATGGCTTTCCTCATTTCATGATCAAAGAAATCCTGGAGCAACCTCGCGTCATCAAAGATTGTCTGGCAGGGCGCATTATCGCAACTCCTGACAGACGGCAGGTTACGCTGAACGAATTAAACCGGCTCGCTTTTCCGTCCCGGCTTCGGATTGTGGGCTGCGGTACATCTTACCATGCAGGGCTGTGGGGACAACATCTGATTGAAAAGCTCAGCGGCATCCCAACCGCTGTCGAGATCGCTTCGGAGTTTCGTTATCGGGATCCTCTTCTTTGTCCAGATGAGCTGGTTCTCGCCGTCAGCCAATCTGGTGAAACTGCCGATACACTGGCAGCCCTTCGTCTGGCCAAGACAAAAGGATGTCAAGTTATTGGTCTGTGCAATGTCGTAGGCTCTTCCATCGCACGAGAAGCAGATATTGTTCTTTACACGCAAGCAGGACCTGAAATCAGCGTTGCTTCCACAAAGGCCATGTGCAGCCAGATGACGTTGCTATCATTGCTCGCACTCTTCCTTGGGCAGGAAAAGAATCCATCTGTATATGACGATCCGTTTCTTGAGGCCCTTATTGCTTTACCGGATCAGCTCTCTGCTGCACTGCCAGAAATGCAGGAATATTCAGCAAGGTTAGCGAAGCGCTACTCAGCCGCACACAATTTTTACTATTTGGGACGTGGGCAATGTTATCCGCTTGCTCTTGAAGGTGCCTTAAAACTGAAAGAAATATCGTATATCCATGCCGAAGGCTATCCTGCCGGAGAAATGAAACATGGGCCAATCGCACTCATTGATCATAATTTTCCTACATTTGCACTGGCAATGAATGATATTCTATTTCCTAAGGTGGAATCAAATATTCAGGAAGTGCTGGCCCGCCAAGGTCAGGTGATTGCCTTAGTGCAAAATAATAATAGTATGCGTCCTGATCTGCCTGTAGATGATTTATGGGTATTGCCCTCATGCCATCCTGTAGTCTCCTCTTTTTTTGCTCTGACGGCTATGCAGCTATTCAGCTATCATGTAGCTGACTATCTGGGCAAAGATATAGATCAGCCACGCAATCTTGCAAAAAGTGTGACGGTAGAATGAATATGACAAAATGCGTTTCTAAGGCAGGCTGACCATGCTGGCATTGTGCATACAGGGCATACTTGTACTGCTGGTGGGTGTCTTCAGCCTTTATGTGCTGCTGGAGGTGCGCTCCCTGCGGCAGGCCAGAAAGGGCATACAGCTCACGCCTGTCGAGACCGGACAGATGCTTTCTGATGCTGATCTGCCCACAGTCAGCGTATTGCTGCCGGTCTATAATGAAAAACTGGTGGTGGCCCGGCTGATCGATGCTGTCTGTGCTCTGGATTACCCGCACGACAGGCTGGAGATACTGCTGCTGGATGATTCCACAGACAGGACCAGAGAAATAGCAGCCGAACGCGTGGCCGTGCATCAGACCAATGGAGTGCCTATCCGCCATGCCCGACGGGAAAAGCGTGTAGGCTACAAGGCCGGCAACCTCTCTTTCGGCCTTGGCCTGGCCAGGGGCGACTTTATTGCCATCTTTGATGCTGACTGCCTGCCACCAGCGGACTTTCTGCGCAAGACCATGCCCTGCTTCAATGACCCGCAGGTGGGCTTTCTGCAGACCGGCGTGGACTATGCCAATAAGGACGCTTCTTTTCTGACGCGCTTTCAGGCCACAGAGGCCGGGCACAAGGAGGATGTGACCAGCGGTCTGAGCCAGGACGGCTTCATGGCTTCGCTGACAGGCAGCTCCTGTGTCTGGCGCAGAGAGTGCATTGAGGCCATTGGCGGCATCAGAAGCGACACCATCACCGAAGATGTGGACATGGGCTACAAGGCCCAGCTCGGTGCGTGGAAGTACGCCTTTCTACCGGAGGTGGTCTCTTTGGCCGAACTGCCGGAAAGCATGGGCGCCTTTCGCCTGCAGCGGCAGCGCTGGGCACACGGCCTCATCCACAATGCCCTGCGCCACGCCCGGCAGATGTGCGCCGTGCGTATGCCGCTCTTCTCGCGGCTGCACGCCGTGGCCCTGATGTTCTCATCTCTGTTGCTGGCCTCGTTCTATGCCCTCTTGCTGCTCTGCCTGCCCGTGGCCCTTGTCACGCCTGATCTGGGGCTGTTCTTCCATGGCTGCTGCACACTCTTTCTACTGGCTGCCGTGGTCTGGGCCTGGGGCAATACCAGCGGGCAGGGAGAGCCTGTGCCCCTGTGGCAGCAGATTACAGGCACTGTGGCCTATGTGCTCATGTTCTTCCCTGTATCGCTCTACTACTTTACTGCTGCGGTGCAGGTTGTCTGCGGCATCAACGGCAAGTTCTACCGCACACCCAAGGGCTGCGGCCGCAGGAAGATGCGCCACCCGCCCATCAATGTCTGGCTGCTGCGCTTTGAGGTCGTTTCATTGGCCTATGCCCTGACAACCCTTTGGCTCAGCCTGCTGGAGGGCAACTACTGGGTGACGCTCTACTGCTCTCTGGCAGCAGGCGGCTTTGGCATGACCTTGTATTTCAGCTGGGGCGACCGCTGCAGGGCCAGACATCCCCGGCCGCGCCATATTTGTATTACCGGGGCATCTGGGGCTCTGGGCAGTGCCCTGGCTCTGGAATATGCCGCGCCCGGCATACGCCTGAGCCTGCATGGCCGAAGAATGGAGGCTCTGGAAGCTCTGGCAGCACAGTGCCGGGCCAGGGGGGCAAGTGTCAGCCTGAAGGTTCTGGACCTGCGTCATCATGATGCCGTGCGCCAGTGGATGCGTGAACTTTGTGCAGCTGACGTACCAGATCTGCTCATTGCCAATGCCGGTCGTAATACGGACATCGGGCCAGAAGGCAGGGGCGAACCTTTTGCAGAGGTCACGGCTCTGGTAGAGGTGAACATCCTGGCTGTCATGGCCATGGTAGATGCTGTGCTGCCTGCCATGCGGCAGCACCACAGCGGGCAGATAGCCATCATCAGTTCACTGGCTGCCTATTACGGTCTGCCTGCCACGCCTGCCTATTGTGCCAGCAAGGCAGCCCTGCGCAGTTATGGCCTGTCGTTGCGGGGCTGGCTGCACAGCGAGGGCATACGCATCAATGTGGTTTTGCCCGGCTATGTGGCCTCGCCCATGTGCCATGCCATGCCTGGGCCCAAGCCCTTTCTCTGGCAGCCGGAGCGGGCAGCCAGGGCCATACGCCGTGGGCTGGAGCGTGACTGGGCGCGTATTTCCTTTCCCTTTCCGCTCAATCTGGGCATCTGGGGCCTGTCGGTCTTGCCGGCCTGCCTGAGCATGCCCATAGCAAGATGGCTGGGTTATGGCCGTTGACAGTACCTTGCATACGGCAGGCATGGGCCTGCTGGGCCTGGCCCTGTCTGTGGGGGCAGAGGGCCTCCTCAGGCCGCGCCCCAGCCTGCAACGGCCTGCACAGGCCTGGGTCGTGCATGTGGCTTTGTGGTTTGTGGTTTATGCTCTACTGGTACTGCTGTCTGGCCGTGCCTGGTGCTCCATGACCGGGGCCTTTGCCATCATCATGATGCTGGTGCTGGTCAGCAATGCCAAATACACAAGCCTGCGCGAGCCCTTCCTTGTTCAGGACTATGACTATTTTCTGGATGCCGTGCGCTATCCCCGGCTCTTCCTGCCCTTTCTGGGTGTGAAGGGCTTTCTGGGCGCGGCTGCCTTCTTTGTGCTGGCTCTTGTGGGCCTGTGGCTGGAAAGGCCGCTGAGCCACACATGGCCGGAGCAAACAAGCCTTGTTGCCATTTTGCTTGCTGCCCTCTTCCTGCTCTGGCGCTTGCGGCAGCATGACTGGCTGCTGACCTTTGCGCCAGAAGCGGATCTGCGCCGTCTGGGCCTGCTGGCGTATTTCTGGGCCTATGGCACGGCCCTGATGCAGCCGCCTGCTGCTCTATCGCCTTTTGCCGGACGGGCAAAGCCTGCACACAGGCATGAGCTGCCGCATCTGGTGGCCATACAGAGTGAATCCTTTTTTGACGCACGCAGTCTGTATACAGGCATACGCCCTGAGGTACTGACGGCCTTTGATGCCCTTATTGCACAGTCTGTACTGCATGGCCCACTGACCGTGCCTGCCTGGGGAGCCAATACCGTACGTACAGAATTTGCCTTTCTCACAGGCATCACGGCACAGGGTATGGGGGCGCATGCCTTCAACCCCTATCGTCCCGTCATCAGCAGTTGGTCAGTGCATTCCCTGCCGCTCTTCTTGCAGGCCCTGGGCTATCGCACCATCTGCGTACATCCCCACCATGCCGGATTTTACGGCAGGGACAAAGCTTTACCAAGGCTGGGTTTCGATAGTTTTACCGATATTCATGCCTTTGCCCATGCCCGACGTGAAGGGGCCTATGTGGCTGATGCCGCTCTTGCCGAGCACATAGGGCAAATACTGCAAACAGCTGATCGCCCGACATTTGTCTTTGCCATCACCATGGAGAATCACGGCCCCCTGCATCTGGAGCGACCCCAGCCCGGCGATGCTGAACGATTATACCATACTCCCCCGCCTGAAGGCTGTGACGAGCTGACTGTCTATCTGCGGCATTTACGCAATGCTGATGCCATGTTCGGCGCCCTGGCCAAGACCATGGATGCTCTGCAACGGCCTGCCTCGCTCTGCATCTACGGCGACCATGTGCCCATCATGCCACAGGCCTACAGCGTGCTTCATCCCCCTGCGGGAACCGTGCCCTATGCCTGCTGGCAGAACCAATACGTGCCAGAGGCCGACATACAGGGCACAGCACAGCCGCTGGCAGCCCATGAACTGGCCATGACCTGGCTGGATTCCTTCCGTTTTTTCCATCTTCATCCATAGGAAGACGCTATGAAAGACAAAGAAAAACAGAGCCTGCTTGAGGACGCCATTGAGATCTTGCGAAAGTCCGTCTCTGGTTTTCCATTCAAAACGCAGGCAGAGCTTTCCAGGGCCAGCGGGGAGTCAGAGGCCAATATTTCGCGCTGGCTGAGCGGAGCTTCCACACCAACCCTGCGCAGACTGGAACCTGTGCTCATGGCCCTGGGTGTTCGCTTTGCCCTGCCGGATGAAGACACCAGACCCCTCCGGCAGACTGAAGTGCATGCAGCCAAAAGCATGCTGAACCGGGTAGACAGCTGGAAGATACTCAAAGACAAGGCCAACCTGCGTCAGACCATCATGCTGCGCATGCCCATACAGGACCTCTCCATGCAGCCGACCATCAATCCCGGCGATATCGTCATGATCGATACCACGCTCAAAAGCCCGAAAGAAAAGACAGTCTGTCTCATTGAACATACTGATGA
>JAFQNG010000040.1 GCA_017396005.1 Desulfovibrio sp.
GCTCTTTTTCTCTCTCTTTGGCTGCGCTCCTGCAGCTGATACTGATGGAAAAGGCACGGCCCCGGTAGTGTGTCAGACTACCGGGGCCGCTTAACTTGAACCTCTAACAGGGTTTGGGTGAGGCGCGGGGCTCGCGCCGGGCGGGGGTGTTAGCGCACTCTCGCCTTCTGTTTTAATGAAGTATGCAGCTCCTGCTGTCAAGGGCCTGCTGAAATCCCAGCCAGCCGAAGGGAGGGGCAATATTCTTGCCTGATTACGCTCCATGTCATATCTTCATGGCATGAGCATGCCATATACAAAGGATTGGGAAGACCTGACCATTCGGGATAATTTTCTTTTTCTGAAGGTCATGAGCAATGAGGCTATCTGCAGGCTGTTTCTGGAAAAGCTGCTGCGTATCCGTATCAGAGAGCTTCACTTTCTGCAGACAGAGAAAACAGTGGAACAGGGCCTGACTGCCAAGGCCATCCGTCTTGATATCTATGTGGAAGACGATGCAGGGCGCATCTTTGACATCGAGATGCAGACCACCAGCCGCAGGGAGGATGCCTTAGGCCTTCGTACCCGCTACTATCAGTCTGTTCTGGATCAGCATGCCCTGGCAAAGGGTGAGGACTACATCAAGCTGCGGGAAACGTACATCATCTTTATCTGTACCTTTGATCCCTTCAAGGATGGCCTTGCACGTTATACGTTTCGCAGCCGCTGCATGGAAAATCCCCATCTGGATCTGGAAGACCGGGCCTGCAGAATATTTCTGAATACCACAGCACTTTCCCGGGATGTGGATGACGACATAACAGGGCTGCTACAGTATATCAACAGTAATACCGCCTCAGGCGGTCTGGCAGAAAAGGTCGCCACCGAGGTCAATCAACTGAAAGCCCGAAGGACGGTACAGGAGGAATACATGAATCTTGCCAGAGAAATACAACGCGAAATCTACAGGGAAAAAGATGTTCTCCTGGAGCAGGGAAGGGTTGAGGGAAGAGTTGAGGGAAGGGTTGAGGGCAGGGCTGAAGCAAGCCGTGATATTGCCCTGCGCTTTTTACAGAACGGCATATCGCCTGAGCAGGTAGCGATGGGTACAGGGCTCTCTCTGGAAGAGATTCGTAAACTGCAGCCAGTGCAATAAAAGGTCACTGCCGGTGCGGTGGCTCTTTTTCTCTCTCTTTGGCTGCGCTCCTGCAGCTGATACTGATGGAAAAGGCACGGCCCCGGTAGTGTGTCAGACTACCGGGGCCGCTTAACTTGAACCTCCACAGCAACCGCCAACATGGCACCGAACCGGATGATCAAACGATATTCAAGTTCACGCAGATCTGACTTGGTCGCCATCTTTTCATCAATTCAGGCACGAGACTTGGCATAAAAAAAAGTTATAATACCGAGAGCAGCTACAGCTACAATCATAGCGATCATGGGTCCAGCCATGCTCATTCTCCTTTCTCAAAAAGTACAAGTGAAAATGCGGCAATCAACGCAATCAGCCCCAATATGAAACTACCCCAGGCAGGCGTTAAGCCCATATTCAAAATACAGAATCACGCAACCATGCCATGTCTTCAGGCAAGCTTGCCAGGTCAAGCATCTGCCGCATCTGTTTCACGCAGGGCAGCCAGTGTTCTGCCCTGAATCGTGCAGCACTGGCAAGCCATGCTGCATACTGCTGCGCCAGTTCAGTCAATCCGATATCCGCACACCATTCCTGCATGGAGCGGGCTGCCACCACATAGTCTTCATACGGCAGACAGAAACGCAGTAAACGCTGCAAAATGTCGCGGGTTTGATCCTGACTGAGCTCGTGCCGCCTGTGCAGCAGAGCCAGAAAACATTCAGGGGATGGATACAGCCTGGCCGCAGTCCACTGCCCTTTTCCCAGACTGGCCAGGCGGAACCAGCCCTCCTGCCAGAAAGGTTCACGCACAAGCATGGCCTGCAAATCCTGCGAAGAGAGCTGCAAGCCCTGCAGGGCTTGCTGACGCTCCTGCGGCAGGGCTGCCACAAGATTCAGCCAGGGGTCAAGAGAGAGCCGCATGCCGTCACTGGCAAGGTGCAGATGCCAGTCTGGCACAAGCAGGCGCAGTGAGGTCTGTTTCAGATGCGCAAAATTGGCTGCCTCGTGCTCGTGCCGGCCCGGGGTCTGACTGGTATGGTGCACCACCCGTGCAGCAGGGTTGACTGTCATGCGCAGGCCCTGGCTGAACAGCCGGGCACAGAGGTCCACATCCTCCCCGCCGTTGACATAGCCCTCGTCAAACATGCCGGCAGCCAGAAAAACACTGCGGGGCATGACCATGCAGGCAGCCGTGATGATCTGGAAAAAACGGCGCTTTCTGACCAGAGGGCCTTGCGCCGGTATACCCTCGTAAAGATGCCCCACCTTCAGGTTGGGCGTCACATAGACCCCCAGATGCTGCACTGTATGGCCAAAGGGCTCTGCTGCCGGATAGAGCAGCAATGGCCCGGTAGCGGCTATGTTGGGGTATCTGGCAAAATCCTTGATAAGCGGCGCATACCAGCCGGGCTGGGGCACGGTGTCATTATTGAGAAAAATGAGGTACTGGCCCCTGGCCATGGCTGCCCCCATATTGGAGGCTGGCCCGAAATTTCTGTTGGTTGTGCAGCGCACATAGCGAAAGGCATCACCAAAAAGCTGTTTGCCAAGAAAGGGGCAAGCCTCTGGTGTGACGTCTGACGAGGCATTGTCAATGACAATGACCTCCACTGCCCTGCCCTGCGTGGTCTCTGCCAGGGCCTTGAGACAGGCACGCGTCAGCTCCCACTGATTGAACACAGGGATGATAATGGAGGACTCAACGCTGGCCGTGCCCTGCTGTGTACACATATACCCTCACACACTCGCTCAAACTCAGAAGAGTCTGGAATATACACGCCAATCTGCAGGAGCTCAACAAAAACCGGTCTGTGGTGGAGATTGAGGGCGTGCGCGCACTTCAACTTTCCATCTCGCGTCCACGGACAGCAGCAGCCAAAACAGCATCTACCAGAATGCCGGTCAGGCCTTTCCGATCCAGATGGTTGACTCCGGCAATGGTCAGACCGCCGGGCGAGCAGACCTCATCCCGCAGCTGCATGAGCGGCGCAGCAGACAGTCCGGCCATTTGTGCAGAGCCGGCAAAAAGAGCTGTCACCATCCGGCGGGATTCCTTCCAGGAAAAACCCAAGGACACTCCGGCCTGTACCAGCCCCTGCATCATGGCAAACACATAGGCCGGGCCTGCTCCTATCAGCGCAGAAAAAGCGGCAAAACTGCTTTCTTCTAACTCCAGACAAAGCCCCAGAGCACTGAAAATGCCCAGCACCAGGCTTTTGTCTTCATGACGCAACAAACTGTCTTCGAAACAGAAGGCAAAAATCCCCTGCCCTACCAGGGCCGGGGTATTGGGCATACAGCGTACTACCGGGCAGCACCCCTGCACAGCTGTGCGCAAACAGGCCAGGCTCAAGCCTGCCGCCACTGAAATGACTATTTTACCCGATGCCAGAGCCGGCAGCATACTTTCAAGTACTGCCTCAGCCTGATAGGGTTTGACGGCTAAAACAATCACATCACAGCGCTGAGCCAGAGACAGGGCATCATCCAGCAGCTCCACACCCCTTTCCTGCAGAGGCAGCAATTTTTCCCGACTGCGATTGCAGCCGCAAAAAACATGCCCCTGACCATTCAAACGTTCTTTCAAGCCAAGCAGGATAGCACTGCCCATATTGCCGCAGCCCACACAACCGATGGTTATTCCCATGGCAACCTCACAAGATACAGGTAAGCAAAAACCGCAAAACAGATGTCTTGCGGTATTTATTGCTGCCCCACTGGGAGACCCCCCCAGTGGAGGCCTCCCGGCGGGCATTTCAGGGCCGAAGAGGCAAGCCCTGAAGGTTCTGAAGAGCCGGAACAGTCCGCTCAGGCCTAGTCGGCCTGAACACGGATGAACGCCGGGACCTCAAATTCGTTTTCATCAAAAACTATATCATCCTGACCAGGCCTGTGCTGACGGTGCAGCGTATGGGCTCGTGACCCATGCTTGAGAAGATACGGTGGTAAATTGCTGTCAGGGGCATACCAGCCTGCCACCTCGCTGCTGCGCGGCACCCGTGTGCGTATTTCGCTCTCAGCCGGCACCTGCATCCGACGCGAACCAGCAGCCAGCACGGCATCAGGGCCAGGTTTGCGATGGTCGCGATCACGATCAAACTGTGTCACAGTACTCTTAGGTGCTACCATATCCGCAGGCACGGGCTGTACAGCCTGCGGCGGTTCAATGCCTGTGGCAATGACCGTCACACGAAGTTCATCACCAATATTATCATCAAAAACCACACCAAAGATAATATTGGCTTCCTCTGGTGAGTTCTTGGCAATAATGTCACCAATCTCTTCAATCTCTTCACCGGAAATGTCAGTGGAAGCAGTAATGTTGTACAGCACAGCCTTAGCGCTTTCCAGCGAGACATCTTCCAGAAGGGGGCTCATGATTGCGCTCTCGGCAGCCTGACGGGCGCGGTCTTCACCCGAGGCCACACCAGTGCCCATGAGGGCCATGCCAGCTTCTGACATGGTGGTCTTGACGTCGGCAAAGTCAAGATTAATCATGCCTTCGCCTACAATGATGTCTGAAATCCCCTTGACGGCATAGTGCAGTACATCATTGGCTTTCTGCAGCATTACAGTAAAAGGCGCCTTCTTGGGCGTAAAGGCCAGCAGCCGGTCATTCGGGATGGTAATCAGGCAGTCTACATGCTTTTTCAGCTCTTCCAGCCCAGCTTCGGCAGCGCGCTTGCGCTTGACACCCTCAAAACTGAAGGGCTTGGTAACTACGCCTACAGTAAGAATACCCATCTCCTTGGCAGCACGGGCAACGACCGGGGCTGCCCCGGTACCGGTGCCGCCACCCATACCTGCAGTCACAAAAACCATATCGGCATCGCCCAGGGCGTCACGAATGGCGTTGACGCTTTCTTCGGCAGCCTGCAACCCTATGGTGGGGTTAGCCCCCGCACCAAGGCCCTTGGTCAGCTTTTCGCCAAGCTGTACCTTAATTTCGGCATTATTCTTGCTCAGGGCCTGCACATCGGTATTGGCAGTAACAAACTGTACTCCCTGCAGCCCGGATTCTATCATATTTTTGACAGCATTGCCGCCACCGCCACCGACACCGATGACTTTTATCTTTGCAGCTCCCGGCATGGATGTGTCAATATCATCTATTATCGACTGAACCATGGTCCTCTCCTTGCTGTTGTGTGTCGTAACCTGCCCGCCAGACACTAAGTTATTTCAGCAAACCATTTTTTCATGCGTGCTATAAGCCCTTCAAATACACTTGTTTCGCTACGCGTGTTAAACTTCTTCTGCCCAGACAGCTCTGTCTCGGCCCCATAGCGCAGCAGACCCACAGCAGTGGAAAACTTGGGGCTGTTCACTACATCTTTGAGTCCGCCAATATTACGCGGGTAGCCGATACGGGTAGGCAGGCCGAAAATCTGCTCACCCAGCTCCTGGCAGCCTTCAATAAGCGATGTACCGCCGGTCAATACCACACCGGCACCAATCATGTCTTTGTAGCCAGAACGAACGAGAGTCTGATCTACAAGATAGAGGATCTCTTCCATGCGCGGCTCGCATATCTCCGCCAGTACCTGACGGGAAAGCCGGCGCGGGTCACGCCCACCTACACTGGGCACCTCAATGAGCTCATCATGACGCACCATATCGGCCAGAGCACAACCATATTTGATCTTGATCTTTTCAGCTGCGGCTACAGGAGTACGCAAACCAAAAGCGATATCATTGGAAAGATTCTGTCCACCCAGTCCGAGCACCGCCGTATGCTTGATGGCGTCACTGGAAAAAACAGCTATATCTGTTGTGCCTCCGCCAAGATCTACCAGAGCTACGCCGATCTCGCGCTCTTCTTCAGTCAGTACGGCCTTGGCTGAAGCCAGAGACTCCAGCGCAATATCCGAAACATCCAGCTGACTGCGCTTGCAGGAGCGGACGATATTCTGGGCAGAGGACACAGCCCCGGTAACAATATGTACCTTCACCTCAAGGCGGACACCGGCCATGCCTAACGGATCAGCAATACCGCGCTGATTGTCAACAATATACTCCTGTGGCAAAATATGAATAACCTCGCGGTCAGCGGGGATCGCTACAGCCCGGGCCGCATCCAGAGCGCGTTCGATATCCTGCTGCCCCACCTCGCCGCCTTTGACGGCAATGACCCCATGACTGTTGATGCCCATGATGTGGCTGCCGGCTATGCCGACATACACAGAATTGATCTCACAGCCAGCCATGAGCTCTGCATCTTCCACAGCTTTGCGAACAGATTGTACGGTCTGTTCGATATTGACTACCACACCCTTGCGCAGGCCCGTTGAAACACTGGTGCCGATACCCACCACTTCCACCACGCCGGATTCGGTCAGTTCACCGACCACAGCACAAATCTTGGTCGTGCCGATGTCGAGACCCACGATGAGCTCGGACTTATTCATACAGTTTCTCCCTGCACCTATAACCGTCAGGCCACTTATGCAGGCCTGTTCAAAATCACCCAGACGTTACCGCTCACAGCGCGCATCTCACGCACATTCTTCAGTTCATACCGTCGCGCCAGATCACCAAGAGCCACACTCATCCTGGCCAAATTACCGCTCCAGTCATCAGTAGCTATGGCAAGTCGCAATTCACGGTCTTCCAGATAAATCTCCACTCCTCGCCCAAGGCTCAGGCTTACTGATGCGATGGCCCCAACCTCTACTGGCAGTACGCCCCTGTGCAGGTCCTGCATCAGCCGGGAAAGATAGGGCAGGGCATCTTCTGCCCCTTTCTCTATGCTCAGAGTAGGCAGAGAAAGAAAATTCTCACTTTCCACCGGCGCGATAATCTCGCCACGCTCATTGGCATAATACAGAATGCTGTCCCGCTGTACCCAGAAAGAAGGCATCCTCTCTTTTACCCTGATAACAAATCTGTCAGGCAGAAGCCGTTTGACAGACACTTCTTCAACCCAGGGCGTCTGTAAAAGTCTGCGTTCTATCTCTGCAATACTCATCGACAGGCTGTTAACCCCTTCGCTGATACCACCATACTGCAGCACCATTTCACGGGATAAACGCACATTGCCCGTTACATCCACATGACGGGTGGCAAAAAACTCACTGGTGATCGCTGTTTCATACAACCAGAGTGATAATGCACATACTCCAGCCAGTGTCGTCATCGTTATCAGGGTCAGACTTAGAAAAGCGGCTACAGTTTTCAAGCTGTTCAGCTGAATTTTCCACCTCTTAACCCGCGTCTTTCCACTATGCCTAGCAGTGCCTCCACCCCAGGCAGCAGAACCTGCAGTGCGAGCGTGTGCGGAACGCTCCTTTCTGTAGGCATTACGGTTTTTGCGCCCACTTCGTTTCAGAATGAGCGCCACGGAACTATCCTGACTTCAGGTTCCAACTCTATATCAAAGCGCTGCCGTACAGCTTCACGAGCGTCATGCAGTAAGCTCAATGCAGCATCAGCATCACCATTGCCTTCATTAATCAGAAAATTGGCATGCATGGCAGAAAATGCCATACCACCGCGCTTCTTTCCTTTAAAACCTGCCAGATCAAGTAATTTTCCGGCTGGCATATCTGGTGCAGGATTTTTGAATACACAGCCTGCACTCCAGCTCGTCACAGGTTGTCTAGATTTTTTCTTGAGAAAGTTGTGACGCATGCAACTAGTGATGCCATCCCTCGTTCCTCGGGTCAAGCTAAAAGTAGCTTCAACTACAATACTTTCGTCTTTTTTTCCAGCAATGGACAATCGACGATAACCGTATTGCAATGCATCTGCATTCACACGCTGCAGACTTCCTTCTATAAGCACATGGATACTTGCAAGTTTTTCACAGGTCTCCACACCGAAAGAGCCGGCGTTCATAGCAACGGCTCCTCCAACACTGCCGGGGATACCTACAAGGCCTTCCAGACCACTTAAAGCGTGTTCTTGGCAGAAGCGTAACAATCTCGGCAGAGGCAGACCTGCCCCAACACGTACGAAAACCTTATCTCCATCGTCTGCCACGATCTCCGGGCCATTCGTAAAAACCGGGCGCACCAGTACAAGCGGTAAGCGGCCGTTACAGGCCAGTATATTGCTGCCTGCCCCCAATATCAGAGGTCTGCCGCCCAGAGAGTGTATACGTTCAGGTAATGCGTTACAGTCTTCCTCGCTTTCCACTATCAGCTCAGCAATGGCTGTACCGCCCAGGCGCAGAGTCGTGCGCTGCGAGAGTTCTGGCTGTAGGATCTCACGCATGGTGCTGTTCCTCCAGCCAGGCCGGGCCAATACGCGTAATAGTGCCGGCCCCCAGGGTTAAAAGAAGGTCACCTTCACGCAATTGCCCAGAAAGACCTGCCTGTAAACTTTCCAGTGTCTGATAGTATTGCAGCGGGGTCGCACTGACCTGCTGTATGCCCTGAGCAAGGCTCTGACCGGAAACACCGGGAATGGGCTTTTCAGAAGCAGCATATATCTCTGTCAGCAAAAGCAAATCACACTGCTCGAAAACCTTGCAGAATTCTCCGAAATGGGCCTGAGTACGACTGAAACGATGCGGCTGAAAGGCCACAACAAGGCGTCTGTCAGGATAGGCCTGACGCGCTGTGGCAAGTGTGGCGGCTATCTCAGCCGGATGATGAGCGTAATCATCTACTACAGTGATTCCATCTCTCTGCCCCTTGTGTTCAAAACGACGACCTACACCTCTGAAACTACCAAGCCCTTCAGAACAATGCTGAAAGCTGATGTCTGCGGCCATGGCTGCCCCAATGGCGGCTAAAGCATTGAGCACATTGTGAAGGCCCGGCTGGGGCAGGCTGACCTCACCAAGCCTGACATCGTCATACCAGACTTCAAAACGGCTATACCTGCCGCTTTCCAGCAATACAGCCCGCAACCGATTGTCAGGCGCAAAGCCATATGTCAATGTCGGACGCTTGACATGTGGCAAAAGCGTACGCACACCCGGATCATCGCCACAAACGATATTTAATCCATAAAAAGGCACATTATTCATGAACTGTACAAAAGCCGCATCTATAGCTTCACGATTTTTGTAATAGTCCAGATGGTCTTCATCTACATTAGTAACAATATTAATAATGGGCAGCAGACACAAAAAAGATCCGTCTGACTCATCTGCTTCGGCAATCAGATAATCGCCCGAGCCAAGATGGGCATTAGTTCCGTATGCATTGAGCCGTCCACCAATGATTACGGTCGGATCTCTGTCTGCAGTATCAAAAATGGATGCTGTCAGTGATGTCGTCGTGGTTTTACCGTGTGTCCCGGCAATAGCTATCCCCTGGCGTAGGCGCATCAGCTCTGCCAGCATCTCCGCACGTGGGATGATAGCGATATTGCGATGGCGGGCTTCCACCACCTCGGGATTGTCATCCGCAATAGCTGTGGACTTGACCAGAACCTGCACATCACCCACATTCTCTCGCGCATGCCCTACAGCCACATGTGCGCCGAGGCTGCGCAAATGCCGCACTACTGGCGTATCGGCCATGTCGGAACCGGATATCTCATAACCGAGCGAAAGCAGTACTTCAGCGATACCGCTCATTCCTGCACCGCCAATACCGACCATATGGATTTGCCGAACCTTGTTCCTCATTCTTTCGCCCTTAAAAAAATATGAATATCAAAAAAGATTCTCCAGTTCTCCCACGCCTACTCCCCATACCGTCAGCTGTAGGGCATTGCAGCCAGCACATCAGCCACACGCGCCGCAGCGTCCGGCCTGGCGACCCGCAATGCCGCAGCCGACATGGCTATACGACGCGGCACATCATCAAGGAGCTCAACTATCAAATGCCCGAGAGACGTATTTGAAAGACGATTTTCTGGAATAAGCAGTGCTGCCCCGGCTCTTTCCATGACCTGAGCATTGCAGGTCTGATGATCATGAACAGCAGCTGCAAAAGGCACCAGTATCGCTGGCAGCCCGGCAGCACACAGCTCAGCTACCGAACTGGCTCCAGACCGGCACAAAACCATGTCAGCCCAGGCATAGGCGTCAGCCATATCATCAATGAAGGCCGTAACAGCATCAGCTCCATAGCCTGCAGTTACATATGCGGCCTGAGTTTTTTCCAGATCAGCCCTGCCGCACTGATGCAGAATTTCGACCCCGGCCCGACGCAAAAAAGGCAAACACTCCGGCAGGGTCAGATTCAGAATGCGAGCTCCCTGCGAGCCTCCCATGACCAGCAGGCGCCGTGTCGTAAAATACCGTTCTCTCTGCCCGACACCGGCTATGGCCGTGCGTACCGGATTGCCGGTCAGCACACAGTTTCTGCCCGTGAAACCTTTGGTATCAGGCAGGGATGTGCAGACCGTACGAACCAGTCGGGCAAGAATACGGTTAGTACTTCCGGCAATGGCATTCTGTTCATGCAAAATGCCGGGTACGCCGCAAAAACGAGCGGCCAGCATAGGTGCTAAAGCTGCATAACCGCCAAAGCCAGCCACCACCTGTGGTCGAAAACGCCGCACGATACCTGTGGC
Organism: Desulfovibrio sp.; assembly: GCA_017396005.1. Lineage (GTDB taxonomy): Bacteria > Desulfobacterota > Desulfovibrionia > Desulfovibrionales > Desulfovibrionaceae > Desulfovibrio. The sequence goes on from JAFQNG010000040.1 coordinate 10,592, forward strand.
TCTGCACAGCGCCACAGCCATCTGTGCTCCTGCCCCCACAGCTCTGAAACCACGCCCCAGAAAACCACGAACCTGCAGGCCTTCAAAAGGTACACCGGCCTGAGCCGTCAAACGCTGTTCAGGCCCATACAGAGAGCCCATAAAAAGCAGTTCCACCCCCGGCCAGCGCCGGCGTAATTCCTCAGCCACTGCCAGCGCAGGGAAGATATGACCACCGGTACCTCCGGTCGTCAGCAGAACTTTTTTCATGGTGCTGTCGTCCTTGAAAAATTGAGCATGAGTCCCACACAGATCATGGTAGCCAGCAGATTACTGCCGCCATAGCTCATCAACGGCATGGGCACACCCTTAGGAGGGGCCACTCCCATGACAACGGCCAGATTCATTACAGCACCCATAGCCAGGATGATGGTAATACCAAAGGCGGTAAAACGATCACGTAAATTCTGCTGCCCCATGATGATTCTGTAGCAGCGCCAGAACAGCAGGGCAAACAGCAGCATGACGGCCGTCACACCCAGAAAACCCATTTCTTCGGCCAGTACAGCCATAATAAAATCATTGTGTGCTTCTGGCAGATAAAACATCTTCTGCCTGCTTGCACCTACGCCCACACCAAAGAAGCTGCCGGAACCTATGGCAAGAAGCGACTGCACCAGCTGATAACCTGTATTATGTGCATCCTGAAATGGATCCAGAAAGGCCAGTAGCCGACGCAGGCGATAGGGCGAATAGATGGCCAGTGCCATGGCGCCTGCACAGGCCAGGGCCATGGAGAAAAAAATGTAGATAAACCGTGTGCCGCCTGCCACACACATAAAGAAAAGGATGGCAGCCAGTACAACGGCACTGCCGAAATCAGGTTGCAGAAGCAGGAGGAAACAAAAAAGACCTGTCACGGCAAAAGGGGGGATGACACCCCGACTGAAAGTCTTGATCAGCTCCTGCTTGCTGCTCATGAAATACGCCAGATACAGAGCCAGTGCTATTTTCACAAATTCCATGGGCTGAATGGAAATAGCTCCCAGTCGTATCCAGCGTTTGGCCCCATTGATGCTGGGAGCCAGCGGCGAAAGCGTCACCAGCAGTAACAGTAGAGCAATGAACAATGCAGGATATTGTATTCTATACAACCACTCACGTGGCAGCAGTGCTGCTACCCAAAGAGCGCAGCCGCCTGCAAGTGCAAAAATCAGCTGACGTTTGAAGAAATAGTATTTATCGCCATTAATACGTTCAGCCACTATGCCACTGGCAGAAAGCACCATTATCAATCCAATAGCAAGAATAACCAGGACAATGGTGAAAAGCCACCAGTCAAAGGAGGCAGGTCTCTCCTTTGCCACAGCAGAGGACATATTGCCCGAGCTCCCACTGCTGGAGGCAACAACAATATTCTTCATGACAGGCTGCCTACTATACGTTTGAAGTCATCCCCCCGTTCCTGATAGTTCTTATACAGATCGAAACTGGCGGTAGCCGGAGCCAGCAGAATCACATCCCCTCTGACAGCTTTGTCAGCCAGGGCATGCAGAGCTTCCTGCAAGGAAGGATGCCAGCTCATGGGTATCACGCCCTGCCAGGCCTGCTCAAAAAATTCACGCCCTGCACCAAAAAGAGCTGCTTCCACAACTTTTTTCCGCACAAGAGGTACAAGGCCGACCAGATCACCGCCTTTGAACTTGCCACCGCACAAAAGGCGCACCGGCTGCTCAAAAGCTTCAAGAGCCACTTTTAAAGCAGACACCGTAGTACATTTGGAGTCATTGACAAACAGAACACCAGCCCGGCGGCGCACCATCTCCAGACGGTGCGGTAAAGGCCTGAAAGATGCTACTGCGTGCGCTGCACTCTCCTGGCTGACGCCGAAAAAACGACAGGCCTGCCAGGCTGCCTCCATATTATACTGGTTATGGCCACCCAGAAGATTGCTTTTGGAGAAGCGCCCGGTTCTCTCCAGCCACAGCCGCCGGGCCGAAATAGCCTGGACTGCAGGCAGGCCCTGAAGATCCGTAGATATAATGGCCAGATCCCCGGCATCCTGACAGCGGAACAGCCGAAACTTGGCTTCTGTGTATTCTGCCATATCCCTGTGATAGTCCAGATGATTGGGTGTAATATTAAGCAGTACGCCCACGCGCGGACAAAAGGTAGAGCATGCCTGCAGCTGAAAACTGGAAACCTCCAGAACCAGTACATCGGCTTTACGCCCCGACAGCACATATTCCGAGAGAGGCGTACCAATATTACCGCCTAGAAAAACCGTATAACCCTGGGCTTGCAGCATGGCTGCCGCCAGCGAAACAGTAGTGGTTTTACCGCTGGTGCCGGTCACGGCCAATACGGGTTCTCCCTCCAGACATCGCCATGCCAGCTCCATTTCTGCCAGTACTTCCGGCCCCCCAGCAGACTGCGGAACAAGGTAGTGCGCAAGTTGCGCCACAGGCATGCCAGGACTCGGCACCACGAAAGAAGCTTTCTGAAAATGGGCGGGCGTATGCTCACCCAGAAGCACTTCGATACCCAAAGTTTGCAGTTCATCATACGTTGCCGGATCCAATGCCGCCGTATTACGGTCCAGAAGGCGGGTTTTCGCTCCCAGTCGCCGCAGAAGACGTGCAGCAGCCAGTCCCGAACGTCCGGCCCCCACCACTACTGCCAGATCCCCAGCCTGAACGCGCCTTCCTCGTATATGTTCCAACGCCATAATTGCCTGCCATCAGCGCAGTTTTAAAACAGAAAGGGCCAGAAGCCCCAGCAGTATGGAGGTTATCCAGAAACGAATGATAATCTTGGACTCCGGCACACCCTTGAGCTCAAAATGGTGATGCAATGGGGCCATGCGGAAAATACGCTTGCCTCCTGTCCAGCGAAAATAACCCACCTGCAGGATGACAGAAAGCGTCTCAGCCACAAAAAGGCCGCCCACAACACCAAACACCAGTTCCTGTTTTGCCAGCAGAGCCAGATAGCCCAGGACCCCACCGATGGAAAGCGACCCTACATCTCCCATAAAAATCTGAGCCGGATAGGCATTGAACCAGAGAAAACCCAGCCCGGCGCCAATGAAGGCTGCACAAAAAACCGTCACTTCGCCCACACCCGGCATATACGGCACCAGCAGGTAATCGGCAAAACGCACATTACCGGTAATATAAATAAATATGGACATGACCAGGGCCGCCACAATGGATGGACCAATAGCCAAGCCATCCAGGCCATCTGTGAGGTTGACGGCATTGGAAGAAGCCACCATCACAAATACCCCAAAGGGCAGATACAACCAGCCGAGGTCAAACGTCCAATCCTTGAAGAAGGGGATAAAAAGCTTGCTGCTGTATGCCGGATTATCCATGAGAAACCACATGGCGACCAGTGCTACCAATATCTGCCCACTGAATTTGGCTTTGGCTGAAATGCCCCTGTTTTTATGCCTATGGAGCTTGGAGAGATCATCCCAGAGACCCACGAGACCAAAACCGGCGCATACAAAGAACGTCTGCCAGACATAGATGCTGGTCAGGTCTGCCCAGAGCAGAAGGCTCACGCTGAGAGAAAAGATCATGATCAGCCCACCCATGGTAGGTGTACCTGCTTTGGAGGCATGAGCAGCAACATCCTCATGGATGTATTGCCCGCACTTGAGACGACGCAGCCAGGCTATAAAACGCGGCCCCACCAGAATAGAGATGACCAGCGCCGTAATGAGAGCCGCCATGGATCGAAAAGAGAGGTAACGGAAAACGTTAAAGACCGTCCATTCTGCTGCCAGCGGCGTCAGGAGATTATAAAACATCAGTCATTCATCCCTTTA
>JAFQNG010000041.1 GCA_017396005.1 Desulfovibrio sp.
AACCCCATGAGAACGGGGAAAATAGCACTTGATCCGGTCAATCTGCTCTTGGGAAAGATAAAAAAGTTCTTTCATTGTACCCTCCTTGGCTCACGATAAGAACTTTTTTCCTTTTTGACAATTAATGAGTCCTGAGCCTAAAGCTCGCTGTGCTTTCCTGCAAAAGTCGCCCGCGTTGCATATTATCAGTTTGCCGCGCCGGGTAACCATTGCAGCCAGAGTTCTCTGCAGCGGGGGCCATCGCCCTCGCAGAGATAGACAGACTGCCAGCTCCCCAACATCAGCTGCCCCTCCTCCACCAGCAGGAGGAGGGAGGGGCCGTGCAGGGTAGCTTTGATATGGGCGTCACTGTTACCTTCGGCATGGCGGTAGTCATCGTGCCGGGGTGCGAGTTGACTGAAAAAGGCCAGCATGTCGCGGGCTACATCGGGATCTACCCCTTCATTGACAGTCAGACCACAGGTAGTGTGTGGACAGAACAGAGTCAGTGCACCACTGCGCCAGCCTTTTTCTGTCAGAAAAGCACGCAATCGGGCAGTGATGTCGCACATTTCGCAACGGGTGCCGGTATGTATTTCAAGCTTGTACACGATTACAGTATCCTGTAATAGACAGGCGCTTCCTTGAGCAGGCCGGCATCCTCGGCTTTTTGCAGAGCAGTGCTCATGGCCTGAGCCGTGGTTTCATGCGTCATAAAAACCAGAGGTACTCCCTGGCCTTCGTCAGCCTTTTGTATCATCTGAGCTACGCTGATGCCTTCGGCGGCCATGCAGCCAGAGATATCTCGTAGTACGCCTGGTGCGTCTTCCACCATAGTGCGCACATAGTAGCAGGAGCGCCATTCTTCTGATGGCACAATAAGAGCCTGAGGCAGATCGTTTTCTGCAAAACCAGTATTGTTGGGGCGTTCATCGCGGGCTACGGCCATCAGATCTGCCAGCACAGCCCCGGCTGTGGGCAGATCGCCTGCTCCCTGGCCGTGGAAGAAGAGGGCCCCGGCGGCATTGGCGTTCACACGCACGGCATTATACACGCCGCCCACCCGTGCCAGCAGATAGGTATGGTGTACGAGCGCGGGAAAGACACCGGCTTCCAGTCGTGCCAGGCTGTCTTTTCCTTCATTGTCGTCCCGGAGAACTTCACGAACCTGACCAATGAGTTTGATACGATAGCCGAACTCACGCGCAAAGCGGATATCCTGTCGCGACAGGCCACGGATGCCCTGTACTGACAGAGCCGTATACGGATAGTGTACACCGTAAGCCAGACGAATGAGCAGCGTCAGCTTGTGGGCAGCGTCAAAGCCGTCAATGTCCAGTGTAGGGTCAGCCTCGGCATAGCCTTTTTCCTGCGCCTGCTTTAAGGCTATGTCAAAATCCAGCCCATTGGACGTCATTTCAGACAGAATGTAATTGCTAGTGCCGTTGAGGATGCCCATCAGGGACTGCACACGGTTACCGGCCAGGCTCTCCTTGAGAGCTTCCACAACGGGTACGGCCCCGGCCACGCTGGCCTCATAGCGCAGTATGCGTCCTTTTTGTGCGGCCTTCTGAAAGAGAGCCAGACCTTCTTCGGCCAGCAGGGCCTTGTTGGCCGTGACCACATGCTTGCCCTTCTCAAGGGCACTGTCGATAAGCTCCCGGGCCTTGTCTATACCGCCCATGAGCTCCACTACAACGTCTATGGTCGGGTCATCCGTCAGGGCAGAAGGGTCTGTGGTCAGCTCAGCGCCTTGTGGAAGAGGCGTTTGACGGGTCTTGGTGGCATTGCGCACCAGTACCTTCTTGATGACAATATCCCGCCCGGTACGGCGGCGGATGAGGTGGGCATTTTCCTCCACCAGGCGGGCCAGTCCGCCACCCACGGTGCCGAAACCGGCCAAGCCCATAATCAGCGGTCTGCGTACAGTATTTTCAGACATGATCACCCCCTGGGGCCGGATAAAAGCCGCCGGATGCTAGCCACCGCCTGTCTGGTGCGGTGCTCGTTTTCAATGAGGGCAAAGCGGACATATTCATCGCCGTAGTGGCCAAAGCCCAAGCCGGGAGATACTGCCACTTGAGCCTCGGTGAGCAGAAGCTTGGAAAATTCTACGGAACCCATTTTACGGAATTCTTCCGGGATACGTGCCCAGACAAACATGGTGGCCTTGGGTGCAGGCACCTCCCAGCCGATACGGTTGAGGCCTTCGATGAGCTTGTCGCGACGATCGCGATAGATATCGCGTATTTCGCTCACACATTCCTGAGGGCCGTTGAGGGCCACGGTGGCGGCTATCTGTATGGGTTGGAACATTCCATAATCCATATAGCTCTTGATGCGGGCCAAGGCGTGAATAAGGCGCTTGTTGCCCACGCAGAAACCCACACGCCACCCGGGCATGGAATAGCTTTTGGAGAGGGTGTAGAATTCCACACCCACATCCTTGGCACCTGCCACCTGCAGGAAGCTGGGGGCCTCATAGCCATCAAAGACCAGGTCCGCATAAGCCAGATCATGGACGACCCAAATTTTGTGTTCTTTGGCGAAATCCACTACACGGCGGAAGAACTCCAGATCGGTCACTTCCGTAGTAGGATTATGCGGGTAGCTGATGAAGAGCAGCTTGGGTTTGGGCCAGGCCTGGCGCATGGCCAGGGTCAGATCTTCAAAAAAATCACGGCCCGGGCCGATGGGCACCGTACGCATATCAGCCCCGGCAATAATGGGCGCGTACTGATGGATGGGGTAGGTAGGGTCCGGGGCCAGTACCACGTCTCCCGGGGCCAGCATGGCCAGAGCCAGATGGGTGAGCCCTTCCTTGGAACCCAGAGTGACTATGGCTTCGGATTCGGGGTCCAGATCCACGCCGAACTGACGGGCATAGCGGTCACAGACAGCCTTGCGCAGATTGGGGATGCCTCGAGACAGGGAATAGCGGTGGTTGACCGGCTTTTGTGCGGCTTCCACTAGCTTGTCCACCACATGGCTAGGTGTGGGGATATCAGGGTTGCCCATGCTGAAATCCACAATATCCACATTCTGTCGCCGCAGCTTCATTTTCAGTTCGCCCACTACGGCAAAAACATAGGGGGGCAGGCGTTGAATACGCGAAAACTCTTCCATCTTGCATCTCGCTTGTTTAGGACCCGGCTACCGCAGGAAGACGGCCGCGCACGGCAGCGCCCCGGGGTATGGCAGACAACATAGCCAAGGGTGCGGCGTGTTGTAAAGGCGAAAACATGAGCAGCTATAGCCGACCACAAACCACAGGAGTACTGTACCGATTTTTATTCCACAGTCACACTCTTGGCCAGGTTTCTTGGCTGGTCTACATCCTTGCCGAGATAGTCAGCCATCTCATAGCTGAAGAGCTGCAGGGCTGGCAGAGCTGTAAAGGCAGAAAGCGGGGCAGGCAGAGACGGAATGTCCCACCTGTCGTCCACATGCAGATCCACATGAGGATTGGTCAGTGCAATCACCTTGCCCTGTCTTGCCTGTACTTCAACAATGTTAGATTTGACCTTGGGAAAGAGGTCGTCATCCAGTGCCAGAGCAAAAGTAGGAAAGTCAGGGTCAATAAGGGCGATGGGGCCATGTTTCATCTCACCGGCCGAATAGCCTTCGGCATGGATGTAAGAAAGCTCCTTGAGCTTAAGCGCCCCTTCCAGAGCCAGGGCAAAACAGTGACCTCTGCCCAGGTAAAAAAAACTGGCCGCCTGCGCATAAATCCGCGAAAGCTGTCTGGCTCTTTCGTGCATGGACGGCAGAGCTTCTTCCAGCATGGCTGGAAGGTCATCAAGCAGGGCTATCTGCTTCTGGCAGGCAGAGGCATTCATCCTGGCAGAACGACCGGCCCAGTACAGGGCCATCATGGACAGCATAAGCATCTGGCTGCACATGGCCTTGGTGGAAGCCACGCTTATCTCTGGTCCGGCCTGGGTATAGATTATTGCAGAAGCCTCCCTTGCGATGGAAGAGCCTACTACATTGCACAGGCCAAGGACCGTCGTGCCCTGCTGGCGCGCCCGGCGCAGAGCCGCCAGAGTGTCGGCTGTTTCTCCGCTCTGGCTGATAACCAGCACCATATCATTCTTCCCGAGTAGCAGTCTTTCCCGATAGCGGAATTCAGAAGCTATCTCCACCTGAACAGGCACACCAGCCCAGTGCTCCAGTAAATGACGCCCCCAAAGCCCTGAGTGGTAGGATGTTCCGCAGGCAACAATATGCAGACGTTCTGGTATGGGCAGACCATCCAGCTCCGGCAGGAGGATAGCCCTCTTACCCGGGGCTATGCGTCCGGTCAGTCCGTCACTGATAACTCTGGGTTGCTCAAAGATTTCCTTGATCATGAAGTGTCGGTAACCACCTTTCTGTGCGGCTTGTATATCCCACTGTATGGTCTGCTCCTGACGAGTAACAGGTTGCAGATCCTCAAGGCGCAGTATTTTGTAACTATTGGGCGTGGCCCGTATCAGTTCGCCATCTTCCAGAAAAATTACCTGACGGGTATACGGCAGAAAGGCAGGTATGTCTGAGGCCACAAAGTGTTCACCTGTGCCTACACCAAGGATGAGCGGGGCAGCCATACGCGCAGCGTAGATGACTTCGGGAGAGGCAGTTTCCATCAGACAAACGGCATAGGCCCCATGGGCTTCACGCAGCGCCGTCGCAAACGCCGACAGGATGTCCTGCCCTCCCCTGCGGTGATAGGAGATAAGATTGACCAGTACCTCCGTGTCTGTTTCAGAGTGGAAACTATAACCGATGGCACTCAGGCGTGCCCTGATCTCCTGATAGTTTTCGATGATACCGTTATGCACCAGAGCCAGTGTGCCGTCATTGCTTAGATGAGGATGCGCGTTACGCTCTGCAGGTATGCCGTGTGTAGCCCAGCGGGTATGCCCCATAGCACAGGTGGCGGTAGCCATGGGTTCCTGTGCCAGCTTTTCTTCTAGGGCTGCCAGTTTGCCCTTGGCCCGTACCACACACAGTCTGCCCTGCCATCCAAAGGCCACTCCGGCTGAATCATAGCCACGATACTCCAAGCGTCGCAGCCCTTCAACCACGACAGGAACTGCAGGCCTGTGCCCGGCATAACCGATGATTCCACACATATTTTTTCTCCGGCAGAGGGAGTTACATATTAACGCGTTCCACCTGCGCCATATTCAGCACTTCCACCTTGGCGCGGGAGAAAAGTTCCTGCATGAACAAGCGTGACAATCCTTCTGCACGTTCTGTCCTGGCGGCATTGTTCAGTATTTCTTCAAAACTTTTCCACTGTTCATCGTCCGCTGGTAACACTGACGCAATACGGCAAAGCAAAGCACCTTCGCCTGTCTTGGCACTGTTTACTGCATAGGCTACAGGCAGCCATGTTGCGGGCTTTGCGGTAAAGATGGCTCTGTTCAGGGAGTTTTCAGGCTCGAAGTCAGCCAGTATACCGCCGCGCTCTACCGATGGTACACTCCTTATGCCCCATTTGGCTATACTTCCTTCAGGCAGAGGGCCATCCTGCAACTCCTTGCGAATCGTGTCTGCCTTTTCCATTGCGGACTTGAGCGCCCTGTCGCTGCTAAGTCTGCTGATAATATCGGCTCTAACGTCTTCCAGCGGACGTGTAGAGGCCGGTTTTACACTGCTGACGCGTACTATCATATAGCCGTCAGTACACTCTAGGGCGGTATCTACCGGCATTTTGTCTCCTGCCTCCATGAGGGCAGCAGCTCCGTCAGGTTTCAGGCCCAGTTTCTGCACGAGTTCATCCTGAGTGAGGAGGCCGCTTTGTCGTGCCTCCAACCCATGGGCAGCAGCACTTTCAGAAAGGGGTTTACCCAGAATATTATCCGCAATGAGTGTGTCGAGCACATCCTGCAGTTTCTCATTGCCCATCTCTTCTGCCATGGCAGTCCGAACCTCAGACTGTACGTCTTCAAAGGCTCGGATGCCGTTAGCTCGCTTATCATCTATTTTGATCAGATGAAAACCGAAAAAGCTGCGCACAGGCTCGGATATCTGACCTGCCTGTAAGCTGAAAGCGGTATCTTCAAAAGGTTTGACAGTCTTGCCGCGTTCTATCCAGCCCAGTTCACCACCGGAGCCCGCAGCATTGGGGTCGTTATGAGCATCGGCTACAGCAGCAAAGGACTTGCCACTGTTGAGCTCCTTTTGTATGGCGGCAATGCGTTCACGAGCTTTTTTTTCTTCCTCCGGTGAGGCGTTTTCGACTAAAGGCACCAGAATATGCGAGGCTTTGACTGCTTCGTTTACAGTGAAGCGTTTTTTATTGTCTTCGTACCAGCGGCGGGCTTCTGCCACACTGATGCTTTCAGTTTTGACCAGCTTTTCGGGCTGTACCAGGATGTAGCTGATATCCGCGCGCTGGGGTACGGCAAAAGACTGCCTGTGTTCCTCATAATATTTGTTCACCTCAGCCTCAGGGATAGCCGCTTCACTGCGAAAATCTGCCGCTGGCACAAAAATATAGTCCACTGCACGACGTTCCCGCAGAAAATTATAGAGCTTACGGGCCTCATCAGGGGCCACCCAGGCAGGGGCACTGACTGCCGTAAAGAGCTTCTCACGCAATATCTGCTCGCTCATATCTTTTTCAAACTGTGCCGGGGTCATGCGCTGGGCTTCAAGCACACGTTTATAAGCCTGCGCATCGAATTTGCCCTGATCGTTCTGGAATGCCTTAATTTGCTCCACTGCCTGACGCAACTCCATCGGGCTGACAGAAAAACCGAGTCGGGCGGCTTCCTGACGCAGCAGACTCTGCTGTATTAGGCTTTGGAGGACTTCCCGGCCGAGAGTTTTTTTCTGCTCGTTGAGCATTTCGCGAGTAAGGCCGGGAGTTCTGCGTAAAAGGCTCTCTTCAGCATTCTGATAGGCCATTTCGAACTGCTGAGCCAAAATGGGTTCACCATTAACCTTGGCTACAATATTGGCAGGTGAACTGTCTGTAAAACTTCCTACCCCCCAGAAGACAAAGACCAGAATAATCAGTCCAAAGGCAAGTTTGACGCCAAATGACTGTGCGTTAGAACGAATAGAGTCGAGCATGCATTCTCCATAGCCGCCGGATTACCCCAGGCTAGAACGCCTGGTCAGTTTGGCTGGCGCAAGTTATAAGCATATGTCGCTTTGTCCATAAACTCAAGGATTGAAGCCGGGGCGTTGGAAGGTACCCTGCAGACACGCAGCAGGGCCATGAATGATAAGGCATCTGTACAGATAAAGCATATGGAGTGCAGGTGCAGTTTTTCTGCCCCTCCATATGCTCACATGCGACTGAAAGAAAAAACAACGTTAACTTGTGCCGCAGTTTCATGTGGATAAGGTGTGTTTATGAGCGCTTCAGCTCCATGGCCTTCTGCAGCATCTGGTCGGCTGTAGTCACCACCTTGCTGTTGGACTGAAAGCCGCGCTGGGTTATGATCATGTTGACCATCTCGGCACTCAGATCCACATTAGACATTTCGATATTGTAGGAGCTGATAGATCCGAAATTCTCGCTTCCAGCCATGCCCATACGCATTTCACCCGCCTCAGCTGTGGCAGAAAAAAGATTTGCTCCTTCGCGGTGAAGACCATCTTCGCTGACAAAAGTACAGACAGGTATCTGCCAGAGATTCATGGTCTGCCCGTTGGAGAAACGCCCCTCCACAGTACCGTCCTGATGAATATAGTAGGTACTCAGACCACCGGCTGCATAGCCGTTCTGGCTGTAATGCCCCAGGGATCCCCCATTGGCTGTAGTAGCCCAGCTGGTACGGCTGACCTCATCTCCTAGGTTGGGCAGGTTGTTGATATCGATACCTACTGCATCGGCTGAGACTGCCTTCTGCCACCCGCTAGTGCCTTTCAGGCCGAAATCAAGACTGACAGCATTACCGTTCAGGCTGAGTTGTGGCTGACCACTGTCTGTGACAGGGGCAACATGCCAATGGGCAAGGTCCTTGCTGCCTGCAACAGTGGGCGTGAAGGCCGAAATATTGCTCAGGCGCCCTGCAGAATCAAAGTGCAGCACACCGCTCATGAGCAATCCCTCTCCAGCTGCTGCCGGGATAAGATTTCCGTCTGCATCATACCGGGGCGATGTTTCACCCGCCACCAGAAATTCCACCATGGAGCTGCCGCCAGGCGATGGTGCACCGTCAAAGTACGCTGTAACAGTCTGGGCACGGCCAGCTGCATCATAGAGTGTGATGCCCTGCGAATTATTGTAGGCGCTGCTCTTCAATGGCGGAGAGGCTGAAGCGTCGTAAAGACTGAGCAGACCAAAGTACGGATTAGCAGCATCACTGGTATTGTCCTGCGAAGGCTCAAGATTGAGTGTCAGCTCAACGGCACTGCTTGCTTTGGCCGGCATGGTGGCAAACTTGTTAATGACCACGCTGGACAATCCTCCTAGGCTGCCGTTAGTATTGTACTGATATCCGTTGAGAACCAGACCTGATGGCGTGCGCAGTACTCCCTGTTCATCTGCTCTGAAATCGCCCGCACGGGTGTAGAATATATCACCGGTAGTTTCATCGCTGACCTGGAAGAACCCCTTACCATTGATGGCAAGATCTGTCCCCGTATTGCTGGACTCGAAAGCACCCTGATTAAAAAGAGTACGGATGCTGCCAACCTGCAGGCCCATACCCTTCTGACCAAGAGCTACCTTGGAGTCTTCCTGCGATTCCCAGCCACTGCCGAGATTGCCTTGAGAAGCATAGATCAGATCAGCATAAAGAATATTCTGCTGCTTGAAACCGATGGTGCTGACGTTGGCGATATTGTTGGTGGTTACCTGCATGCCTTGGCTGAGGCCTTTCATGCCGCTTGCACCAATGTATAAAGCAGAATTCATACGTGTCTCCTGGTTTGCCTGCACCGCAGCGGGCAAGCAAAAAAATGGGTGGGGAAAAAATTTCCTCCCCACCCATAGTTAAGCAGGATTCGTGCCAGTCTGCCTTTTACCTCAGGCAAACCGTGCCCGCGCTTTGGCAAACCCCTCGGCTGCGTTGCGGATAACCTTTTCATCCACACAGAATGCCAGGCGGAAGTAGCCGGGGCAGCCGAAGCCTCTGCCGGGCACGGCCAGTACCCGCTCTTCCAGCAGAGCGTTAACAAAAGCCACATCATCACCGCCTGGTGCTTTGGGGAAGAAGTAAAATGCTCCGGCAGGCATCTGGAAGTCGTATCTCCCTGCCCGGAGTACTTCGGCCATGGCCGTACGTCGTGATGCGTAAATACTCAGATCAACCTGACTGCCCAGGGTTTTGGCAACCACATGCTGACCAATGACCGGTGGATTGACGAAGCCCAGTATGCGGTTAGTCAGTGTCAGGCCGGCCATGAGTTCTTCCTTTTCAGCGAGATCAGGAGAGATTGCCAAATAACCCACACGTTCGCCAGGCAGTGAAAGGTTCTTGGAGAAGGAGCTTACAGCCACCGCATAGGGATAGAGCGGCAATACCGAGGGTACCTCTACCCCGTCGTAAGCCAGAAAGCGGTATGGCTCATCGGCTATCAGCCAGATGGGCCGTCCGTACTCACGGCTTTTTTTCTGCAGCAGGTCGCTCAGCCCTGTCAGATCTTCACGGCTGTAAACTACGCCGGTAGGATTATGCGGTGAATTAATAAGCAGCACACGCGTTTTTGAAGTGATGGCCTCTTCCAGAGCGTCAAAATCAGGAGCAAAGGTGCCAGCTCTGCTCATGACAGACTTGAAGACACCACCGTGATTGGCCACATAGAAGCCGTACTCCACAAAATAGGGAGCAAAGCTGATCAGCTCTTCTCCCGGGTTGAGCACGGCCCGTAGAAAAGCATTGAGCGCACCTGCTGCGCCGCAGCTCAGGATAACGTCTCCGGCAGTGAGGCGGACTCCTTGTTCATGGCTCAGGTGCTCAGCCAGTTGCTCCCGGAGCCAGGGAAAGCCGCCGTTAGGCATATAGCCGAAGGCAAAGGGTTCATGGGCGCGTTCGGCCATTTCCCGTAAGGCCTGCTCTACCTGAGGCGGTGCAGGAAGGTCGGGGTTGCCCAGGCTGAAGTCATAGACCCTGTCTGCGCCATACTGGGCTTTGAGCTGCCCCCCGGCCTCGAACATACGGCGAATCCAGGAAGAATTGCCCAGATATCCCTGAACATTACTGGATAAAATTGACATAGATGCTCCTTACTATCTTGTCTGTACCGAAGTTATTGTCTTTGTCGGTGTGATTGGTTATAGCTGATTCAGGTCGAGCAGACCATATGGAGGTCCGCATGTTATTAAAAAAATCTGTCGGCATGTCCTGCATTGCGTTGTCAATGCTCTGTGTCAGCCTGCTGCTGCCCGCCTGCTCCTCCAGGGATGACTCTGTGGAGCCATCGGGCATGAGTATTTCTGTTACATTGCGCGATGTACACCGCTGTTCCCGTCTTTCACCTGAGATAGTGGTGGAAAGCGCACCTCAGGGCACCCGCTCCTATCAGGTGCGCCTGATTGAATATCGTGCCGATGGTGAACGTTTTCTCGGCGGAGGCTCCTGGGAGGAAGACGGTAGCGGTATCATCCCCGAAGGGGCACTGACACAGTACTATCGTGGCCCGTGCCCAGCACAGGGCCAAAGTGGTAAATACGGTTTTGTAGTAGCTGCTCACGGCAGCAATACTCTGCAGCCTCTTTCTGTACGGTTGTACCAGTTTACGCAGGAATAGTCAGGAATAGTCTGTACGTCCATGCCTGGTATACTCTGCCCTGCCTGCTTCTGCCGGCAGGGCGTTTTTTATGTGAACACGGTGTACTAAAACTCGCTGAAGCCGAAAATACTGTGCCCATGTATCTCGCAGCTGACCTCCTGACCGGGTGACAGCACACCCTCCGGTAGAGATGGAAACTGCAAATGGACCAGTACGGACTGTGCACCAGAGACAGGTGCATGCACTTCGCGTACTGTACCGTGCAGTGTCAGCTGCGGTATGGTGCTGCGCATAAGGGCGATATCGCCGGCTTTGATTTTACTGAAAGCTGCCAGAGGAAATTCCGCAGTGACGCGCAGGGGTGCCGAGCCCCGTCTTTCAGGTAGTAGAACCATCACCGTATCTTCTGACAGCAGCATCTGCCCCCTGTGTGCTGGTATGCCGGCAATGCGGCCGGATACCGGGGCCAGCAGTACGTTATTGTTCTGGGCTTGACAGGTGATCACATGTAGCCAGGCCTGTCCTCCCGTCGGAATAAGACTGTCTGCCATTGTCAGTCTCTGCCCGGATATGCCCCCACGACCTGCTCTAGCCAGGCTTGAGGCTTCATATTCATCCCTGGCCAAGCCCTTTTCCATACCGGCAGTCTGTTCCCGCTGCACAGCAGATGCGTAAGCTTCTGTTCCTACTGCTGCCTTGCCGCCCTGCATGTCCATATCCCGTCGTTGCAGCTGGGCCTGTACATGCTGCAGCACCTTGGCTTCATAAATCTTGCGCAAACGTTCTTCACGCTCACGTGCAGACTCCTGCAAGCCTTCCTGGCTCTGGCCATAGCGGGACAGCTCCTCATGGCCTTTCACACTGCGTATCCTTGCCAGCTGCTGTCCCTGCTGTACTTTCTGGCCGTCACGCACGTCGATGGATTCCAGTATACCCGGCGAATGCGGGGTCATGACATATATGGTTCCTGCAATCATGGCCTTAAGGCTATAAGATCTGCCCATCTCCAGCCATAACCAGACAAGTGCCACGCCAAGGGAAATTACCAGCATGACGGTTATGATCAAAGAAAATGGGCCTGATTTTTTGCCGGGTACGGTTGTGTTTGCCATGGCAGAATCCTGTTACAAGTTTTTATGTCTGAAAAATGTATACATACACGTAATACTGTCAGGAAAATACAGATTGTTTGGACTTGTAAAGCAGGCCCTGTATACTGGTCAAGGTCTGACAGCAGCGCACTATTTAAAAATACCTACGGCCCGTCCCTGCTTCAGGGCCACGCGTCCCAGTGGCAGTCCCTGCCACCATAGTGCAGCTTCCCGCCCACTCAGGCCGCAATTCAGGCTCTGGCCGCTGAGCAGAGCTGTAATCTGCTTTGTATCTTCCAACACCAGAGATGTCTGAGTCTGCGCCGGGGGCATGAGAACACGTAATCGCGGTGCTGGGGTCAGGTGACCTCCATTAAGGCGCCCCAGCAGAGCCCCCTGCCAGACGAAATTCGGTGGAAGCATGCTGGTCTGCTGCGGGATGAAACGAACATGATCACCGAATACTGCTACCTGTCCCGAAGGCAGTAAGGACGGATCGCAGCAGGGGCCATCCAGCACAGACAGCGGTAGCGTATGACCCTTTATCTGTAGTGCGCCTGCTCCCTCCTCTGCAGTGCTAGGCAAGGATACTGTGGCACTGTTATCTGGCTTTCGCAGCAGAGCCAGATAAAAACCCTGAGCCTGAGATTTTTTTCCATCCACTCGCAGAGTGCCTTGGCTGCCTGGCAACTCTTCCCAGGCGAAACCCTCAAAAGGGCAAAGGTTTTCGCGTACAAGCCCCAGACTCTCTTCGGCAAAACGGACCTGCTCTTCGTTTTCGGCCACATTGGTAGTACAGGTAGAATATACCAGGCGTCCTCCCGGAGCCAGCAGTGTGGCAGCTCGTGCCAGGAGCCGGCGTTGTAGTGCCGTCAGGTTGTTGATCCTGTCTCCCTGCCAGAGCCTGAGCACACGGGGATGCTTTTCGGCTGTACCCCAGCCGGAACAGGGGGGATCAAGCAAAATAGCTTGCCATGATGCAGGGTACAATGGCAGGAACTCTCCACTATACGTACAGGTGCCTGCCTGCAGGAGGTTGCACTGATGCAGATTGGCTCGCAGGGTAGCAAGGCGTGCGGGTGCAGGCTCATTACCCAGCACAAAGCCGTACGGCCCTACGAGCTGGGCCAGAAAGCCGGTCTTGCTGCCGGGGCTGGCGCACATGTCCAGCACAGCCTCGCCGTCTTTTACCCCTAGGGCCAGTGGTGGCAACATGGAAGAGCGGTCTTGTATATAGATATAGCCGAAAAAAGCTGCCAGAGACGAACCAAGAGGGCGTGGCTCATGTACAAGACGACGGCAGAGGGGAGAAAAAGGCTCAGGCTCAAAAACATAGCCCTGAGCGTGTAAAAGCGTCTCCACAAGCGGGATCTGCTCAGGCTGACAGACCAGACGGAAAGAACGGCAGTGCTGTTTACTCATGATGCAGCAGTATAGGCGAGCTAGGGCATAAAGTCAGCCTTTTGCATGGCGGTTCTTCTGGGATATGCCTCAAATATTTTCCGTAAACTACGCAGCAGCGGCCTTCTCTGCTTTTGCCTTCCGCTGCAGAATGGGATATGCAGGCTGTACCAAAGGAGAGATCATGCAGTCGCATATTCGTTTTGACACTGACGCCCTGGAACTGCATCTGCTGGACCAGCGCCTGCTGCCCATGGAAGAAAGCTACTGTGTCTGTCACAATGTGGCAGGCATTGTCCGCGCTCTGCAGGAGATGGTTGTGCGCGGGGCCCCGGCCATTGGCGTTACTGCTGCCTGGGGCTGCGTACTGGCCGTGCGAGAGGCCATTTTCGAAAGCCACTGGTCAGAGCGACTGGAGGCCCTCATGGAATCCATTGCTGCCGCTCGTCCTACGGCGGTCAATCTGCGCTGGGCTGTGGAGCGCATGCGCCGATGCCGCCAGCAGGCTGCCGATGCGGAGGCCGGCGACCTGCTGGAGCTCTTCATGGCCGAAGCCCGGGCTATACAGGATGAAGACGTGGCCGCCTGTAAAGCCATAGGACGCTTTGGCGCAGACTGTCTGGACGATGGAGACACTGTGCTGACCCATTGCAATGCCGGCGCCCTGGCCACGGCAGGCTACGGTACTGCCTTGGGCGTCATTCGTGGCGCAGTGGAACAGGGAAAACGCATCCACGTCATTGCTGATGAAACACGCCCCTTCCTGCAAGGCGCACGCCTCACTGCCTGGGAGCTGCAACAGGATGCCATCCCGGTGACCGTGGCCTGTGACAATGCCTGTGCCCTGCTCATGCACAGGGGTATGATACAGAAGGTGGTAGTGGGGGCAGACCGCATTGCCGCCAACGGTGATGCTGCCAATAAGATAGGCACCTATGGTGTAGCCCTTCTGGCACACCATTTCCATATCCCCTTTTATGTGGCTGCGCCTCTGTCCACCCTTGATACGGCCACACCTGACGGCGCAGCCATCCCCATTGAAGAGCGTCCGGCGCAGGAGGTAACCTGCCTGACCGGCCAACCGGTAAGCCCTGACGGTGTGCCGGTGTACAACTTTGCCTTTGACGTGACACCGGCGCAATATATCAGCGGCATAATTACTGAAGCAGGTGTGCTTCATGCCCCGTACGGTCCGGCCATCGCCAGGGTCTTGCAGGAGGCCCGTCCAGCATGACACGTATGCTTCTGCTGGCCGAAGGCGCAACAGCCGTCGAGCCTGAGACTGACGAACTGGTCGTGCACTGGGAAGGCCAGGCGGTGCCTGCAGGATATATTTCCCTGCCTTCCTGTATGGGGAAAGACCTGCTGCACATTAGGACAGAGCATGCTGCCTGGGCCTGGGATATGGCCCGGCTGAGAGTTGACGGGCAGGAGGTGCAGGAGCACCTCAAGGCCGGGGCAAGCCTTTCCATGTGGTGGTGTTCGCTGCTCTACGAGCGCCATCCCAAGATGACACCCCATCTTTATACCATCTATAAACTGCGCGCCCTGGAACGCCTGCTGGATGCGAAGGGGGTTACACATCTGCGTCTGGCAGGCGGGGACAGGCGTCTGCGTCACACCCTGTCCCGCCTGTGCTCAAGCTCGGGGCGCAAGTTTGTCTTCCTGGGCCCTGAACAGGTGTCCGTCAAGGGGGCATTTGTCAGACGTCTCTATGCGGCCTGCCCTGCCCCATTGCGTGCGGGCCTGCGCTATGTGCACTGGTGGTGGACAGTGCGCCGCAGACTGCCGCCCTGCCGCAGCCTGCCTCCTGCATCTGAGCAGCAGAAGACAGCCACCATTGCCACCTATTTCCCCAATGTGGATATGGCGGCCCTCAAAGCAGGACGCTTCCGTTCCCGCTACTGGGAGAATCTGCACCATGCGCTTAACGAACAGGCTGCTCGGGAAGGGGCGGCCGGGCATTTCGTACGATGGCTTTTTATCCGCTTCCCCGCACCACAGCTGGATTTTGCACAATGTCTGGCCGCGCGTGACAGCTTTCGTCAGACCGGTAAAGACGGTCTCTCCTTCCATTATCTGGAAGAATTTTTACAACATGGCGATCTTTGGGCGGCTCTCCGGCGTTTTGTCCGTCTGTGCCTGCGCTCCTGGCGCCTGCAAAAAACAGTGCTTGCGGCCTGCTGTTTTACAGGTTCGCACTTGAATTTTCAGGAATATGTCAAGGACGATTGGGCAGAATCCTTCCGAGGCTGGCGTGGACTGGAACGCTGCCTGCAATACCGAGCCTGTACGGCCTATGCACGTCTTGCAGGGCCGCAACGCTGGACACTGTTCCCGCTGGAAAACTGTCCCTGGGAGCGCATGCTGAGCCATGCCATACATGAGACCGGGCACGGCCCGGTGCTGGGGGCCCAGCACTCCACCATCCGGCCTACGGATTTTCGCTACTTTGATGATCCACGCGCCTTCATGACATCAGACTGCCTGGCCTTTCAGCCGGATGCCATTGGCGGCAATGGTGCCTCAGCCTGCAGTCAGTGGCTGGCAGCCGGTCTGCCACCGCAGCGCCTTATACCTGTTGAAGCTCTGCGCTACCTCTACCTGGCCTCCTCTGACCCTGCCCCGGCTCAGCGCTCTGCTGCGGGTGCTCCTAGCCTGCTGGTGCTGACCAGCTTTTTCAAGGATGAAACAGAAGCGCATCTGCGCCTGCTGGCGCAGACCGTAAAAGCTGGTCTCTTGCAGGGCTGGTCTGTTACCGTCAAGCCGCACCCCTATCTGCCGGTGGCAGAACATCTGCAGCAGCTGCTGGGCGCACAGGCCAAAGATATCACACTGGCTGACGGTCCCATGAGTGACTATCTGCGGTCGGGCGTAACGGTCTGGGGCTCCAACTCTACCACAGCAGCGCTGGAGGCTGCCATCAAAGGGCTGCCTGTCATGGTCATGGCCCCCACAGACGATTTTGACCTCTGCCCCATACAGGATGTGCCCGGCCTTGCCCGCACAGTCTGCCTTGACGACGTGCGCCGTGCCCTGCCGGGGCTCGTGCCCTTGGACATAACCGACGACTATCTGTACCTGGACGCTGCCCTGCCCCGCTGGCGGCACTGGCTGGGGGTATAGTTAAGTTGAATCTTTGATCAATATCCTGCTAGTATTACTGCCATGATCTGCCTCTCCTTTGCCCATCTGTCTCTGCCCGTATACCTGCGAGGCTGCACATCCCTGCCGCAGGAGATCCAGAATTTTTTTGCAGCCTGGCCTTTCACGACAATACAGCCAGCAAGGGAGTATCCTCATGGTCCAAGCCTGACTATGGGTGCAGATGCCAAGGGTCGTGCTCTGTATACCGTTGACGCGCCCTGGCTGCCCACACATTTTCAGGAAGACAGTCTGGCCTGTGCTCTGTGCAATCTCTCTATAGAAATGATCATCGCAGTATGCCGCGAGCACGGGCTGCTCTGCCTGCACGCGGCTGCGCTGCGTATGGGCAGGCATATGCCCCTCCTGCTGGGCAGCAATGGCGCGGGCAAGAGCAGCCTGGCGGCGCGCCTCATGGCCAACGGACATACAGGTTACGGTGACGACCTTGTGGGCATGAGCGGACAGGGCACTGCCCTTTCCTTCGGCATTGCCCCGCGTCTGCGCCTGCCCCTGCCGCCCTCCCCCACTCTGGCCGCTTTTGTCCATAGCTGCCAGGGCATCAGCGATGCCCGCTACTGCTACCTTGACCCGGCGTCCGTAGCTCTGGCCCGCCACGGAGAGGAAAAGCCTGTCAGTCACTGCATTCTTTTGCAGCGCCGTCAGGGGGCCGATGCCCGCTTACGCCCTCTCCCTCCACAGACAGCACTCCTGCGCTTGCTGCCGCGTTATATCATGCAGTGTGGAGAGGCCGCCCCTCTGCTGCAGCAGGCCGCGGCCCTGGCAGGGCGTCTGCCTGTGCTGCTCCTCCGCTATGACAGTGTGGATGCGGCGGCCGCCTGCCTGGAGCAGTATCTGGAGCTGTATGCTCCCATTGACCATGAAAACGCCCCCTGCATCGCGCTGTCAGAGGTCAGGCAAGCGGGTACCGGCCATGTGCCACTGCCGACAGGAAGAGGCGTCAGAAGGCGCCGTCCGGGAAAGGCCCCGGCACGTCAGCGCTGGCAGCAGCGCTCTGGTGTGCGCGTGCTCCGACACGGTAGGCAGCTTTTCCTGTCAGCCCCTGCCGGCAGTGCTCTGCATCGCCTTAATCCGCTGGGACAGGCCGTCTGGAGCCTGCTGGAAAGCCCTCTCAGCATGGCAGAAGCTGCAGGCTTGCTGGCCGAGGCCTTTCCAGGAACGGGCCGTGAACGCATCAGAAAGGATACAGCCCGGCTGTTTCAGGACTTGTGCCTGGCCGGGCTGATTGTGGCTGTATAGCTGCTGACGACTTACATGCGTATGCTGTCTCGCACGTCCTCCAGCCTGGCCTTGGCAAAAAGCAGGTAGGAGAGCACCAGCTCGCCCGAATTGACCGAAGATGTTATATAGAGTGGGTCATAGGTGCAGATGCGGTTGAGACAGTCCATGGCAGCGGCCAGATTTTCTTCATTGTTCTTGGCTTTAATCTCCGGGTAGAGCTCATAGAGGGTTCTGATGAAGTCGCGCAGTACAAGCACCATGCCTTGCACTTCGTAGATGCGGTTATCCAACTTGTAAAAAGGCAGACTCTGGGCGTCTTCCAACAGACCCAGGGCATAGCCCAGCAGATTTTCGCCGGTCACGGCCACAAAGGATGCGTAGAGATCGTCTGTACGACAGTTGTAAACTCCCTTGCCTGAATCCAGTGAAGCCTTGTACTCATCAAGCAGTTTCAGCCCCTTGGCATAGGTGCCTTCAGCAGAGGGAAAGATGAAGCTGCGCGGATCCATGACAAAGTTGTTGGTACGCGCGCGGTACAGGAATTCGCTCTCACGGTCACTGCCCCCAAGCTTGGCGATCTGGCTGGAATAGAGGTCGAGAAGGTACTTGGTGGCATTGTAGACGCCGTACTGCCGGTAGGCCCGGTTATCCAGTATATAGCGGTTGAAGATGATGTCATTGAAGGTCCAGCCAAAGGTGGAGTCCATCTCGCGTCGAAGCTGATGGGTTATGGCGTCCAGCAGTATCTTGCCTTTTTCGTTTTCGGTCAGCTTAGCCGTGTCTGTAGGCAGACTCACGCCTTGAGGAAAGGTAGTTCTATCCGTGGCAGCGTAGAGAGCCTGCAGGCCCCAGGCTGCCAGCAAAATGCCACATAAAAGACATACCTGAATGATCAGCGTCTTGAAGACTACGCGTGTTTTCAGCATGGTAGACAGTTCTGGCATTTTCATGGGCTTTTCCTTTTCTGGTCACAAGGTGTATGCGATTATGCTGTCTGTATACATAAGACCATATGCCCCCAATGGAAGGGCCGTTCAATAAAAAAGCTCCGGTCGGAAATCCAACAGGAGCTTTTTGCTGTAACCACAGGCAGACGCCCGCAGCGCTTATCTTGTCTGTATGTCTTCCTTGTAACGTCCGCCTGTGGCCGCAGAACTGACCAGCTTGGCGTAACGGCGCAGCACAGGATAGGGGCTCACCTTGACATGGGGCATATGGGCTGCACGGCGGCGGGCCAGCTCTTCTTCGTCTACTAGCAGGTCCAGCTTGCGGTTGGGGATGTCGATATGGATAATGTCACCCTCGCGTACCAGAGCAATGACGCCGCCGTCGGCTGCTTCAGGCGAAATATGCCCGATAGCTGCGCCATTTGTACCGCCGGAAAAACGCCCGTCAGTCAGCAGAGCCACATCCTTGCCCAGGCCCATTCCGGTAATAGCGGCTGTGGGCGAGAGCATTTCGCGCATGCCTGGCCCACCGCGCGGGCCTTCGTAGCGAATGACCACACCATCGCCGGGCTGAATCCTGCCGTCCAGAATGGCGCGCATGGCGTCTTCTTCGGTATCGAAAACACGGGCTCGCACGTCACGGCACATCATTTCAGGAGCAACGGCCGATTGCTTGACCACTGCCCCCTCGGGGGCAAGAGTGCCACGCAATATGGCTATGCCGCCTTGCTTGGAATAAGCCTGCCCGATGGGGCGGATGACATCAGTGTTTTCAATACGGGCACCCAGGGCATTGAGGTTTTCCCCCACTGTTCTTCCGGTGACCGTAAGGCAGTCCTTATTGATGAGTTCCAGTTTGTCCAGCTCGGCCATGACTGCTGGTATGCCGCCGGCATTGTCCAGATCCACCATAAAATGTTTGCCTGCCGGGGAAAGCTTGCAGAGATTGGGACTTTTGCGACTGAGCTCGTCAAAAATACCCAGGTCCATGTTCAGCCCAGCCTCGCCGAAAATGGCGGGCAGATGCAGTACGGTATTGGAAGAGCAGCCCAGGGCCATATCCACGGCCACAGCATTGGCCACAGCCTTGGGGGTCACAATATCCAGCGGGCGTATATTCTGCCTGAGCAGCTCCATGACCTGCATGCCCGCCTGTTTGGCCAGACGGGTGCGGGCAGCGCTCACCGCAGGGATGGTACCATTACCCGGCAGAGCCACACCTATGGTCTCAGCCAGACAGTTCATGGAATTGGCCGTAAACATGCCCGCGCATGCCCCGCAGCCGGGACAAGCCCGTTCGGCCAGTCGTTCCAGGGCTTCTTCGCTCATGCTGCCACTGCGCACCTTGCCCACAGCCTCGAAAACTGTGATGAGGTCTCCTTTGTCCCCTCCTGCCAGATTGCCCGGCAGCATGGGGCCGCCTGAAACCAGCACTGAGGGCAGGTTCAGACGCATCATGGCCATCAGCATGCCCGGCACAGTCTTGTCGCAGTTGGGAATGAAAACCAGTGCGTCAAAAGCATGGGCCCTGGCCATGATTTCGATAGAGTCGGCAATGAATTCGCGCGAGGGCAGTGAAAAACGCATGCCCTCATGGTTCATGGCAATGCCATCGCAGACAGCGATAGCCGGAAATTCCAGGGGGGTTCCCCCAGCCATGCGTACCCCGGCCTTGACGGCGGCAGAAAGGGTATGCAGATGAATATGGCCCGGCACCACCTCGTTGGCGGCATTGACCACACCGATGAGAGGGCGTTCCATTTCTTCCCGGGTCAGGCCCAGGGCATAGAGCAGAGAGCGGTGTGGAGCTTTCTCCAGCCCGCTTTTCATCTTGGAGCTGCGTTCGTCGTTCATGGCGGCAACCTTTTTTCGGTAAGAATGAGTAAGGGCCTGCGCCCCTGCCTGTCATACGGTGAAAGAAGGCGCGTGTAAATACAGGGCCGCTTGAGACAGAGGCCAAAAAGGGCTAGATTATGGTCATGGCAAGCCCTACCCCTACTCTGGCCCGTCGTTATGCCTTCAAACTTCTGGCCAATATGGCTTCTGTGCCCGTTTATCTGGTCATGGAGGCCATACTACCGCGCGCTCTGGGGCCGCAGATGTACGGCAACTACAGTTTTGCCACCTCGCTTTTTCAGCAGATGTCCGGCTTTCTTGATATGGGTACCTCCACCTGTTTCTACAATGCCCTTTCCCGCCGCCAGCATGAGACCGGCCTAGCTGCCTTCTATCTGCGCATCTGCCTGGCTGTGGCCTGCGTCTGCCTGCTTGCTGCCTTACTGATGCAGATACCTGACATAGGCTCGCGTATTATGCCCGGGGTGCCGCTGTGGCTGGCACCGCTGGCCGCTGGCTGGGCCTTCCTCACCTGGTGGGGCCGGGTGCTGCGCTCCATGAACGATGCCCTAGGGGCCACAGTGGCTTCAGAAATGCTGCGAACGCTCATTTCACTCCTGTCAGTGTTGTTCTTGGGGGGCCTCTTCTGGCTGCAAGCCCTGGACATACACAGCCTCTTTGTTCAGCAGTACCTTATGCTCGGGGCCATGGCCGTGGGCTTCTGGATGGTGAGCCGTTGTCACTGGCGTGCGCAGGACGTGCTGTTTACCCTGCAACTGAGTCGTGCCCATTACAGGGTCTACAGCCGCGAATTCTTCAATTACAGCCATCCGCTCTTTGTGCAGGCCCTGCTCTCCTTTGTCATGCTTACGGCCGAGCGCTGGCTTCTGCAGTGCTTTGACGGCAGCGCCGAGCAGGGTTTTTTTGCCCTGTCGCAAAAGGTCAGCATGGCCTGCTTCCTCTTTGTCTCAGCCATGACCCCCCTGGTCATGCGGGAACTTTCCATCGCCTGGGGCGCACAGGACCGTGAGGCCATGGGCCGCCTTCTGACGCGTTTTGCCCCCCTGCTCTATGTAATAGCGGCCTATTTTTCCTGTTTTACCCTGGCTGAAGGCGCGGCTCTTGTGCATATCTTTGGTGGGGCAGACTTTGCTGCCGCCATCCTGCCGGTGCAGATCATGGCCCTCTATCCTCTGCATCAGGCCTACGGGCAGCTGGCAGGTTCGGTTTTTCACGCCACGGGCCGCACTCGCATACTGCGTAACATCACAGCCTTGGAATGCCTGTACGGTTTTGCGACAGCCTGGTTTCTGCTGG
This sequence comes from Desulfovibrio sp., assembly GCA_017396005.1. GTDB lineage: Bacteria > Desulfobacterota > Desulfovibrionia > Desulfovibrionales > Desulfovibrionaceae > Desulfovibrio. Next base: position 21,638 of record JAFQNG010000041.1, read on the forward strand.
CCCCGTCTCCTTTCTGGGGACTTGACCTGGGGGCCACGGGCTTGGCCGTCAAGACCGTAGCAGTACAGTGTCTGACTGTTAACCTCTATCTCTGGCTGGCCTCGCGTTTCATTCCGATATGTTTTTGGCGTAATCTTGCACATCAAATCTGGAGTCTGGGCCTATTGTTAGGCTTGGCCTTTGCCTGTCGTCAGCTTACTCTGACTCTTGATCTGGGAGGTGTGACCTCGTTTTGGCGTTTTCTTTCCTGCGGCCTTATCTACAGCCTGGCTGTGGCTGCCTGCTGCCTCGCCTGGCCGCAGGTGCTGGGCCTTTCCCGTCAGGATATGCGCGAATTGCGCACACGCTTCAGCCGCCAATGACGTCTTGCTTGATGGGTTGACAGCATAGCTATCAAAGGGAAGTTTCCTCGCTCTGGCAAGGGGCACACTGTCCTCCTCGGGTACAGCCATGCACTTACTTGCATTCTTGTCGTGCCAGGGCTAGTATAATAGGTCTGTACAGGGAGAATATGATGCAACTCATTGTCAACGGTGAACCAGAACTTTGCCCTGATGCCCTGAGTGTAGCTGAGCTCCTGCGTTTGTGTGGGCATGAGCCCGGCCATGTGGTAGTAGAAGTAAACGGCCGCATTGTGCCGGCTGCGGCTTTTGGCTCTACCACTCTGCAGGACGGCGAGCAGGTGGAAATCGTACAGTTTGTGGGCGGCGGCTAGGCTAGGAGGATATATGTCTGATCCCTTTGTACTAGGCGGTGTTACCCTCAAAAGCCGCCTTTTTATTGGCACTGGCAAGTACAGTGCCGACAGTCTCATTCCTGCCGTGGCAGAGGCTAGTGGGGCTGAGGTCATTACTGTGGCCATGCGCCGTGTGGAAAAAGGCCAGCAGGGCATTATGGGGCACATACCTGGGCACATGCGTCTTCTGCCCAACACGTCTGGGGCGCGCACAGCTGAAGAGGCCGTACGCCTGGCCCGCTTGGCCCGTGCGGCCGGCTGCGGTAACTGGATCAAGATAGAAGTCATTGCTGACACACGGCATCTGCTGCCAGATGGCTACGAAACCGCAAAAGCTACGGAAACATTGGTCAGCGAAGGTTTTGTGGTGCTGCCCTATATCAACCCCGATCTCTATGTGGCTCGTGCCTGCGCCGAGGCCGGGGCTGCGGCTGTCATGCCCCTGGGTGCGCCCATCGGCACCAACAGGGGCCTGCGTACCCGCGAAATGATAGCCATCCTCATTGAAGAGATGGATGTGCCCATTATTGTGGATGCGGGTATCGGTCGACCCTCACAGGCCTGTGAAGCTATGGAAATGGGAGCTGCTGCCTGCCTGGTGAATACGGCCATTGCATCAGCTGATGATCCGGTGCGCATGGGTGCCGCTTTCAGAGCGGCCGTGCAGGCTGGCCGTGACGCATGGCTGTCCGGGGCGGGTGCTGTCAGAGCATGTGGGGCTGGGGCCCAGCCATCCTCACCCCTGACGGGCTTCTTACGCTAGCAGGACCTATGCAGAACTTTCAGGATTTTTTGCAGACTTGGCCTGCCCAACGCCGGTCCGCAGGTATTGCAGTTGCTACGACAGACAGAATACTGGCTGTGCTGGAAAAGGACAGTCTCACTCCACAGGATTTTTTGCTCCTGCTGTCTCCCTTGGCCCAGGACTGTCTGGAAAGTATGGCACGCCGTGCCCATGACCTGACACTGCGTTATTTCGGCCGGGCTGTGAACATCTTCACCCCGTTCTATATCTCGGACGTCTGTACCAATCAGTGCCGTTACTGTGGTTTCAATGCCAGAAATACACAGCCGCGCCGCCATCTTAATGCCGCAGAGATACTGGCCGAGGCCGGGGCCATTGCCGCACAGGGCTTTCAGCATGTACTTTTGCTCACAGGGGACGCACGGCATCTCTCCTCACCCGAGTACATCGTCAGTGCGGTGCGGGATATAAAGCCTCTCTTCGCCTCAGTGGGCGTGGAAGTCTATGCCATGAACGAAGAGGAGTACCGCCTGCTGATTGATGCGGGTGTTGATTCCATGACCATGTTTCAGGAGACCTACACGCCTGAACGCTACGCCTGGCTGCATCCGGCAGGCCCCAAGCGTGACTATGCTTGGAGACTGGCCGCGCCGGAACGCGCTGCCAGAGCTGGCATGCGCTCACTGGGCATCGGTGCCCTGCTGGGGCTGGAGCCCTTTGAACAGGACGCCTTTGCTACAGGTCTGCACGCTTGGTGGCTGCAGCGCCATTGTCCTGGTGTGGAGCTGAGCGTATCCATCCCGCGTATCTGCCCGCACGAAGGCAGTTTTGTTGTGGAACATACTGTGGACGACAGGACTCTGGCCCAGTATGTCATGGCTCTGCGCTGTTTTCTGCCGCGCGCAGGTATTACCTGCTCCAGCCGTGAAAGTGCCTTCATGCGTGATCATCTGCTTGCTTTGGGCGTCACCCGTGTTTCGGCCGGGGTCTCTACGGCCGTGGGTGGTCGCGCTACTGAGGATTTGCACAATCCTGGTCAGTTTGAAATCTCCGACAGTCGTTCTCTCTTCCAGATGACGGCAGCACTGGCCGCCAGAGGTTATCAGGCTGTCATCAAGGACTGGGAAACGCCAATATTATAAAGCATCCTGCACAGCCATGTATAATACTCTGCATGCGGGTCTGACCCGTTACCTTACGCCGGAACAACTGAAGAAATTGCGCAGCGTCCGTGTGGGTATTGCCGGTGCCGGTGGTCTGGGCTCCAATGCGGCACTGATGCTGGCCCGCAGTGGCGTGGAAGACATGCTGCTTGTGGATGATGATGTGGTGGATGCCTCCAATCTCAACCGTCAGCAATACTGGCCACGACATGTTGGACGCCCCAAGGTGGAGGCCCTGGCCGAGCTGCTGCGCGAGCTCAACCCTGAAATACAGCTGGACATACGCCGTCTGCGTCTCAGTTCTTCCAATCTGCCGAAGATAGCACCTCTCTGCCCCATTTGGGTAGAGGCCTTGGATGATTCTCTGAGCAAGGCCATGCTGGTGGAGGCTGCCATATTGAGCGGGGCGCGCATTGTCGCAGCCTCGGGTTTGGCCGGCTATGGTGGCCCTGACATGCACAAACGCCCTATGGGCGACCTGACCCTGGTAGGGGACTTCGTCACCGATGTGCAGACAGCCCCGCCTCTGGCTCCACGAGTGACACAGGCTGCGGCAATGCTGGCAGACACTGTGCTGGAGTTCATACTAGGCCCGGCCACACCGTCACAATCCTGAGCAGATTCCCCCCTAGTATAGCTGCTATAGAGTGCATTCCGGCTGCAAAAAGGAGGCCAGTATGAGAGACGCAAATCTGCTCCATATCCAGTGCTCCTGTGAATGCTGCAGGAGTGAGGATGAATCGCTATGCGAAGAAGGGCACAGTGAATCCCCCAAGGGCGATATATCCTGGAAAAAACTCACCGTAGCAGGCCTGCTTGCGGTCTTGTCTGAATTGATCCACTTTTTGCAGGAAGGCGGTATTCTGCCTCCTTCATTTGTCATTGGCTTTCTGTCTCTTCTTTTCGCCCTCATTGCCATAATACTGTCAGGCGTGGGTACTTACAAGGCTGGCTGGGATGCGGTGCGCAGGTTCGACCTCAATATGACAGCGCTGATGAGCGTGGCTGTTACATGCGCCGTGCTCATAGGGCATTTCTCCGAGGCAGCCATGGTTATGGTGCTCTTTACTGTTTCTGAATCGATAGAGGAAGGCGTACTGACAAGGGCCCGTACTTCCATCAGAGAGTTGATCGTTCTTTCGCCGGAAAGAGCTACAGTTCTCCAGTCCGATGGGACATGGCAGGAAACAGACTGCCGAAAAATACCCATCGGTGCACTGCTGCGCGTGAAGCCAGGAGAACGCATCTGCCTTGATGGTGTGATACGAGAAGGGCAGTCGGCCGTGGATCAGTCACCTATCACAGGAGAGAGTATTCCTGTGGAGAAAGGCCCCGGTGATAGCGTTTTTGCCGGAACGATCAATACTTTCGGCAACTTCGACTTCGAAGTCACCGCAACATTCTCCGAGACAACTCTGGCCCGTATCATTCATGCGGTAGAAAATGCTCAGGTCAGCCGCGCCCCCATGCAACGTTTTGTGGATAGTTTTGCCCGTTGGTACACTCCCAGTATCTTTATTATTTCCCTGCTCCTTGCCCTGCTGCCTCCCCTTATGCTGAGTGCGGGGTGGATACCCTCCATATATACTGCGCTGACTGTACTGATCATAGGTTGCCCATGCGCGCTGGTTATTTCTACTCCAGTGACCATAGTAAGTGGCATAGCTGCAGCAACACGCATGGGGATACTTGTAAAGGGAGGGGCCTACCTCGAACAGGGGCGGCTTTTGCGTATACTGGCCCTGGACAAAACCGGCACACTCACTCATGGCAGGGCACTCCTTACTGACATCATTCCGATAAATGTATCTGAGAACGGTGAAACTCTTTGTCTTGCTATGGCAGCCAGTCTTGCGGCGCGCTCAGAGCATCCTGTTTCCCGTGCCATAGCTGAGGCCTCTGACGCCAAATCTGCCGATGTTCGGGATTTCGTGACAGTGGTAGGCAAGGGAGTTCAGGGCGAGGTTTATGGTCGCCATATGTATCTCGGCAGTCTGCGTATGATGAAAGAACTTGGTTTTCTTGAAGGAGAGATCGGGGAAGGCCTTCGACAAAAGGCTGCAGAACTTGAAGGGCGGGGTAAGAGTATAGTGTTCTTCGCAGATGAAAATTGCGTGCTTGCACTTTTTGCCGTAGCTGATTCCATTCGGGAAAGTAGTGTGCAAGCCGTACGTGAGCTGCGCAGACTGGGAGTAAAGACAGTGATGCTCACCGGTGACAACGAGCTCACGGCTCGTGCTGCAGCGGTGCAGGTCGGTGTAGACGAGTGGCGTTCCAACCTTCTTCCCGAAGAGAAATTGGCTTGCGTAAGCTCTCTTGTGGATGAGACTCGAGGCAGACCTTGTGAAGTCGGGAGACTGGGAGAATTTCAGAGGTTCAAAGTTGGTATGGTCGGGGATGGCATTAACGATGCTCCGGCACTGGCCCAGGCGGATATAGGTTTCGCCATGGCAGGGTCGGGCACAGACACAGCCATGGCGACAGCTGATGTAGCCCTTATGGACGATGATCTGCGTAAGATACCGAACTTCATCCGTCTGTCTCGCAGGGTCTATGGCATACTCATACAAAATATTGTCTTAGTTCTTGGCGTGAAGGCACTTTTTTTCGGATGTACCTTGGGCGGATATACCTCCATGTGGATGGCCGTGTTTGCAGACGTTGGGACAGCTATCATGGTAGTCGGCAACGGTCTTCGTGCCGGACGCTCCGTTACCATGAGAAAGTAAAATATCCTGCAGCCCATGGTCAAATACTCACGCCAGCAGCAGGCGCTGCCCCCAGACGGCCTGCCCCAGTGACAAACCGCCATCACCTGGCGGCAAGTCATGATGGGTCAAAGGTGTCAGGCCGTGGGCATACAAGGCTTCTGGCAGCAGTCGGGCCATGATGGAGTTTTGCATTACGCCACCGGAAAGGCCGATGTTGTTCAGACCATGCTCACGGGCTGTTACAGCACACATGTCTGCAAGGCCAGAGGCCAGAGCTACATGAAAACAGGCTGCCGTCAGGCCAGGGGGCTGTCCTGCCCCTTGCCCATGCAATACCTGCGCGAACAGGGATGTGCTGTCCAGCTGCCACACCGGTTTGTCCTGTGCATCAAACGTGTCTGGCTGTTCTGCGGAGAGCGATTGCAAAGACCAGTTAGGGGGGCTCTTCTCCGCGGTCATCATGTAAGGCAGAGCTGCTGTTTCCAGACGGATTGCAGCCTGCCCCTCATAGCTGATGACCGTACACAGGCCCAACTGGGCAGCGACGGCATCAAAAAGACGTCCACAGCTGGATGTCGCCGGGCAGTTAATCCCCCGTGCCAGCATAATGCGTACAGCAGCTTCGGCCTGCACAAAGTCATCATGCCAGGGGCATGGGGCCGCAGATATGGTATTTCTGTTTTGTTCCTGCAGTGCAAGAGCTATGCGCCAAGGCTCGCGAATAGCGGCTTCTCCACCGGGTAGGGCAAAGGGGCTCAGGCGTCCCAGCCGACGCCAGTACGGGCGGGAGAGATCCATCAACAGTAATTCGCCGCCCCAGATGCTTTTGTCTGTTCCAAGGCCTGTACCGTCCAGACAAAGGACCAGAGCTGGCTCAAAGCAGTGATTTTCCGCCAGTACTGACGCGGCATGAGCAGCATGGTGCTGTAAATGCCAAAGAGGAAGAGCTTCCCGTGTGGCACGGGCTTCGGCATAACGGCTGGAAAGAAAATCAGGATGCAGATCACAGACGATAGCAGCAGGTCGTTTTTCCAGCAGGCTTTCCAGGCGTGCGAGGCTTTCTTCATAAAATGCCAGAGTAGCAGGATTTTCCAAATCACCAATATGCTGACCCACAAAGGCTTCTGCACCGTGTGCCAGACATATTGTGCTCTTGAGCTCGGCCCCGGCCCCCAGAACACAGGGAGCTGTTGCCATGGATGACGGCAGGTGCACAGGGCGGGGTACATAACCGCGTGCACGGCGGTAGAAAAAGGGTTCCACACTATCAGAAGAGGCCGTAATGCTGACGGTTCGTCCAGGCCGTACACCGAGAACACTGTCGTCAACACGGCACAGAATATCTCTGTCGTGCAGCAGCCAGGCATCAGCCAGATGGGGCAGGCGTTGCAAGGCTTCACGATTGCCTAGGCAGAGAGGCTCTCCATGGGGGTTGCCTGAGGTCATTACCAGCACCGGCGGCAGGCTGGTATGTCTGTCCAGCCAGTGGAACAAGGCCGCATGCAGAGGCGTGTAAGGTAGCATCAGACCCAGGCTGGTGACATCCGGGGCCAGATCTGAAGGCAGAAGACAGTCTTTCCGGCGCGGGCAAAGCACAATGGGTTTTTCTGGGCATTGCAGCAGAGCCTCATGCTCAGGGTTGAGATTGCACAGGACGCTGGCCGTAGCAAGGTTACCAACCATGAGGGCCAGTGCTTTATGCGGTCTGTCTTTGCGTTGCCTCAGACTCTGTATGGCATGGGCATTGCGGGCATCGCAAGCCAGCTGAAAGCCCCCCAGCCCTTTCAGGGCGAGAACGCCACCGCGCAACAGGATATTCCCCGCCTGCTCCAGAGCGTGGACCTGATTTTCTGGACTGGGAGATGTCTGCCCTGCAGCGGCCGCCTTCCCGTTTACCAGCCAGAGATGTGGCCCGCAAACAGGGCAGGCAATGGGCTGAGCGTGAAAACGTCTGTCCAAAGGGTCAGAGTATTCGGCAGCGCATGCCGGGCAAAGGGGAAAGCAGCACATACTGGTCACAGCACGGTCATAGGGAATGGCGTAGGTAATGGTATAGCGCGGTCCGCAATTGGTGCAGTTGGTAAAGGCATAACCATAACGACGGTCAGTCGGGTCACGCATATCTTTCAGGCAGTCCTGGCATATACCCATATCTGGGCTGACCAGCACATTGTGCCCTGTCCTGCCCTGGCTTTGTACAATGCTGAAAGTTTTTTCATCGTCTAACAGGGGCAGGCTCTCCTCCTGTACGGCGGTCAGACGGGCCAGGGGAGGCAGTTCGTTGCGCAGGCGTTGTCCAAAACGCTCAACTGCAAGTATGAAGCCCTGTACCTCTATGCGTACACCGTCTGACGTATTGCCTACTGAACCTGAAAGGCCCTCCTCATGGGCCAGCCTGTAGACAAAAGGGCGAAAGCCTACGCCCTGTACCTGCCCTGCGGCCACAATGGCCCGCCGTATCACATTATCTGCGTTCATATGTAGATTATAACGCAAAGCAACGGGTCTGCCAAATGCGCATTACTACTCTTGCCGCTACTATGCCATTTCGCTATTCTCCCCTTGCCAGTGCCGGATGCCCCGGCATGGCAAGGAGGAAGATCATGCCTCAGGCCCCAGACATCGGTAGCCGTGTTCGTGCATTTCGGGAAGAAAAGGAGCTTCTGCTGGAAGATCTGTCCCTGCACACCAAGCTTAGCGTGGAATTTTTAGAAAAACTCGAGAAGAATGAGGTGTATCCCAGTATAGGCCCCATGCAGAAGGTGGCTCGCGCCTTGGGCGTCCGGCTCGGCACCTTTCTGGATGATCAGTTTACGCAGGATCCTATCAGAAACCGTATTGAGGAAGGTGCCTCCAGCGGCGACGACCCCATGCATAGCGGTTTGACTGTGCGGCCTACTTATGTCTATCAGGCACTGGGCAAAGGCAAGACAGACCGTAATATGGAGCCCTTCTATATTGAGATTTTTCCTGATCCATCTGTGGAAGAGAAGACATCCTCCCATCAGGGAGAGGAATTCATTCTTGTGCTCAAGGGAAAGCTGCTGGTCATCTATGGTCATGAGCGGCATGTACTTTCGGCAGGTGAGACCATCTACTACAATTCCATCGTGCCTCATTTCGTAGGCGCTGCAGATGACGCTCCTGTGACCATCCTAGCTGTGACCTATAATCCCCAGTAAACCATATGGAAGACAAAGTACGCAGCCGTCAGGCCCAGTTTGTTCTGCGGGAGTGGACCCTGGGCCAGGTTCTGGATCATACTGTGGCCCGTTTTCCCGACAGGGAAGCCCTGATTTATGCGGATCGCAATTATCGCCTTACCTGGCGGGAGTTCGGCGCAGCTGTGGACCGCCTGGCCAGAGGGCTTATGGCCCTGGGTGTACAAAAAGGCGAGAAAGTGGCCATCTGGGCTACCAATGTGCCGGACTGGGTGGTACTGCAGTTCGCTACTGCCAGGATCGGGGCAGTATTACTGACAGTCAATACGAACTACCGGGAGCATGAGCTGCGCTATCTTCTGAGCCAGTCAGAATGCGAGAATCTTTTTCTCATCGACAGTCTGCGCGATCATGATTTTCTGGCCACTGTCTACAAAATTGTGCCGGAGCTGCGCGTGCACGGGCGCGGCCTGCTGCGTAATCCGGAACTGCCGCATCTCAAACGTGTCTGCTTCCTGGGAGCACAGAAGCATTTGGGCATGTACTCCATGCCCGAGATTCTGGCTCTTTCAGTCATGGTGGATGATGCTGCATATGCAGCCCGCCAGGCCATGCTGGACCCGCACGATGAGATCAACATGCAATATACATCGGGTACAACGGGCTTTCCTCGTGGCGTCATGCTGACCCATGTCAATGTGGGCCTTAATGGCTACTGGATAGGCCGCCATCAGCATTTTGATGAAAACGACCGCGTTTGCCTGCCAGTACCGCTTTTTCACTGCTTTGGCTGTGTTCTGGGCGTATCGGCCTGTGTCAATCATGGTGCGGCCATGGTCATACTGGAGACGTTCAATCCGCTACATGTTCTCAAAGCTATTCATCAGGAGCGCTGTACTGCTGTCTACGGTGTGCCTACCATGTTTCTGGCAGAGCTTGAGCACAAACATTTCGCCCGTTATGACATGTCCAGCCTGCGCACGGGCATCATGGCCGGCTCTGTCTGCCCAGAGCCGCTCATGCGCCGTGTGGTCGAGGATATGAATATGCGTGAAATAACCATCTGCTATGGCCTGACCGAGGCATCGCCGGTAATGACGCAGTCTGATGTAAATGATCCCTTGAGTCTGCGCTGTGAAACTGTGGGGTGTGCCATGCCCGGGATTGAAGTGCGTGTAGCTGACCCGGAGACCTGTGAAGAGCTGCCGCGCGGGCAGGTAGGCGAAATCCTCTGCCGGGGCTATAACGTCATGAAGGGGTACTACAAGATGCCCGAGGATACGACCCGGGCAATCAGCCCTGATGGCTGGCTGCACTCCGGTGACTTGGGGATTATGGACGAACATGGCTATCTGCGCATAACCGGCCGTATCAAGGATATGATCATACGCGGCGGTGAGAATGTCTATCCGCGAGAACTGGAAGAATTTCTCATGCAGATGCCTGAAGTGCTGGATGTGCAGGTGGTGGCAGTGCCCAGCCGTAAATACGGTGAGGAGGTTGGGGCCTTCATCATCCCTCGTGAGGGAGCAGCTCTTAATGTCGAGGCTGTACGCGCTTTTTGCAAGGGCAGGATTGCCTGGTTCAAGATCCCCCGCTATGTGGCTGTGGTCCAGGCTTTTCCACTTACAGCCAGTGGCAAGATACAGAAATATAAATTGCGCGAAATGGCTGCCGGGCTCTGGCCTGAAGCCATGCGTTGACACTTCAGACAGCCCGGCCTTGCCGGGCCTTTTCATAAAGCAGTAAACATAGATGGTTATAGATTATGAAAGAGAATGATTTTTCTTTTAGCTCTTTTGAACAGCAGGGAACGCATCAGCCACAAACAGCCGGCGCATGTCACGGCACATGCCCACTGGCGCAGATTCCCGCACCGGTCTGGCAGGACATTTTTCGCCGGTCCTGGCGTAAGCGGCATCCTGTTCTGTTCTGGAGTATCTGCATTGGTCTGGCTCTGCTGGCCTTGGGCGTCTTCCTTGGTGCTGATGAAGCAGACAGCCCTCTGGCTGGAGAACGTCTGGCTCTTGTAAGTGTACGTGGCAGTATCATGGACGTACAGCCACTGCTCGACTGGATCAGCAAAGTAGAGCGTAATGAGGATGTCAGAGGTGTATTGCTGCGCATTGATTCGCCCGGAGGCGGAGCAGCAGCCTCGCAGGAGCTGTACAGCGCTCTGGCCCGCTTGGCCAGTAAAAAACCTGTAGTGACCAGTATGGGGTCGGTAGCAGCTTCAGGTGGCCTGATGGTTGCCATGGCCGGACAGAAAATTTTTGCCAATGCGTCTACCGTCACAGGCTCCATTGGAGTACGTATGGATATTCCACAGCTTCAGGGTCTCATGGGTAAACTGGGCTTAGGACAGGAGACACTGGTTACCGCACCGTACAAGGACGCAGGCTCTTACATGCGCCCCCTTTCAGTGGAAGACAGGGCCTATTTTGAGCATATTCTCAAGGATATGCACGAACAGTTTGTGGATATAGTGGCTGCAGGGCGTAATCTCCCGCGTGAAAAAGCGGTGGAGCTGGCTAACGGCAAGATTTTCACCGGTCGTGAGGCCCTGGAGCTGGGGCTCATCGACGCACTGGGTGGGCAGAACGCAGCCCTGACCTGGCTGGCAGAACAGAGCGGCGTACCTGCTGACCGTCCCCTGCTGAAACGCCCCAGCAAGAAGAACTGGCTGGAAAAAAGCCTTGAAGCTTCTTTCGCTGCACTCTTCACTGCTCTATCGGGAATGGAAGGGGCGGCAGATGCGTCAGGGCCTTTTTTTCTATACCAGTTTTAGATTTTAATAGGCTTTACATGCAACAATACAGTAAAAAATACCATTTTACAGTATAGTATATGTAAAAATAAAATCTAAATAAAATCTAGAATATATCACAAGTAAATAAAAAGCAGGAAAGCTGTTGCTCTCCTGCTTTTTATATTTTATATTGCATGCAAAAGGGCAGAGTAAGAGACTTCTTGTAGTAAATTTACTTAAAAATGTGCTTTTCTCTGGCCCAGATTTTTTTATGTGTGTTTTTTTGTTGGGATGCAGCCGTCAACCCCAGCAGTACGGCCCCTGCCTGGGCCACATTAAGAGAATCAAACGTCCGGGCCAGAGGGATGCGCAGCATAGCGGCACAGCGCTTGGCAACGCCAGGGCGCAGGCCTCGTTCTTCATTGCCCAGTACCAGGACGGCGGGTAGGCGTATGGTGTGCTGGAAGGCGTTCATGCTGTTGTTGCCACTTCCGGTACCGTAGATGGTCAGACCAGCTTCTTCGGCGCTGTCCAAGGCATGACCAAGATTGGTCACCTGGGCTACAGGCAGCTTCTCCAGAGCTCCTGCGGCTGCACGCCGGGCTGCAGGGCCCAGGTAGGCGCTGTTGTGCCGGGGCAGGATGAGTCCGGCCCCACCAAGGGCGTAAAGGGTGCGACAAAGTGTGCCTACATTGCCTGGGTCCTGTACCTGGTCCAGAGCCAGCAGTAGTGGCAGCGGTGCCGTACTGACCGAGGCCAGCAGGCTGTTCAGCTCGCAGAAGCTGGTAGCGGCAAGGCGGGCGATGACCCCCTGGTGACCAACACCGTCTCGCCTGTGATGCGTGTTACGGCATAGGCGGTCAAGGGCGGGGCCGTCCAGAAGGCTGAAGCGTATGCCATGTTGTCGGCAAAGCTGCTGTACAGTCTGCATTTCAGGAGATCGCAGGCCTTTTTTACAGAAGACAAGGTCTATACGTTGAGGCTCGCTTGTCAGCAGCTCAAGTACAGGTTTGAGCCCCGGCAGAAGCGGAGCTGTATCAAAATTATCAACCATGGCTGCCTCCGTGCAGAGCAAAAGAATATGGCAGATGCGCTGAGCGCGGTGCGGACTGGCCCTGTGTACGCATCTTCGAGGTCGAAGGCAAGCCGGGCCGATATGAAGGAGTCTACATGGCGAAAGCTGTTCGTTTATTCCATCCGATAACAAGCTGTTTCCTGCTGATACTCTCCTGCCTCGTTTTTCTTGGCGGTTGCGGAGCTAAACAGGGAAATATGCGGGATAGTTCCGATGCATACTGGCTTCTGCCTGATGATGACGGGGCTTCACCCCTGACCTCTACTGAGCTGGCTGTGCTGGAAGATAAGGGAGAGATAGACAGGGATCTGCCACCTCATGTCAGGAAGGCCGTTGCCCGGCAATATAAGTATTTTTTGCGGCAGGGGCGCCGAACCATGAGTGTATTTTCAAGACGTGCTGAGCCTTATTTGGCCTATGCCCGGCAGGTTTTCCGTTCTTGCGGCATGCCGGAAGAGCTGGCCTATCTGGCCATTGTGGAAAGCGGTTATAAGGCAGAGGCCTTTTCTCATGCCGGGGCAGCCGGAGCTTGGCAGTTTATGAAGGGCACTGGAGAAGCCTACGGCCTGAAACAGGACTGGTGGCTGGATGAGCGCCTGGACACCTATGCGGCGACTGAAGCAGCTGCTACGTATCTGAAAAAACTTTATGGCGATTTCAAGGATTGGCCTACCGCCATAGCTGCCTATAATGCCGGTGAGGGTAAGATGCGTCGCGCCATGCGAGGCAGTAACAGCAGAAATTTCTTTGAAACTGTAAGCCGCAATCATTTGCTGGACGAAAAAAAACGTTTGCGGGACGAGACATGTCAGTATGTGCCGCGTTTTTTGGCTGTGACAAAAATTATGCGCAATCTTGGCCGACTGGGTTTTGAGCCCATAGCACCGGAGGCTGCGCCGCGTATTGTGCGTTTATCTGTGCGTCCCGGTACTGACCTTCGTGCCATGGCCATGGCCTGCGGGCTGAGCCAGCAGCAGTTTGACAGCCACAATCCCCATCACAAACAGGTTATTACCTGTACAGCGCGAACTACCAATATCTATTTGCCGGAGCAAATGTCCAAAAGAGGCATGGCCTATCTCAGCTCACCGCAGGCCGGTTCTTATGCAGGATGGCATGCCGCTACTGTGACTACATCGTCAGACTCCTGGGAGAAGATCAGCAGGCGAGCAAAAGTACCGGTCAAAACGCTCATGGCAGTGAACCCTGACAGGCCAAAGCTTAAGGTGGGGCATGTCGTGCTCGTTCCACGCTCGGTCAATATGTCTGCCAAGGCTGTAGCGGACGTGGCACTACAGCAGAGGGGTCGCCCAAAGGCAGGCAAAAATACCTATCGTGTGCAGAAGAGAGACAGTCTGTGGAACATTGCCCGTAAATACAATGTAAGTGTCGAAGACCTGAAGCGTTGGAACAGGATAGATGAAAAAAGTTTGCGCCCAGGTGCGACTCTCATCGTCGGTATGAAATAAGTCATATACTTCAATATGTTAGCAGATGTATAAATGAAGAAGCAAATTTTATTTCAGATTTTTGTTGACAGAGGAGATTAAAAAGCCTAGAAGGCTGTTTCCGCCAATGAGGAAGTTTTAAGAAGCGTGAGGACGTGAAAAAAACTGCTTGACATAGGTGGAGAAGAGGCGCATAAGACCGCTTCGCAAAGAGGTTTTTCAAACAGTTCGGACGAAAATTTCGAAGAGTGAAAAAAACCTGTTGACAAGAGAAGAGAAAGGGAGCATAAAGCTCCTCCGCGCCAACGAGTGGTGGGAAGTGAAAAGAAAATTTCACGAAGCACAAAAAACTTGTTGACACGGGAAACGAAAGGGT
>JAFQNG010000042.1 GCA_017396005.1 Desulfovibrio sp.
AGGATGATACCGTGTACCTCGGCATAACGGCAGAGAGAGCGTAAGACAGCAAGAATACGGTTGATGGTGGCAGGGGCCAGACCAAGGCGGATCAGGCCCTGCAGCCAGAGGTCCACATCATGGCGGCTGATGTCTGCCAGAGCGCGCTGCCCGAGAACGGGGAAGATGTGCTGCCGGGCTATGCGCTCATCCACATACGGGCTGCGTTTGCGTGAACGATTGTGGGGCAGAAAAACTGTGCGGGTAAAATCCGCAAGGGTGATGCGGCGGCTGATGCCGTATACTGACGAGAGGGAAGAACGATGACGGGCCATGTATGCTCCTTTGTTGCCTGTTTTGGCAGAGCGTACATGAAAAGCTCGTTAAGAGGATGCTTGAAAAGGCTCACACCATGGCGGCTGATGCCTGCCAGACAGCGTTGCCCGGGAATGGAGAAGATGCATACACCCGCCTTGACCATCTGTACCCTTGAGATGCATAAGAACAGGGGAGGAAGTCATGCTCAAACCCTTCTATCAGGGCAAACTTGATACCTTTTGTGCGATCTATGCTGTCTTGAACGCCCTGCGCCTGACCCACGGCATCAGGGTCTCAAAGGCGCGGGATATCCTCAATGAAAGCCTCCTGGCCCTGGCTTCTACACCCGAGGCATTTCGTGCCGTGCTGGAACAGACCACCGATTACCTGCATCTGGTGGACGGCCTGCTGCGCCTGCAAAGTCGGGCCTTCCCACTGGAAGTGCGCAAACCCTTTGCAGGTCTGCCCGCCCCCACAGAGGAGGAACTCTGGCAGGCCTGTCGGCAGTGGCTCATCCCCAACGCAAAAAGGGCTGTGGTCTTCCGCTTCACACGCTGCATGACACCCGACCTGCCACCCGTCAGCCGCCACTGGACAACGGCCGACCGCATGAATGACAGCATCCTGCACCTTTTCGACAGCAGCCATGAGGCCGAAGCCATCCTCAATATCCGCAAAGACAGCTTCGTGACTGTACCCGAGGCCGTCACCAGTGAACGGCTGCTCTACATCCAGCCTGAGAGCATGCGCTTTCTGCGGTTGCCGTTCTAGAATGCATCCCTCGAATACTTACCAGTTTCAGGCAAAAGTCCTTTGAAAAAGTTGTAATCGTCGGTTCAGAGGCTGTCTCTGCCGCTTTCCGGCGTGCCGGCGTCTGGCGTGATGGCAGGCTTTACCTCCACATCCAGCACAGGAGGGGGAGACGGCAAAGCACGTACACCCTCCACTGTAGGCAGCTCGCCCAGCAGGGCGCGCTGTTCTTCGTTTTGTGGCAGGGCTACACTGCTTCTGTCCATAAGCACGATGCCCGTGCGCTCCAGCACTTCACGCCTGAAGGCGTATTCCTGTTCCATACGGCGCTGACGATAGAGAAACCAGCGGTGTGAGAGAAAGCAGACTGCCAGCAGAGCCGCCAGACTGCCAGCCAGCCAGGGCAGATAAGGCAGGAGCTCACTGCTCAGACGTGCCAGGGCGGAAAACGCACCATCTACAAAAAAGAGCGCAGCCCCAAGCAGAAGAATGCCCAGCAGCAGAACCACCGTAGGGGCACTGCGTACCATGGCATAAAAACTTTCTACTCTGGGGTGCAGCGCGGCCCCGCCAGCACTGTTGTCAGCCGCACCGGCCTGCCGGGCATCGTGCTCCATGGTGCGCGAAAGCCACATGCCGGTCAGGTGTACTATCAGCAGAAGACCCACCGGGGCCAGCACAGAAGCCACTGCCCAGATCAGCCAGGGAAAACGGGCTACAGGGGGCCCGCCCGGCACTTCAGGGCTGGAATGCACAAGACCGTAAAAAAAGGCCACACCGCTCACGATCATCTCTACCAGCAGCACGGCAATGAGCAGATAGAAGAGAGAATCCCTGTGCTTTCCCGCATACCAGGGCTCACGTCCCCTGCCACTGCCTGCTGTGTCCTGCTGTTTGCTATCCTGTTCGGGCTGCTGCTCGGGGGCCTTTTCATTGCTGGAAGATCGTTTCATGTCATACCTCGTTGCACAGCAAGATACGTTGCCAGAGGGCATCCGGCAAGTCCTCTTGCCCCCAAAGGACATCTGGCTTACCCTGTATATTATTTTCGGGAGGGATCCATGCATGTTCTGGTGACCGGCGCAGCCGGCTTCATTGGTTATCATCTGACCCGGCGTCTTCTGTATGACGGGCACAGCGTTGTGGGTATTGACAACTGCAATGATTATTATGACGTGCAGTTGAAGAAGGATCGTCTGGCTGACCTGCAGGCCATGCCCGAAGCCGGGCGCTTCCGCTTTGAACTGCTGGACCTGGCCGACAGTCCAGGTATGGATGCTCTTTTCAAGAGGGAGCGATTCAGTCATGTGGTCAATCTGGCAGCCCAGGCAGGGGTACGCTACAGTCTGGAGAATCCTGCATCCTATATCAGCGCCAACCTGACAGGCTTCGGTAATCTGCTGGAAGGCTGCCGCCACAGCGGGGTGGAGCACCTGCTTTTCGCCTCTTCCTCCTCGGTCTATGGCCTGAACAGCTCCCGCCCGTATTCCACATCGCATAACGTGGACCATCCGGTCAGTCTGTATGCGGCTACCAAGAAAAGCAATGAGCTGATGGCCCATGCCTACAGCCACCTCTACCGCATCCCCTGTACCGGGCTGCGTTTTTTTACAGTCTATGGGCCATGGGGCAGGCCCGACATGGCTCTGCACCTCTTTACTACAGCCATCGTACACGGCAGACCCATCAAGGTTTTCAATCAGGGGCGTATGCGACGCGATTTCACCTACATAGATGATATAGTAGAAGGCGTTGTGCGCCTGCTGCCTGTCATCCCGAAGCCTGACCCGGCTTTTGATGCTGCCGCTCCTGACCCGGCTTGCAGCTCTGCCCCCTGGCGCATCTACAATATCGGCAATAATCAGACGGTGGAGCTCAATGAGTTCATCGCCATTCTGGAAGAATGCCTGGGCATGCAGGCACAGAAGGATCTGCTGCCCATGCAGCCCGGTGACGTGGAGGCTACCTGGGCAGATATCGACCCTCTGGTCAGAGTTGCAGGGTTCAGCCCGGCTACCCCCCTGCGTGACGGGATACGCCGCTTTGTTCAGTGGTACAGGGAGTATTATAAGGTATGAAGACAGCCAGCCCAAAACGACCCGAAATACTGGCCCCTGCCGGCGACAGCGACTGCTTTCTGGCAGCCCTGGGCGCCGGGGCTGATGCCATCTACCTGGGGCTGAAACATTTTTCGGCCCGTATGCAGGCCGAGAATTTTGGCCTGACAGAACTCTCACGCCTTACAGACCTGGCCCATGCCGAGAATACCCGTGTCTATGTGGCCATGAATACCCTGGTCAAACCTGGCGAAAGCGCCGCAGCCTACAGGCTGATGGCACGACTGGCGCGACAGGTGCAGCCTGACGGTCTGATCATACAGGATCTGGCTCTGCTTGATCTGGCACGACAGGCAGGCTATGAGGGAGGGCTTTTTCTTTCAACTCTGGCCAATCTGACACATCCCGCAGCCCTGGTACAGGCCAGAGAGCTGGGGGCCAGTCGTGTTATCCTGCCGCGTGAGCTTTCCATTGACGAAATACGCCAAATGGGCGAGGCCTGCCCTGACGGGCTGGAGCTGGAGTGCTTCGTCCACGGCGCACTGTGCTACTGTGTGTCTGGGCGCTGTTACTGGTCCAGCTATATGGGCGGTAAAAGCGGCCTGCGTGGCCGCTGCGTACAGCCCTGCCGCCGCGTCTACCGACAGGGCGGCCCTGCCGTGCAGGCCCTCTGGCAGCAGGCTGAAGAAGATCGCAAAAACAGACGGAGCGACAAAACAGCACAGGAAAGCCGCAGCCGTCAGCCCCGCGGCCTGACACGCAGCAAAGAACACAGCGGGCGTTTTTTCTCCTGCCTGGATCTTTCGCTGGATGTGCTGGCCAAGACACTGCTGGACATACCGCACCTGGTTTCGTGGAAACTTGAAGGGCGCAAAAAAGGGCCGCACTATGTTTATCATGTGGTGACAGCCTATCGTACACTGCGCGACAATCCTGGCGACGCCAGTGCCCGCAAGTATGCAGAAGAAGTGCTGGAGATGGCCCTGGGCCGTCCCGGCAGCAAGGCCCGCTTTCTGCCGCAGAAAGACCGTGTGCCTACCAGCCCCGATGGCCAGACCAGTTCCGGCCTTCTGGCAGGCAAGATTCGTGTGGAGCCTGACGGCCGCATATTGCTTAAACCTTATCTGGAGCTGCTGCCGCAGGATTATCTGCGTATCGGCCTTGAAGACGAACGCTGGCATACCACACTGCCCGTTACGCGGCGTGTGCCCAAGGCAGGCAGCCTGCTGCTGCGTCTGCCCAGGCACAAAAGCCCCAGGGCAGGTACTCCGGTTTTTCTCATTGACCGGCGTCAACCAGAACTGATGCAACTGCTCAGGGCGTGGCAGGCACGGCTGAACGCTCTGCCCGCACGCCAGAGCCGCCCTGTGGAAAGCGTGCCAGACCTGCCCCGGCCTGTGAAAGCCCGCCCGCGGCCAGACATGCTTTTGCGGGCAACCCTGCCGCAGGGGCGCGAAACGCGCGGTAGCCGTAAACAGCTGACCGCCCTCTGGCTCGGGCCACGCAGTGCCGAAATATCACGCACAGTGGCACCACGTATAGCCTGGTGGCTGCCGCCGGTGATCTGGCCGCAGGAAGAAGACGGCCTGCGCCGCCTGGCAAGTCGTCTCTGGCGGGAAGGCGCGCGTCATTTTGTCTGCAATGCACCGTGGCAACGAGATTTTTTTCCACACGATCTGCCGGATGATGCTGACCTGCTGGCCGGCCCCTTTTGCAATGTGGCCAATGGCCCTGCCCTCAGGGTGCTGGCAGGCATGGGCTTTGCCGGCGCCTTTGTCAGCCCGGAACTGCCGCGTGAGGATCTGCTGGCCCTGCCCGGGCAGAGCCCCCTTCCTCTGGGCCTGGTACTGAGCGGTTTCTGGCCTGTGGGCCTGAGCCGTTTTGGCCTGCTGGGGGTCAAGCCCAATGAACCCTTCCTCAGCCCCAAGGGGGAAGTATTCTGGATTCGGCAATATGGGGCTAATGTCTGGATATACCCCGGCTGGCCGCTGGATCTCAATGAAAAACGACAGGAGCTGCAAAACGCCGGCTACAGCTTTTTTGTGCATATGCAGGAAAATCCGCCTGCCTCACTGCCCGAAGCAAGACGGCAGGGTCTTTTCAACTGGGATGGCGCACTGCTTTGACCCTGATGGTGCCCGAAGATACGCACAAGGCTGCATGCCAGGCCCGGGCGCGCTTCCCGCGCGGCCTGGAACAGCCGGCCGGGGCATTGCGCTTCGGTGCGGATGCGCTTCTGCTGGCTGCCTTTGCCACAGGATACTGCGACAGAACGTCACGATCATTCACAGTGGCAGAACTGGGCAGCGGCTGCGGTGCTGCCCTGCTGGCCCTGGCGCTCTCCTGCCCGGAGGTGCGGGGCATTGGCCTTGAACGCGAGGAGGCGCTGACAGCCGCAGCCCGACGTAATGCCCGGACTCTGGGCCTGGAGGGCTGTCTGCACTTTCTGTGCACAGATGTGGCTGACGTTCACTCCTGGCAACGCTGGGAAAACCGTATGGACATGGTGATGACAAACCCGCCCTATGGCCTGCCGGGACAGGGACGAACGTCATCATCGCCCCTGCGGGAAAAGGCCCTGCGCGATGGCCCGGCCCTGGCTGTTTTCTGCCGCGCTGCTGCCCGCCTGCTGCGCCATCATGGTCGTTTCTGCTGTATTTTTGAGGCTGCAGGCCTGACACGCATGGTCATGGCACTGGAAGCAGCCCGTCTGGGGCTGCGCCGTATACTGCCGCTGCGTCCGCATGGCCGCAGCCCGGCAACACGCCTCCTGCTGGAGGCACGCAAAAACGCTGCTGCACAGCCTGTGCTGGAAGCCCCCCTGACCCTGCATATACCCGGCCCAGCAGCCCCGGCCCGATGGACACGACGAGCTCTGGCTTTCTGCCCCTGGCTGCATACAGCCCGTGAGGATGCCCATGAACTTCATAGCTGATCTGCATATCCATTCACGCTTTTCCCGTGCAACCAGCAAGGCCCTTACCCCCGGACACCTGGCGGCCTGGGCGGCCTGCAAGGGCATTGCTGTGCTGGGCACAGGCGATTTTACCCACCCGCAGTGGCGGGCGGAGTTGCGAGAACAACTGGAACGGGATGATGCCAGCGGCCTGTATCGTCTCAAAGGCATGGCGGACCGGCTGGATTTCATGGACAGCAGCCGGGAAGCGGCATCTGCCCCACTCTTCTGCCTGCAGGCAGAGATCAGCTCCATCTACAAGCGGCAGGGCAAGGTACGCAAGATACACAATCTGATCTATGTGCCCACTCTGGAAGATGCCGAGCGCCTTTCACAGCGCCTGGGCCAGATCGGCAATCTCAACGCCGATGGTCGTCCTATCTTAGGCCTGGATTCGCGAGACCTTCTGGAGATCACGCTGGAGACAACTCCTGATGCTGTTCTGATACCTGCCCATATCTGGACGCCCTGGTTTGCGCTTTTTGGTTCCAGGTCTGGCTTTGACCGGCTGGAGGATTGCTTTGGCGATCTTTCATCGCATATATTCGCTCTGGAAACCGGCCTGTCCTCAGACCCGGCCATGAACCGTATGGTCAGCAGCCTGGACGGTTATGCCCTTATCTCCAATTCGGACGCGCATTCCGGGGCCAACCTGGGCCGTGAGGGCAATCTCTTTGCCGGGCAGCCTTCCTACAGCGGTATGTTCGACGCCCTTCGCGCTGCTGCCCGGCGTGAAGTTCCGGAAAGCCCGGACTGTCGCTTCCTGGGTACGCTGGAATTCTATCCTGAAGAAGGCAAATATCATCTGGACGGGCACAGGGCCTGCAACGTGATGCTGGAGCCGCGTGACAGCAGGGCCCTGGGCAATATCTGCCCTGTCTGCGGCAAGCCTCTGACCATTGGTGTGCTGCATCGTGTACTGGAACTGGCCGACAGAGAAACGCCGGCTGCCCTGCCGCAGGAGCCCGAGGCCCGCGCCCTCATCCCCCTGCCGGAACTGCTGGGCGAAATCCTGGGCGTAGGCCCCACATCGCGTAAAGTACAGCAGCGCTATGCCCAGCTTCTGAACGAACTGGGGCCAGAGCTTGACATACTTTGCTCTCTGCCCGAGACCGACATCCGTACCCACTGGGAAGCACTGGGCGAGGCCGTGGCCCGCATGCGGCGCGGACAGGTTTTCAGGCAGGGCGGTTATGACGGAGAATATGGTGTAGTGCGCGTCTTTGCACCCGATGAGCTGCCAGACAAACGCGGCCGAAGCCTGCCGGGGCTTGGCGCTGCTGCTGGCAGGCGAGGCCGCCCGCGAAAATCCGCCTCGACAGAGGTTTCAGGTCGTGCCCCTCTGTTGCCGCTCTTTCCATCAGAGAATGTGCCGGAACAAAATCAGCTTTTTTCAGCAGAGCAGCGCACTGCCCTGCAGGCCGGGCCCGGACCAGTGCTGGTAGCCGCCGGGCCGGGTGCAGGCAAAACCCGTGTACTCATCGGCCGTCTGCAATGGCTGCTGGAGCAGGGCAATGCACCGCACGAACTGCTGGCCCTGACCTTCACACGACGGGCCGCAGGCGAAATGCGGGAGCGGCTTGCCACTGCCCTGCCGCAGACAACAGCCATGCCCCGCTGTGACACACTGCACGGGCTGGCCTGGTCACTTGTGCAGGAGCAGAGAAAGAATATCCATCTGCTGGATGAGGATGCAGCCTTCAGGATGTTCTGCATCGCCCAGACAGCAGACAAGCCACTTTTGACGCCAGACGAAAAAGACCTGCGCAAACTCTGGGACGTATTGCAGCTGGCCCGTGAAAAAGGGGCCGCCCCCGCGGCTGGCAGTCCTCTGGCGCTGGCTGCCGCACGCTATACGGCGTATAAACAGGCAGATAGCCAGGCCATCTGGCTTGATTACAGCGATCTTCTGGAGGCTTTGCTGCTGCAGGCACCCTTACTGACCGGGCGCTGGCGTCATATTCTGGTGGATGAAGCTCAGGACCTCTCGCCTTTGCAGCTTTCTGCCATCAGGGCCCTGCTGCCTGAAAACGGGCAGGGGTTTTTCGGCATTGGTGACCCAGACCAGGCTATCTACGGCTTTCGTGGGGCTTCCGGTCAGAGTGAGGATGATCTGCGTGCCTGCTGGCCTGACCTGACGGTCTGTCGCCTCGGGCAAAGCTATCGCGCCAGTCAGGGCGTACTGGATATGGCTCAGAACCTTATGCAGGGGCAGGGACAGTGCGGCCCCCTGCATGCAGTACGGCAGAGTGATACCCTGCTGCGCCTTTTCGCGGCATCTGACGACAAGGCCGAAGCTCGCTGGCTGGCAGGGCGTGTACAACGCCTCCTGGGTGCCACCTCGCACAGCCTGCTGGACATCGCCCACCGTCGGGCTGACACGGCAGACTGTGTTCTGGACGGCACTCTGGCCCCGGGCGATATTGCCGTGCTGGTGCGCCTCAAAGCGCAGATGCCGCCTCTGCTCAAGGCACTGGAACAGGCAGGTATACCCTGTACCGCACCTGCCCGGCAGGACTTTCGACACGACCCTGTTTGCAGCCGCTTCCTGGCCATGGCAGCAGCAGCCTGCCATATGATCAGCCTGTATCAGGACAGAGCACAGACTGACGAGCATACAGCTCTGCCCTGGTGCGGAGCTGACCTGCCTGAGCCGCTGGCCATGACTGCCTGGCTGAGCGCTCAGCCCTGGGCTGTACAGGCTGGTGAAGAACCGGGCAAAAGCGCAGCCTGGCGGGAGCTTTGCTGCCTCTGGGCGCAATGTGGCAGCTGGCCTGCCTTCTTCGACCGACTGGCCTGGCTGGATGAGGCAGAGATGCTGCAGAGCAAGGCTGAGAGAGTACAGATAATGACCCTGCACGCCTCCAAGGGGCTGGAATTCAAAGCTGTCTTTCTGCCAGGGCTGGAAGACGGCCTCTTGCCTCTACGGCGGGAACTGCTCTGGGAAAGCAGGGGCAACCACAGCGACGAGGGCTCAGACATGGGCCGGCAACTGGCTGAGGAACGCCGCCTGCTCTATGTGGGGATCACTCGTGCCGCACAGGGTATCTTCATCAGTCATTGCCAGCGACGCAGCTTCTATGGCAGAGAGCTGCGCCTCGCCCCATCACCGTTTCTGACACAGATAAGCGACTTCTGCCGTCAGAGCACATTGACGCGGCACAAACGCAAATCAGAAGTGCAGCTCTCCCTGCTGTAAACGTGCCCTGAACACTTTCTCCGGACGCAGCCAGCAGAGATGTCGTGTGGACAGAGACAGGGAAACAGCTTAGAATTTTGACGAGGCTGATATGGAGCAACCGTCAAATACAGTAAAGTCTTGAGGCAGGAGGAGCTCGCATGGCCTTGTGGGCTGCCCTGACGCATTTTTCTCTGCCTTCCAAAAGAGGGCTGGTGTGCCATACCCTGCTGCGGACAGCTTTGCGCTGCGACAGTACGGTGTATCTCTATTTTCTGGGAAAGCAGCGCGAGATGGAGAATCTTTCATGTCGCATTCTGAATGTTGACAGAAAAAATCTGCAGCTGCGTTGTCTGGCCGGTTTTCCCTCTGGCAGCCTGGTGCGAGAACAGTGCAGCATCTATTTCAAGCTGCCTGGTGCAGCCCTTTTCTGGATACCGGGTTTACGTCGCAGCGATGCTCACAAGGGTTTTTTGTGCAGAACCCGCATCATGAAGAGTCACCTGCTGGGCGAAAGCGTTTCAGCGTTGCAGCTGCAACTGCCTGAACAATGGATACAAAGGGAGCTGCGCCGCCATGAACGCCATTTTCTCGGCCCGGCCTGTCTGGCACAGGCTGCCCTCTGGCTGCCTGCTCCTGACAGTGCGGACGCGGTGACTACGCTGAGCAGAGCCGACATTACCTGCAGTATTGGCCCTGGCCGGCTGCGTGTGGTTAATCTTTCCCCGGCAGGGGCAAAGGTGCAGATTGATGCGGCAGATCTGACTGACAGGCTTGCCAACATGGATGTCAGGCAGCTTATACTGGCTCTGGATCTGCACAGGGCAGAACAGCAGGAACTGCGTATTGTACTGCTTTGCCGCTGTGTAGAAAGTCTCTATAACATCGCTCTGCGTCGCCTGGTTCTGCGTCTGCGTTTCATCCGCTGGCAGAGTGCCGATCAGGCAGGTGAGACCTGGCAGACTGTTGCCGATAGCGGCATAGCTGAGCTGAAAGACTGGTTTGAGCAGGATTATCCTGTCCTCACTGCTGAAGCTTCTGATACCCCCCAGCAGCCCTGTCTTACGGGAATTGGAGAAAAGATATGAAAAAATACTGCGTTATCCTGGCTGTCCTGACCTTCTTTCTGTATGGCGCAGCCCTGGCAGCCGCACCACAACCGGGCAAGCCCCTGGAAGACAGACCTGCTGCCGGCCTTGACCGCGTCACTGTGGTAAGCGTACAGGCTGAAGGTACAGACAGTATCGGCGCACGTCTGACTACCCGCCTCAAAGAGCGCTTTAACGCGAGCAATCTTTTCACGCTCAATGACGATGAGCAAAAAGATGTGCCCAAGCTCAACCTGCTGCTGAGTACAGCCGCAGAATTTCCCGCGCGTCCCGCTGTGGGGTCTGTTTACGGCGTGTGCTGGGTCTTCAGCCAGGGCAAGGGCTATCTGGGCTATCTGCTGGGTCGTGAAGTGGGTACTGTAGATCAGGAAAATCTTGAGGCCCTGGTAGACAGACTGGTGGAGCGCACCGACGGTATCGTGGCCAGGTATTCGAGCTTCTGGAAGTAATTCCCGCGCAATGGCCGCGACAGGCGGCCGCTGTCATCCCATGTCATCTCGTCGTATCTTTGCCTGGGGCAACCGCTATCTCATTGCCTATCTGGCCTTTCTGAGTGCCTTTGCCCCACTTTCCACCGATATGTTTCTGCCGGCCCTGCCGCGCATGTGCGAAGCTCTTGACGCCGGCTATGATCTCGTCAGCCTGAGTGTGAGCAGCTTTCTGCTGCTCTTTGCCGTTTCCATGCTCTTCTGGGGGCCACTCAGCGACAGGTACGGGCGCAGGCCCATACTGCTGACCGGTGCTGGGCTCTACGTCCTCTCCAGTATCTGCATTGCCCTTTCGCATGATATCTGGACTCTGCTGTTCTGGCGCAGCGTGCAGGCTGTGGGCAGCGGCGGGGTCAGCTCCATGTCCATGGCTGTTGTCAAAGACCTGCTGCGCGGCAAAACCATGGAAAAAGTCATCACCTGGATACAGACTGTGACCATCCTGGCCCCCATGCTGGCACCGGTGGCCGGGGGCGGGATTCTGCTCTTCACTGACTGGCGGGGCGTTTTCTGGCTGCTGACCCTGTGCGGTCTCGTGGCCCTTGCCGGGGGCTTGGCCCTGCGCGAAACCTGCACGCATACCTCTTCAGGTTCTGTCTGGCAAAGCCTGAGCCGACTGGTCGTAGTCCTGCGTACCCCCGGTTTTGCCAGACCTCTCATGCTTTTCTCAGCCATGAGCATGCCCTTCATGGCCTATCTGGGCACCTCGTCCGATATCTACCAAAGCCATTTCGGCCTGTCGCCACAGGCTTTCAGTGCCTTTTTCGCCTTCAATGCCTGTGCCAGCCTGTCAGGCCCGCTCCTGCACATGGCGGTCTTTCGGCACTGGCCCCGTTTTTACGTCATTGCCGGCCATTTGACGGCTACCTGTCTGCTGGGTATGGCCCTGCTCTGTTTCGGGCATGCTGCCCCCTGGACGTTTGCCCTGCTCTTTGCGCCCATTTGCCTGTGCGGCAGTGCCATGCGCCCGCCTGCCACTGTTCTGCTTATGCAGTGCGTCAAAGGCGACAACGGCGCTGTAACCTCGCTCATCAACAGCTGCGCCTTGCTCTGTGGCAGTTTTTCCATGCTGCTGAGCACGCGCTCCTTCTGGCCCGGTCACATCACTGCCGTAGGCTGCATGGCCTGTGTGGTGGCAGGTGGGGCGCTTGTGGCCTGGTTGCGCATGGGCAGGCGTTACACCGCCTGAACATTACGCACTGGGCCAGCGCACCGGGCGTATCTCCGGCCCCGTATCCTGCAGAGTACGCCTGCAGCCCGTGCCCTCAGGCAGGGGCTGCCTGAGCACAGCCTCTGTGCGCTCAAAAAGATTGGAAAGAATGGAGTTGGAAACCAGCATGCCACTGCGCGTCAGGCGCAGATAGCCTTCACGGATGCGTATCAGACCGTTCTCATGCAGGGCGTGGATGAGGCGCTGATGGTCGCGCAGAAAATCCCGACCGGTCATCTGACGATAGGTCTTGAGGCGCAGGCCCCGGGCCGTACGCAATCGCAGCATGACCAGCTCCAGCACACGCACCTCCGGGGTCAGCTCTTCAGCCTCCTGCCCCAGAGTGCCTTCATGTACGCGTGCGGCCCAAGCCTGCTGACCGGCGGGGTTGGTCCAGCGCCGCCCCTGCATGGTAGACGTGGCTGACGGCCCCAGGCCCAGATAATCCATGCCCTCCCAGTAACCCAGGTTATGACGGCACTGATAGCCCATGCGCGCGAAACTGGATATCTCATAGTGCAGATAGCCCTGAGATTCCAGAAAGGCCGCTCCTTCCATGAACATGATGTTCTGATCCCGTTCAGGTGGCAGGCTGAGCCGTCCTTCCCTGCAGTCCAGCTCCAGAAGTGTGCCTTCTTCAAGGGTGAGGCCATATGCCGAAATATGGTCAGGCCCCATGCGCACGGCGTCCTTGAGGTTCTGCAGCCACTGTCGTACGCCCTGGCCAGGCAGGCCCCAGATGAGATCCATGCTGATATTGGCACAGCCGGACTCACGCGCGGCAAAGACGGTGTGCAGACTGTCCTGAACCCTGTGCGGCCGCCCCAGCATGCGCAGCATGCTGTCGTCCAGACTTTGGATACCGATGGAGAGACGATTGACCCCGGCAGCAAGATAGGCCGGCACGGCACGGCCCCCTCGTAACGATTCGGGATTGGCCTCCAGACTGATCTCAGCCTTGCTTTCCAGCGTGAAGATGCGCGACAGGCGATCCAGCAGTACGCCGATGATACGCGGCGGCAACAGACTGGGTGTGCCCCCGCCAAAGAAGACTGAATGCACCGACATACCGCTGTAGCGGTCTCCCCAGTGGGCCAGCTCCAGCATGAGCGTATCTATATAGTCACGGACCTGTGGTGAGGATGCAGCATCCACGCCCTTGCCAAGAGGTACGGAATGAAAGGCACAGTACCGACAGCGTGTACGACAGAAAGGAACATGAATATAGAGCAGCATGGCGTTTCCATAACAGAAAAATGACATTACAGGATGAAAATACAGCAGATTGCAAGGAACATGCCCATGCTTTTCATGTACTCCGCTCCGCGTGGAGCAGCAGCCCCTCCCTTGGCAAAGAGGCCCCCCATGCGTATATTATTGCGTTCGGAAAACAGATGAAGCATAGCAAGGAGAACACTGATGGATATACGTTTTCAAAATCTCGGCCCTGCCCAGTGGAAGGCTGCCGTCATGCTGGCCCCTGTCTGTGAAGGCGAGAGCCTGCCCGGTCAGCCTGAGCTGGATGTGGCCGCCCCTTGGCTGGCTGTGGCCCCGGCACTGCGTGACTTCAAGGGCAAAAAGGATGAGCTGGCCCTGCTGCATGGCCATCCTGATCTGGCTATTCCACGCGTCATGGCTGTGGGACTGGGCTCGCGTGAGAAAGTGGACGCCAGTACATTGCGCAAAGCTGTGGCCGCAGCTGTGCAGCGCTGTCACAGCCTGGGCCTTGAGTCCATCCTCCTGCCAGAGCCCTGTCTCTCCCGCCTGCCCGGCGGCCGTGAGCGTCTGGTGGAAGAATGTGTCTATGCGGCCCGGCTGGCTCTTTACAGCTTTACAGCCCTGAAAAAACCTGCCGAAGACGAGCCTCCGGCCCCGCAATGGCTGGCTATCGGTTTTGACGGAGAACAGGTGCCTGACGCGGCCCATGCAGCGGCCCGCCGGGGCGAACGTACAGCCACAGCCGTGGCCCGGGCACGCGATCTGGCCAATATGCCTGGCAATATGCTCTATCCTGAGATCATGGCCGAACGTGCTGTCGAGCTGGCCAGAGAGGCAGGCTTTACCTGCACAGTGCTGGATACAGAAGATCTTGCCAGAGAAGGGATGCATGCCCTGCTGGCCGTAGGCCAGGGTTCGGCCCGTCCTCCACGCCTGATCGTTCTGGAATATGCACCTCAGGGACATGAGCAGGAAAAGCCGCTTATCCTTATCGGCAAGGGCATTACCTTTGACTCCGGCGGTATCAGCATCAAACCCTCCTCCAATATGCATCAGATGAAATGTGATATGAGTGGAGCAGCAGCTGTACTGGCCGCCGTGACGGCGCTGGCTGAGGAGGAGACACCCCGTCGGGTCATAGGCCTGCTGGCCTGTGCTGAAAATATGCCCGACGGCGCTGCTGCCCGGCCCGGTGATGTGGTGCGAGCCGCCAACGGTGACACTGTGGAGATCGTCAATACCGATGCCGAAGGCCGTCTGGTGCTTTGCGATGCGCTTGTTTATGCCCAGAAAATGTGGACACCTGCGGCCATGATAGATGTGGCAACCCTCACAGGAGCCTGCATGGTGGCACTGGGCACGGGCCTGGCCGGACTCTTTACTGATGATGACGACCTGGCCGAACGCATCGTGGCCGCAGGAGGTATGGGCGGTGAGCACTACTGGCGCCTGCCCCTCTGGCAGGAATATGCTGACAAGCTCAAAAGCGATATTGCCGATATCTGCCATGCCGGCCCTCGTGAGGGCGGAGCCATTACCGCAGCACTTTTCCTCAAGAATTTCGTACGTGATGGTATGCGCTGGGCGCATCTGGATATAGCAGGCGTAGATTGGAACGCCAAGAAAACGCCCTTATGCCCCACAGGAGCTGCAGGCTTTGCCGCCCGTACCCTGCTGGAGCTGGCCCGGGGAGGTGTACAGTGAAAGTCTATCTGCTAGGTGCAGGCCCCGGTGATCCGGGCCTGCTGACCCTCAAGGCCAGGGATGTGCTGGCTGCTGCCGATGTGGTGGTTTATGATGCTCTTGCCAATGACAGCCTGCTTGGTCATGCCCGCAAAGATGCCGAGATTATCTATGTAGGCAAGGTAGCAGGTGACCATGCCCTGCCCCAGCATGAAATAAATGCCCTGCTGGTAAACAAGGCCAGGGAGGGCAAGGTAGTTGCCCGCCTTAAGGGCGGTGACCCCTATATCTTCGGGCGTGGTGGAGAAGAAGCAGAAGAACTGCTGGCTGCTGGCGTACCCTTTGAAGAAGTGCCCGGCATCAGCAGCACTATCGCGGCCCCGGCCTATGCGGGTATTCCTTTGACCCACCGGGATTATGCATCTTCCGTGACCATCATCACCGGCCACGAAAATCCCGACAAGCCGGGTTCTGTACACAACTGGCGGGCCCTGGCTCACAGCGCCTCTACTCTGGTCTTTGTCATGGGCATGAAAAACCTGCCGGACATCGCCCGTAATCTGCTGGATGCCGGCCTTGCACCTGACACGCCTGCAGCTCTGGTCTACCGCGGCACAACGGCACGTCACCGCAGCCTTGTCTCAACGCTGGCACAGCTGCCTCAAGCTGCTGTGGACGCTAGGTTCACAAACCCTTCGGTCATCGTAGTAGGCAGAGTGGCCGGCCTGCATGACAAGCTCAACTGGTATGAACAAAAACCGCTGCTGGGCAAAAGCATCGTGGTCACCCGTGCGCGGGAACAGGCCAGCGGTCTTGCCGCCACGCTGGCCGGCCTGGGGGCAGAAGTCATACAGTTTCCCACCATTGAGATACGCCCTCTGCCAGACTATGCGCAGCTGGATGCCGCCATCGCCCGTCTGTCAGAGTATGCCTGGCTGATTTTCACATCTGTCAACGGCGTAAAATATTTCTGGATGCGGCTGGAACAGGCTGGTAAAGACAGCCGTGCTCTGGGGGCCTGCAAGGTGGCGGCCATAGGCCCGGCCACAGCAGATGCCCTGCGCGAGCGCGGCATCATGCCGGACTTCATTCCCGATCGTTATGTGGCCGAGGGCGTAGTGGAAGGCCTCCTGGCCCGCGAGGCCGGCAATCTGACAGGTATGCGCATGCTTTTACCCAGAGCAGCTAAGGCTCGTGAGGTTTTGCCTGAAGAACTGGGCAGGGCAGGTGCCCTCCTGGACGTCATCAGCGCGTACGAGACAGTACCCGCGGCCTCACGTAAGGACGAAGTGTTGGCCCGGCTCAATGAAGGCACGCTGGACTGCGTGACCTTCGGCTCTTCCTCCACTGTGGAGAACTTTCTGGAACTGATCCCGGCAGCTACGCTCAAGGAGCATTCGGCAACCCGTCTGGCAGCCATCGGCCCCGTCACGGCAGAGACGCTGCGTAAAAACGGCCTTGAGCCGCATATACAGCCGGAGGAGTACACCATCCCCGCCCTGGTGGAAGCCGTGAAGACACACTTCAGCAGGGGGTAGGGGCATGTCCTTGAAAATAGCCATACTGGCCTCTGGCAGCGGCACCAATGCGCAGGCAATGATGGATAAGGCCGCAGCAGGCCTTCTGGATGTGGATATCCGTCTCGTATGCAGCAACAGGCCGGATGCAGGAGTACTGGATCGCGCCCGGAAGGCCGGCCTGCCTCATCTGGCGCTGGATCATACGCTCTTTGCTCACAGAACGGACTTTGACCGGAAACTGGAGAACGTGCTTCAGGGCTGCGGGGTCGAATATGTGGTACTGGCCGGCTATATGCGCCTGCTCTCAGCAGACTTTCTGCAGGCTTTTCCCGGACGGGTGGTCAATATACATCCTGCAATTCTGCCCAGCTTCCCGGGAGTGCACGGCGGGCCTGACGCACAGGCCTATGGGGTCAAGCTGACAGGCTGTACCGTACATTTCGTGGAAGAAGAAATGGACAGCGGACCAGTCATCATACAGGCGGCTGTGCCTGTCAATGCTGGAGAAGAGCTGGAAGAGCTGATGAGCCGCATCCATACCATGGAACACCGCATCTACCCGCAGGCCCTGCAGTGGCTGGCTCAGGGACGCATCCATGTTGACGGCCGCCAGGTGCACCTGGCCCCCTCTGCCCGTCCAGCAGTTACACCCGACGGTCCCTGGCTGGTCTGGCCACCGTTGGAGGAGGGTTTCTGACAGCAATACTGTAACGGCCCCTCATTGAGGGGCCGTTACATAACTATTCTGGGCAGAGCACTTTCTTATCCCCAGTAGCTCCTGATCAACTCCAGCATTTTCTGTGACAGACCGGTCAGATCCGGCTTGGTGAACTGAGCGTCAGAGCCTACGGTAGCACACTTGCGCGACAGACTGTCGTTGATCATGGAAGAGAAGATGGCTACCGGCAGGGCCTTGAGCACAGGATCTTCCTTGATGCGCTTGCACAGGGCCAGACCGTCCATGGAAGGCATTTCAATATCGGTAATAATGCCCTGCACGTAGTCAGAGATGGGGCGGTTCTCCTTTTCGCTGCGGCGGCGCAGTTCAAGCAGATAATCCCAGGCCTCTTGACCGTTGACCCGCTGCTCCAGATGGAAATGCCCCTCTTTGGAGAGCAGGTCCAGCACCAGAGTCCGGATACTGCGGGAGTCATCCACATGCAGAATCTCGTATGTTTTAGCGGCTTCGGTCTTTTCTCCCAGACCTTCAAAACTGATGGCCATGGCCGGATGAAGCTCGGCCACAATAGCCTCCAGATCAAGCAGAAAGATTACGCGCTCTTCCAGGCGCACAACACCCGTCACAGAACTCTGGCTCATGTTCTGCAAAAAATTGCCCGGCGCTTCCACGTCTGTCCAGCTCAGACGATAGATACGGTTGACCCCGGTCACCAGAAAACCGGTACAGACCGTGTTGAATTCGGTCACGATGACTTTGGCGTCTTCGTTGGTGATGGGGGCGCTGCCCAGAAACATGGCCATGTCGATAAGCGGCACAATGCGTCCGTTACGGTGTGGGAAGGCCCCCAGCAGGGCCTTGTGGCGCATTTCCGGCATAGAGGTCACGGTCTGCCGCCGGGCTATTTCTACCACCTTGGCCACATTCAGGCCATAGTGTGCTTCATAGCCATCCTGATTGACGTAAAACTCAACGATTTCCAGCTCATTGGTGCCGGTTTCAAGCAAGATATTGGTTTGCGACATGGTTGCTCCATTGGCGGGGCGCTGCTTCTAAAACAAATACTTATGTTGCGGTTATCTTGAGAACAAACGGCAGTACACCGCTGATGTTCATTTTATCGCGTCCGTACCCCACACGTCTATACTCTTTTCGACCATTACCCAAAAAAGATTAGCATCAGGTGACGACTCAGACCTGCTGGCCGCTATTCTGTCTCAGGGGTCAGGCATCGGCAAAAAGAGCTGTGGACATATAACGCTCACCGGTATCGCAGGCAAAGGTGACAATATGCTTACCCTGCATTTCGCGGCGGGCAGCCACCCTGAGGGCAGCCAGCACATTGGCCCCGGTAGAGATGCCCACACAGGCTCCCTCTACCTGCATGACCTGTCGGGCTGTTGCCATGGCCTCATCCCCATTGACCTGCATGATCTCATCCAGCAGAAGGCGGTCGAGTATCTCGGGCACAAAGCCGGCTCCAATACCCTGTATGCCATGGCTCCCTGCCGGACCGCCCGAGAGCACAGGCGATGCCGCCGGTTCTACTGCCACAACGCGAAAACCCGGAATCTCTTCCTTAAGATAACGCCCTACACCGCTGATAGACGAACCTGAGCCAACGCCTGCCACCAGCACGTCCATCGCGCCCGCACAGTCATTGAAAATTTCAGGCCCGGTATGCAGATAATGGGCCTCTACAGCCAGAGGGTTGGTAAACTGGCCCAGAATATAACCATCTTCTGCCTCGGCTATACGCCTGGCTTCGGCCACGGCACCGCTCATACCAGCAGCAGCCGGGGTCAGCCGCACTTCAGCACCCAGAGCCCTGAGCAGGTTGCGGCGTTCCACACTCATGGAGTCGGGCATGGTCAGGATACAGCGCAGACCTCTGACAGCAGCCACCAGAGCCATACCAATGCCCATGTTACCACTGGTAGCTTCTACCAGCAGGCCTCCCTGCTGCAGACGCCCGGCAGATATGGCGCACTCTATAAGGTGAAAGGCTACACGATCCTTGATGGAACCGCCGGGATTGCGGTTTTCCAGCTTGAGCCAGACAGTACCCGGCAAGCCGGAAGAAAGTTTGAGCCTGAGCAGGGGCGTATTGCCGATGGCCTGTAAAATATGGGTCAGCATAGACAACCTCGTTTCATGGGGGAAAGTTGACCACATTCATGAGAAGAGCCTAGAGGAAAGCCGCCTGTAAGGCAAGACAGATAAAGAAACTCACTTGACGCTGTGCAGGCAGACCAGCTAAATTTTCAGCATGAACTTTTCTGGAGGACAAACTGTATGAAATTTCCCCTTTTGCTGCCTTTTTTTCTGTTCTGTCTGTGTTTTCTGGCCGTTCCGGCCCAGGCAAGAGTCGACGCTGTTGATCTCTATGCCGAAGCAGTCATGACAGCTGACATCCCCGAGCTTGAGAAGCTGCTGGCTCCCAACTACTGGCATATAGGCCCCAATGGTCATATACAGGATAAAGCTCATTTTATTGAAAGCATCAAAAGCAGACAGCTGGTCGTTAACCATCTTTCACTGAGCAACCAGCGTGAGACACGCATCGGCCAGACGCGTCTGTTAACTGCCAACGGTGAATTCAAGGGTGTCAGTACCCCACCCCATCCCCAGGGCCTGATGCGCTTCACCATGGTGCTGGTCAACAGTCAGGGCCAGGATCAGGTCGTACTCTTTCAGGCCACCCCGGTACAGCCCACAACCGAGTGCAGTGACGGCAACTGCCGCATCAAATAAGCTCTCTGCCTGCAAACTGCTCTACCGGGCATGTCCCCGGTAGACGAGCCGTCGCGCCTGTCCGGCCCGTAAGGAGGAATTATGGACTGGTGGAAAAATATGAGCCTTAAAGTCAAACTGTACACCGCCATTGCTCTGGTTTTTGCTATCAGCATCATCAGTGCATTCACAGTCAGTACGGCATTTCGTGCCATGAGTGAAAGCGAGTCAAGGCTGGTCACCGGCAAAGAGCTGGAAATAGCCCTGCTGGAACGGGAAAATCAGCATCTTGGCTGGGCACAGGAGCTGGCACTCTTTCTTCTGGATGCAAACGCGCGCTCCCTTTCTGTACAGAAGGACCATCATCTCTGCGGCTTTGGCAAGTGGTACTACAGCCAGGCCAGAGAAGAGACGGTCAGGGCCTTCCCCTCTGCTGACAGGGATCTGCGTGCCCTGGAAGAGCCGCACGCCAGACTGCACGCCACGGCCCAGCAGATCGAAGAGCTGCGCTCCCAGGGAAAGGAGGCTGAAGCCTGCGCCCTGTTCAACAATGAATCCCTGAAGTGGCTGGGCCAGGTGCAGCAGGGCCTGGGCAATGTACGACAGAACGTCAGTGCTGAACTTGCTGCCCTGGTGAAGGAGAGCAATGCCCAGTCTGCCTCGGCCCAGAGCAGCACCCTGATCATGAGCATCATCTGCTGTCTGGCGGTCCTTGTCATGGCCTGGAACATCCATGCCTATGTGCTACGGCCAGTGACCCTCATCGACGCCTTTGCCAGCCGCAAGGATCATGACGCCAGTGCCGGTATCGACTATCACAGCAGGGACGAGCTGGGCAATCTGGCCAGTCACCTGCAGGAAATGGTGACAGAAATCCAGAAACAGCTGGCCTTTTCCGACGGCGTGCTGCAGGGCATGACCGTACCCTGCTCTGTCTTTTCCGACAAGGACGTGACTGTCTTCACCAATCAGTACATGCTTGACCTCATAGAGCGCGGGGGCAGGCCTGAAGACTACTACGGCCAGACGTCCGGCGAGTACATCTGGGGCGACAAGGGCCGCGAAACCCTCTCTACCAGAGCACTCAGGGAAAACAGGCTGCTGACCAGCCAGATGGAGTTCACGAGCCACCGCGGTAATGTCAAGCATGCCCAGGTCAGCTCTGCCCCCTTCTTTGACAAGCAGGGCAAGGTACTGGGTACGCTCTCTATCTGGATGGACATCACAGACCTGGTCAACCAGCAGCGCGCCATTGAAGAAAATGGCAAAAAGACGGCCGAAGTGGCTGCTACATCCATGGATGTGGCCAATTCTGTCTCTGCAGCCAGCCAGCAGCTGGCTGCCCAAATCGAGCAGTCCAACGCGGGTGCGCAGCGTCAGAGCGAACGTGTGGCCGAAACAGCTACAGCCATGACGCAGATGAACGCCACTGTCATGGAGATCGCCCATAATGCCAGCAATGCATCCTCCATTGCCGGTGAGGCCAAACAGCATGCCGAAGAAGGGCAGCATGCCGTGAGCACACTGCTGCAGAGTATTGAGCGCGTCAGTACCATCACCGATGCTCTCAAGAACAGTATGGGCGAGCTTTCCTCCCAGGCGCAGGATATCGGCCAGATCATCGATGTCATCAACGATATTGCTGACCAGACCAATCTCCTGGCCCTCAATGCCGCCATTGAAGCGGCCCGGGCCGGTGAGGCCGGACGCGGCTTTGCCGTAGTGGCCGACGAAGTGCGCAAGCTGGCCGAAAAGACCATGCAGGCCACCGGTGAGGTAGGCAGGGTCATCACCGGCATACAAAGTGGGACCCAGTCTAATATCCGTAATGTGGACAATGCCGTGGAGGCCATCAGGGATTCTTCCTCCCTGTCAGAGGAAGCCGGCGTCAAGCTCAGGGAGATCGTAGACATGGTGGACAATACGGCCCTGCAGATACAGTCCATTGCCACGGCTGCCGAAGAACAGTCTGCCACCAGCGAAGAAATCAATCAGGCTCTTGGCGAAGTGAGTCAGATTTCTGATGAGACATCCAGGGCCATGCGCGAGGCACAGCAGGCTGTGGACAGCCTGGCCGAGCAGGCTTCTACCCTGAACGGGCTCATTGAACGACTGAGAAGCTAAGAAGCCGAAAACTGCGCGGGGCAAAGCATGTTCTGTGCCCCGCGCAGTTGCCTGTCTCAGGCTTACAGGCAATCGCACAAAGTTCTGGCACGCAAGCTTTTGAGCCTGATATTACCCTTGATAAGCTCCTGTCGCAATTCATTCAGGCGGCTTTCCATATGCTGCGGCGCCTTGTTGCCCGCAGCCCTGAGAAATGTCTTGAGACCCACCAGATTCGTGCCGCCATCGGCCATATTGCGCGTTATTATCTTTTTCCCCTTAAAACGGCCAGTGGCAGCA
>JAFQNG010000043.1 GCA_017396005.1 Desulfovibrio sp.
AGGATGATACCGTGTACCTCGGCATAACGGCAGAGAGAGCGTAAGACAGCAAGAATACGGTTGATGGTGGCAGGGGCCAGACCAAGGCGGATCAGGCCCTGCAGCCAGAGGTCCACATCATGGCGGCTGATGTCTGCCAGACAGCGCTGCCCGAGAATGGGGAAGATGTGCTGCCGGGCTATGCGCTCATCCACATACGGGCTGCGTTTGCGTGAACGATTGTGGGGCAGAAAAACTGTGCGGGTAAAATCCGCAAGGGTGATGCGGCGGCTGATGCCGTATGCTGACGAGAGGGAAGAACGATGACGGGCCATGTATGCTCCTTTGTTGCCTGTTTTGGCAGAGCGTACATGAAAAGCTCGTTAAGATGATGCTTGAAGCGGCCGATGTTTCGGGCGGCTTGCCATCTGCTGCAGGCTCAGGTAGCCTGCCCCGTATAGGGGCCATAGTGGACGCCAGAGGCAAGGCTGAGGCCAGCCGCGATATTGCTCTGCGGCTGCTCATGAACGGGATACCTCTTGAGCAGGTGGTGCTGTTTACGGGCCTTTCTGAAGAGGAAGTTCGCGCCCTTCGCCAGTAAGCTTTTATCTCCAGGCAAGGAA
Organism: Desulfovibrio sp.; assembly: GCA_017396005.1. Classification (GTDB taxonomy): domain Bacteria; phylum Desulfobacterota; class Desulfovibrionia; order Desulfovibrionales; family Desulfovibrionaceae; genus Desulfovibrio. The sequence continues at coordinate 603 of JAFQNG010000043.1, forward strand.
GGTCAGGTGAGGACGATCATGCGAAGCATACCAGCAGATGCCGTAATCAAGGCAGTGGAGGACATGTGCATCCACGCCAACCGCTATTTACCACAAGACGTACGGGATTGTCTTGAGCGCTCCAGTGCTTCAGAAACATCTCCTGCAGCCAGGGAGGTGTTTCGACAGATCAGGGAAAACTACGAGCTGGCTGAAAAAAGTGGTCTGCCCCTGTGTCAGGACTGTGGTCTTGCCGTTTTGCTTGTGGATGTGGGTGATGATGTACATGTAGAAGGCATGAACCTGCGAGAAGCCATCAATGAAGGTGTGCGCAGGGGATATGACAAAGGGCTGCTGCGCAAGTCTGCCTGTGATCCCTTCACCAGGGTAAACACCAAAGACAACACGCCAGCGATCATCCATTTTGACATGGTACCTGGTGACAAAATCCACATCCGCTTCATGGCCAAGGGGGGCGGCAGTGAAAACATGTCACGCGTGACCATGCTGACTCCAGCCCAGGGATGGCCGGGCATCAGGAATTTCGTCCTGAATCTGGTGGCCGAAGCTGGGCCCAATCCCTGCCCACCCACCATCATCGGTATCGGTATTGGCGGTACTTTCGATTATGCCCCTGTTCTGGCCAAAAAAGCTCTCTTGCGCAAATTGGGCGATGTCAATCCCGACCCCAGACTGGATGCCATGGAAAAGGAACTGCTGGCAGATATCAACCGTCTGGGTATCGGCCCCATGGGCCTTGGCGGTGTCACGACATCCCTTGATGTCAAAATTGCCGTAGCCCCCTGCCATATAGCCAGCCTGCCGTTGGCCGTTAACATACAGTGTCATTCTGCCAGACATGAGGAGGTTATACTCTGATGGCCCGATATAATCTCCGTTGTCCCCTGTCTGACGAGGATGCGCGCATGCTGCGTGCCGGTGATGTGGTTTTTTTAAGCGGGACCATTTATACTGCACGCGATGCTGCGCACAAACGGCTCTGTGACATGCTGGACAGGGGCGACCCGCTGCCCTTTGACTGTAAAGGCGCAGTCATCTACTATGTAGGTCCCACCCCAGCCCCTGAGGGCCAGGCTGTCGGAGCTGCGGGGCCTACCACCAGTTATCGCATGGATAGCTATGCACCACGTCTTTACAGCCTGGGCTGTAAGGCCAGCATCGGCAAGGGCAAACGCAGTGAAGCAGTACGTCAGTCTCTTGAAGAGTATGGCGGGGTCTATTTCGGTGCCACAGGCGGCGCTGGCGCGCTGCTGTCCATGTGTATCGAAGCTGCAAAGGTCATAGCCTTTGACGACCTGGGCCCAGAGGCCGTGCGTGAACTCACAGTCCGAAATTTTCCGGTCCTGGTCATCAATGATGCACATGGCGGCAATTTTTACGTTACGCCTGACCGTAAGGCTGCCGGCCTGGAATAGTGCAGTAGTTGGATAGCTTCACGGATACGGATCGGTGAAGGTCACACTGCTGACACCGGGTCATAGGGGATGCGTTCAAAAACCTTGCGCTGTGGTGTCAGCTCAATGTGATAGTATTGGTTTTGCGGGATGTGGATATAGGGCACGTCTTCGGTGCGCTGTCGCAGAAAGAGCGAGAGCAGCACACGGTTGATGGCCTGATGCCCCACGATGAGCACAGGGGAATCCCCTGCCAGAAAGAGGGCACGCCTGAGGCCGCGCTGCACACGCTCACGCAAAATGGCATAGCTTTCACCATTGGGATAGGCATAGCCATATTTGTCGGCATTGCGGCCGGCCGTCACGTCAGGCATGCGCTCGCGTATTTCTGTATAGAGCATGCCTTCGCAGTCTCCTGCCCAGATCTCGTCAAATTCCTTGAGGGCCATGACGTGCGTGTCAGGGCGCTGGGCAAGCAGTGGGGCTGCCGTCTCATGCGAGCGAAAACGGGTGGAGGTGAAAACCCAGTCCAGCCGGTGATTCTGCATGTGCCGGGCCAGAGCCTCGGCTTGGCTGCGGCCTTTGGCCGTCAGGGGGGGGTCTCCGCCGATGCGGCCCTGTACATTGAACTCGGTCTGCCCGTGCCGCGCCAGAAAGAGACTGTGCACCCAGACGCTGACCACGATCTCCCGTATGGCCGGATAGAAGGGCGAGCCTTCACAGGGGCGTTCGGCCAGAACGCGATTGGCTGTGGAGTCCACACACAGCCAGTATTTTTCGTCCCGCAGAGGGTCGTAGATGGTCTCATAATAGCCGATGCGCGTCATGAAGTTTTCCAGCGCCGCATCCCTGCTGAAGGCAGCGTATTCAGGCAGATCAGCCTTGCGTCGGATGCAGGCATTGAGCAGCAGCGGGTCTTCATTGACGCATTCTACAAAGAGCACAGGGTGGTCTGTGAGGGTTTTTTCAATATAGGCGCGGCGGGCACGGCTGGCATTGGTGGCGTCCAGAATGGCTACTTCGCCGCCCTGGGCCAGCCACTGCCGGGCCTGCTCCAGATTTTGGCGGCAGATCATTTCCCGCGCTTCGCGACCGAAGCTGTTTTCTGGATCATAAAAATCCGGCTCTGTGGACTCAGCGCCCAGCAGGGCACGCCGTACATCGCCGTTATTGAAGATTTCGGCTCTGGTGCCCTCGGCTCGTAAGCCCTGACGGATACGCCGTGCCAGTGTGGATTTGCCGCGTGCCGGCAAACCCACCATGGCTACATACAGCTTGCGCATACAACCTCACTCAAAACAGGGGGCGGCCTGTAAGCCGCCCTGCTGTATTACTGTACGGTCAGTTTCAAAAATCGCTTCTTGCCAAGCCTGACCACGTATTCCCCGGCCGGCAACGGGCTCACAGCATCATCACAGCGTTTGCCATCCAGCGAGAGCGCGCCTTCCCTGATGAGCCGCTTGGCCTCACCGCGGCTTTTGACAAGACCGGCAGCTTCCAGAAAAGCAGGGGGCGTGCTGTCATCGCCGCTGGTACAGGTCAGGGCAGGGGCATCGTCAGGCACACCGCCGCCGGCGAAAACGGCATTGAAGCCCTGCCGGGCAGCGTCTGCGGCATCCTGACTGTGATAACGGCTTACCATTTCGTGGGCCAGGGCTTCCTTGGCTGCCTTGGGATGCACACGGCCGCTCTCGACATCAGCCTTTAAGGCAGCGATATCGTCCAGGCTTCTGGCTGAAAGCAGCTCATAATAACGCCACATCAGGCTGTCAGAGATGCCCATGACCTTGCCGAAAATTTCAGGTGCAGGCTCGTCAATGCCGATATAATTGCCATAGGATTTGGACATCTTGCGCACGCCGTCCGTGCCTTCCAGCAGGGGCATGGTCAGAATGCACTGGCTCTCCTGCCCGTAATGGGCCTGCAGGGTGCGCCCGACAAGCAGATTGAACTTCTGGTCAGTGCCGCCCATTTCCACATCAGCCTTGAGCGCTACAGAATCATAGCCCTGGCAGAGCGGATAGAGAAATTCATGGATAGAGATGGGCCGCTGCTCACGAAAGCGCTTTTCAAAATCATCACGCTCCATCATGCGGGCTACGGTATAGCTGGAGGCCAGTTTGATGAACGCCGTGGCATCCATCTGGCCCAGCCAGTGGGAGTTGAAGACAACCTCGGTCTTTTCCGGATCAAGAATTTTGAAGACCTGCTTCTTATAGGTCTCGGCATTGGCCATTACCTGCTCTTCCGTGAGCGGGGGGCGAGTTTCGGAGCGGCCCGAGGGGTCGCCGATACGGCCTGTAAAGTCGCCGATGAGAAAGACAACCGTATGCCCCAGCTCCTGAAAATGGCGCATCTTGTGCATGACCACAGTGTGGCCGAGGTGCAGATCCGGGGCGGTGGGGTCAAAGCCCACCTTGACGCGCAGGGGCGTACCACGCGCAAGTTTTTTGCGCAGTTCGCCTTCATCAATGAGCTCGGCCACACCACGCCTGATAAGGGCCATTTGCCTGTCGATATCCGTCATCGTTCCGTCCTTGTGTAAAGAGATGTCGGCACCTGATACCTTGTGGTGTGGCGGGTGTCAAATGTCTGGCTACAGGCCCAGCAGAGCATGAACACGGCCCTGATTCAGGCCACTGTGTACCGAAAGAGCCGCCAGGCTGTCCTGGGCTATCATACCCAGGGTCTCGTTCAGCACGCTGTCTACCTCATCGTCCGATAACATATAGGGAGAAGACAGGTTTACCATGTCAGAGGTCATCGCAGCAGCGGCAGTCGGGGCAGTACTGGAGCCATCCTTCTCAGGCAGGAAGAAACCAGGATTCATGGGGGAGTCAAAACCGATAATTTCCATACCATACTCCTTCAGAGAACCGCCGAAGGCGGGCAGTGTCAAATTTTCCTTTATTGATGCAAATATGCAAAAATAGTGCCAAAAAAGAGGCCGTGCACTGCACGGCCTCCTGTCAAATGTGGTATAATGGTCCTTTATTTGCGCTTCAGACCCTGACTTTCACCAAAGATGATCAGCTCCATCCAGTCAAGGGCAAAGTCCAGTGCAGCACAGTCGCCTTCATAGCTGTCTTCCATGATGGCTGCCTGACGGGCTTCGTCCACATCAACGCGGCTGAAAATACGCATATTGGTAATGAGCTCGCGGAACTTGTCGAGCTGATAGAGACAGAGAACGCTCATGGTCGCCATGCGGGCCTCCAGAGGCTTGCCGGTGGCGCGCACCAGGCTGATGAGCCGCATATAACGGTCATTGGCCTGATTGTAGGGGGTAAGGCCCTGATTTTCAAACCATTCCTGCGCGGTGCGCTCTGTGCCCTCGTCAAAACCGCAGCAGTGCGGCTCCCGTACGATGAAGAAACGCTCGTTAACGCCGTCGCCATCTAGCCTGGCACCGCGCCCCAGTGGGTAGCAGCGGCAGGCTCCGGGCCTGTCTTCATAAACAGAGCAGCCTACCGGGCCCACAAAAGGGCAGGGTTCACCGGGCCCGTCCAGCATGCGCAGCAGGGGCAGGGGAAAGCCCGTATCAGGGAAGCTGCGCATGCGTACAAAGGTCTGAAAGAAGTCATCGCTGCTGCTGCCCAGCTGGCGGCGCAGCCTGAGCACATCATAGGGTGTCAGGGGCAGGGTCAGTTCTGCACAGCAGCGGTTAAAACAGGGTACTTCCGGGCCGCAGTCAAAGCAGAATTTTTCGCCGGGGGCCAGCTCCGGCAGGTTTTCCATAAATTCCCGGCTGGCGTCGTTATCCATGGGGGCTCCCGTATTAGATGACCTTGTTCAGCGCGTATTCGATAATACCTTCGGCCCCGGCTTCACGCAGGCGGGGGATGAGGTCGCGCACGATGCGAACCTCCACCACGGTCTCCAGAGAGAACCAGCGCCCGTCACGCAGGGGTGACACAGTGGGCGAATTGAGAGATGGCAGCATTTCAAGGATGGCGTCCAGCCTGTCAGCCGGGGCGTTCATCTTGAGGGCCACCAGGCTCTCGGCACGCAGGGCGCCCTGCAGCAGCAGGGTGATTTGTTCGATCTTGGCGCGTTTGGCCGGATCTGCCCAGGCATCTTTGTTGGCGATGAGCACCGGGCTGGAGACCATGATTTCATCAATGATGCGCAGGCCATGGGCCCGGATGGTAGTGCCTGTTTCGGTCACTTCCACAATGGCATCGGCCAGGCCATCCACGACCTTGGCTTCAGTAGCCCCCCAGGAGTAAAGGACCTCTACATTCACGCCCAGCTTTTCAAAATAGCGGGCAGTAGTACCTTCAAGCTCTGTGGCAATGCGTTTGCCTTCCAGGTCTGTCGGCCTGGTGTAGGGGGAATCCCCGGCTACGGCCAGCACCCAGCGGCAGGGCCGGTTGGAGGTTTTGGAGTAGACCAGCTCTGCCACCTGCACCACATGGGCATCGTGCCCACCTTCGCAGACCCAGTCCAGGCCGGCGATGCCCACATCCAGAACGCCAGCCTCCACATAGCCGCCGATTTCCTGCGGGCGACAGAGCGAGGCTGCGATGTCAGGGTCGTTGATGTCAGGGAAGTAGTTGCGGGTATGCTTGCGAATCTTCCAGCCCGCACGCTCAAAGAGATTGATGGTGGCTTCTTCCAGCGAGCCCTTGGGCACGCCAAGCTTGATCAGGGCCTGGGTCTGCTTGTTCATGGGTAGTTCCTTTTTGCGGATAAGCCTGCGGTACTCAGGCACCGTATACTTTTTCAGGGTCGAATATCTGTGGGGAACAGAGGCTTACCTGCCCGTCCTTCCACTCACGGTAGAAGCAGGAGCGCCGCCCCGTATGACAGGCAGCATCGCCCACCTGCTCTACCAGCAGCAGTATGGTATCATCGTCACAGTCCAGGCGAATGGCCTGCACCTTCTGCACATTGCCTGATGTGCCGCCCTTGTGCCAGAGGCATTGACGGCTGCGGCTCCAAAAGTGCGCCTCACCGCTGCTGAGAGTTGCCTGCCAGGCTTCTTCATTCATATAGGCCAGCATCAGCACCTCGCCGCTGCTGCTGTCCTGCACTATGGCAGGGATGAGCCCCTTGCTGAAGTCCGGGGTAAAGGCCCTGACCGTATGGGTATGGTGCTGTTCGCTCATGCTGTCTCCTCCGGCGGCAGATGGTGCGGCCTGAATCTAGCCGCAATCGATAGCAGTGGCAAGCCCGGGCTATGCCTTGCCCTTGGCGGCCCTGCCCGCTTTCTGATAGCGCTTCAGGGCCGAGAGTTCGCTCTTGCGCAGGCGTATGGAAAGGGGCGTTACCTCCACCATTTCGTCTTCACGCACAAAGTGCAGGGCATGCTCCAGAGTCATCTTTTTTACCGGTGTGAGGATGACGTTTTCGTCCTTGCCTGCAGCGCGCAGGTTGGTAAGCTTTTTTTCCTTGGTGGCATTGACGTCAATATCGTTATCGCGGTTGTGTTCGCCTACGATCATCCCTTCATACACCGGGTCGCCCGGCTCTACAAAAAGGGTGCCGCGCGGCTCCAGATTGAAGAGGGCATAGGCTACGGCCGCACCCGGCCTGTCAGCCACGATGGAGCCGGTAAAACGCGTGGGAAAATCCCCGCGCCATTCCTCATATCCCTCCAGGTAGGAATTCATGATACCCGTACCCTTGGTATCTGTGAGAAATTCGTCCCGGTAGCCGATGAGGCCGCGTGACGGTACGGAAAACTCCAGCCGTACCCGTCCCGTGCCGTTATTCGTGCAGTTGAGCATGCGGCCTTTTCTCTGGGCCAGCTTGTCTGTGACTACGCCCATGAAGAATTCATCGCAGTCCACATAGAGATGCTCAATGGGTTCCAGCAGAGTGCCCTCAGGGTTTTTCTTGAGGATGACCTCAGGCCGTCCCACAGAGAGCTCAAAGCCTTCACGCCGCATGGTCTCAATGAGGATAGCCATCTGAAATTCGCCCCGCCCCTTGACCAGAAAGGCGTCACGGTCTGCGGTATCCTCCACGCGTATGGCCACGTTGCGCAGGCTTTCCCTGTTCAGGCGGTCAAGAATGGCGCGACTCTGCACTATCTTGCCTTCGCGTCCAGCCAGGGGTGAGGTATTGATGCCGAAGCGCATGGCCACGGTAGGTTCGTCCACACGGATGCGCGGCAGAGCGCGTGGGGCCTCGCGTGTACAGATGGTATCACCGATGGTCACGTCTTCGATACCGGCAAGCACCACAATGTCACCTGCCTGGGCCGCATCCACCTCGCTGAGGTGCAGCCCGTCATAGACCTGCAGCCGCGTGGCCCTCAGGGGGCGCGGCTGGCCGTCTTCACCCATGCAGACCAGGCTTTCTCTGGCCTGCACAGCGCCGTGCATGATGCGCCCTACGGCCAGGCGGCCCAGGTAGTCGGAATAGTCAAGATCTGCCACCAGCATCTGGAAGGGTTCTGCCGGGTCATGGGCCGGGCCGGGGATCTTTTCCAGTATGGTCTCGAAAAGCGGGGTCAGATCTTTCTGGGCATCGTCAATATGACGCATGGCCACACCGGCACGACCAATGGCATAAAGTACAGGAAATTCAAGCTGTTCGTCGCTGGCTTCCAGGTCAATGAACAGGTCGTAGATTTCGTTGAGCACTTCCTGGGGGCGGGCGTCCTTGCGGTCTATCTTGTTGATAACCACCACAACGGGCAGACCTGCCTCCAGTGTCTTGCGCAGCACAAAGCGCGTTTGCGGCAGCGGACCTTCAGAGGCATCTACCAGCAGAATGGCCCCGCTGGCCATGGAGAGAGAGCGCTCTACCTCGCCTCCGAAGTCGGCATGGCCTGGCGTGTCAATGATGTTGATTTTCACACCCTGCCAGCACACGGCGCAGTTTTTGGCGGCAATGGTGATGCCACGCTCACGTTCCAGATCCATTTTGTCCATGATGCGGTCGTCCACGCGCTGATCTGCGCGAAAGACGCCGCTTTGCCTGAAGAGGGCGTCCACCAGCGTAGTTTTGCCGTGGTCGACATGAGCGATGATGGCCACATTACGGAGGGAGGTGTTTTCTTGCATGGAAAGGCCTTGTCTATGAGATGAAAAACGTGCGAGGCTTGTACTCGTTTTTTGGCGGCTTGTCATCTGTGCAGGCAGGTATCTTCTGCTAAAAAAAGGGATCTGATTGCTCAGACCCCTGAAGAAGTGAATGAGGGGAAAACTATTTGGACGACATTTTTGCCTTTCTGGCTGCCTGTGCTCTGGCGATGATAATCTTGGACTGTTCTTCACGCTTTTTTGACATCAGCGGCTGCTTGGCATCATAGCTGCAAAGCACACGGTATTCATCAGGGGTAATATCATGATTGGCAAGATGAGCCGAGGTCAGTACAGACTTCTTGTCGCCACAGATGCAGCAATAAATGCAGTCTTCCTGAATAGCCTCCTGAGGCTTCACTTTCAGCATACGCTTGGTATACTTTTTCTTGGGAGCTGCTTCTTCAGCAGGTGCAGCAGCAGGCACCGCAGCGACGACACTCTGTTCTGCAACAGCCTGTTCCCCGGCGGAGCAACCGTTCAGCCGGCTTTCAATTGCCACGTTCAGTTTGCGGGCTTTTTCGTATTGCTCCATGATGAATTCGATGGGCTGATCGCTGAAGCGAGTAAAAACTGCGTTGAAGATATCTTTGTCCTCTAAAGCCATCTTAAATCTCCTTGAAAGTCATGTTGTCGAAGCTATGCGGCAAACCGCTTTCCTTGGGTACTTAATATTTTCTGAACATTCTGTAAAGGTATTATCTCCTGTTACAACATAAATTATTGCTGTTCAGGGTGCAGAAGACAGATATCTATCTTTTTTTGGTCATCCAAGTACTCTCAGGCAGTATTGATATATGATGTAAAATACCGATATGTTGGCAACGTATTCAATAATGACTTCTGCCATTTCAATATACATGGAAAGCAGTGCAGGGGCCTGCTGCACCGATTGCCCTGTCGTACACCAGGTACGGCGAATATGCCGCTGCTTGCCTTGAACGGCTTGCAATGGCATACTTGACATATGAGCACAGTAAAAGGCGCAGACGCACATCCGGCCGGGTTCCGCCATCCCCTGGCGCATTTGCCGCAACTGCAGTTGGCAGGCAAACCAGGGGCAGCGCCGCCCGATGACGAGGCATGTTTTGATCTCTGGCGCAAATACGCCATGCTGCCCAATGTACAGCGGCATTCCCTGATGGTCGCTCATATCGCAACACGGCTGGCCAGCCGTGCCTATGAGCGGGGCTTTGACGTTCATGTGCCTGAGGTGCGCGCCAGTGCACTTCTGCACGATATCGCCAAAACCTACTGTCTGCATCACGGCGGCAGCCATGCCATGCTGGGGGCGGCCTGGGTGGTGTACGAGACAGGCAATTACAATCTGGCCCGGGGGGTCATGCTGCATGTGCACTGGCCTTGGGAGGTGCCGTCAGGCCCTGAGGTCTGCACACTGCCGTTTTTTGTTATCTATGCCGACAAGCGGGTGCGGCACGATGTCTGCGTTTCTCTGGACGAACGCTATGCTGATCTGCGCGAGCGCTACGGTAGAACAGCGGCAGCGCTGGAAGGCCTGCGTGCGTCCTGCGAGCAGGGAAAAACCATTGAGCGCGCTCTCTCGGCGCATCTGGGATGGACATTGCATGAAGATACTTTTGATTGCGGGCGGCTGGTCCAGTGAGCGTGACGTATCCCTGCGTGGCGCAGAGAGCGTCAGCGCTACACTGCGCGGTCTGGGGCATGCTGTAGATCTTTTCGATTTGCTGGAGGGTTTTGACCGTCTTCTGGTCACGGCCGGGCAGTATGACTTTGCCTTCATCAATCTGCACGGTGCACCTGGCGAAGACGGGCTTGTGCAGGCCATGCTGGAGCGGGCGGGCTGTCCCTATCAGGGGGCAGGCCCGGCAGGGTCATTCCTGGCCCTGAACAAGGCGGCGGCCAAGCAGGTTTTTCGTCAGGCTGGCCTGCCTACGGCAGACTGGGAGTTTCTGCCCGGCCCCCCTGCATCTGACTGGCAGCCGCGTCTGCCGTATCCGCTTTTTGTTAAAAGTAATACTGGCGGCTCCTCCCTGCATCTGGGCAGGGCGCAGAACCGTGCCGGGCTGGATGCGCTGTTGTCGGATATTTTCGCTGCCGGGCAGGAGGCTCTGCTGGAGCCGGAACTCAGGGGCAGGGAGGTAACCTGCGGTGTACTGGGCGAAGAGCCTCTGCCCCCTCTGCTTATTGAGCCCGTAGCCGGGGATTTTTTTGACTATGAGAGCAAGTACGCCACCGGCGGGGCGCGGGAGATATGCCCCGCGCCCATTGGTGAAGCTCTGACGGCCCGCGTGCAGACACTGGCTCTGCAGGCGCACAGGGCTCTGGGCCTGTATGGGTACAGCCGTACTGACTTTATACTGGGGGCAGACGACAGCCTGACGCTGCTGGAGGTCAACACCCTGCCCGGCATGACCGGCACCAGCCTTGTGCCGCAGGAAGCCGCAGCTGCAGGTCTTGACTTTGGTCAGCTGCTGGAACGCCTGATACAGCTGGGCCTGCAGAGGCATCAGAGAAAAAGGCCGGGTTAGCGCTGCTCTTTCCACAGCCAGGGGATGGCAGGGCTGTCTGCAGGCAGGCGTTCGCATTCTGCCGGGTCATGCGGCATATCTGCGAAGTTGCAGATCAGGGCAGGCTGATCCCCTCTGGCTCTGAAGCCGTACCAGACCATCGGGGGGATGCGAAGCAGGGCATAGTGCTCCGGCCTGCCCAGCAGAGTATGGAACAGTACCTGATCAGTGGCAGAGCCCGGGCGATTGTCAAAAAAGACCAGCTCAAGCAGGCCGCAGGGTACGGCAAAAAGCTGCGTCTGACGACGATGCCGTTTCCATGCCTTGACTTTTCCGGGGAGAACTTCTGAAAAGTACAGTTCGCCAAAGCCCTGTGAAAAATCCGGCAGAAGGGGTGTATCAGGCCTGAGCATGCGCAGCACAGGCCCGCCTTCGGTGGGAATGGTGCACAGACTTTGCAGTATGAGCCCGACAATGGGCATTTCCTGAACGATATAATTGTCAGCTGTCACGATGCCTCCTCAGTGTACCCACACCTGTCCGCGCAGTTCTGCGCTGTTGCAATAGGCGGCTATCTGCCCCAGACTGAAATCCAGCATGGGGGGTGGGCCGCTCTCGCCGCCACGATAAAAGCGATGATACCATTCTGCTGTGTAGCGTATGGTTTCTTCAAAATCCAGCGTGGCTTTCCAGCCCAGATGTGCCAGTGCCTTGTCGCAGCAGAGCTTGAGCAGGGTGCATTCCTTCATGTCGGCCTGGCCGGCATTGTCCATTTCACTGCGAAAGCCGGGCCAGTGGCGGGCCAGTGCCTGCACCACTTCAGCCACGGTATTGTTCACATCAGCGGCCGGGCCGAAATTGTAGGCCTGCCCGTGCGGGGCCACAGGGCCTGTACCCCTGCCCAGCAGGCGTGCCCCCAGCCAGAGGTAGCCTGACAGAGGCTCCAGCACCAGTTGCCAGGGCCGCGTTGCCCAGGGGCTGCGTATCTGCACGGCACGGCCGTCATGCCAGGCCCGGGCGCAATCGGGCACGATACGATCCTGCGCCCAGTCACCTCCACCGATGACGTTGCCCGCCCGTACTGTGGCGCAGGCCGGCCCGTCTCTGAAAAAGCTTTTGAAGTAGGAGTGAGCGATAATTTCAGCACAACCCTTGGATGCGGAATAGGGGTCCTCCCCGCCCAGGTGATCTGTTTCCCGGTATCCCCAGACCCACTCATCATTACGATAGCATTTGTCAGAGGTAATCATCACTGCGGCTTCTACCGAAGAGCAGGCGCGCATGGCTTCCAGCACATTGAGCGTACCCATCATATTGGCTTCAAAGGTGCCTGCTGCGTCTTCGTAAGACTTGCGCACCAGGGCCTGTGCAGCCAGATGGAAGACAATCTGTGGTCTGAAAGCCTGCATGGCACGCATCATGGCCTGACGATCGCGTATGTCACCCCGCAGATCTTCCAGATGCGCGGCAAGGCCCATGGCGGTAAAATGTGAGGGTTCTGTGGGCACAGTGTCGGAAAAACCGGCTACTACAGCACCCAGACGCATGAGCCAGGCCGCCAGCCAGGAGCCCTTGAAGCCCGTATGCCCGGTGATAAAGACACGTCGACCTGCGTAGGCATTGGCGAACATGTTCGTCTATCCCTTTTTTGTAGTTGCGGTCCAGAAGGCCCTGCCGCTGTCCCAGAGTTCATTGAGTTTGATGGAATCGCGCAGCGTGTCCATGCACTGCCACTGGCCGGGGTGCGGGTACATGGCCAGCTGTCCTTCGGCGGCCAGACGCTGCAGCGGCTCCTTTTCCAGGTCACAGCTTTCATCTTCGCTGAGATAGTCCAGAAAGGCCCGTTCAAAAACAAAGAAGCCGCAGTTGATATATTCGTCCAGGACAGGTTTTTCTTCCCAGGAAAGTATCCTGCCTCCGGCGTCAGTGCGCACCGTGCCGAAACGTGAGGGCATGCGTACCCCGGTAAAGGTGCCCAGGCAGCCCGAAGCCTCATGAAAGGCCAGCAGGCTGTGCAGATCGATATCTGCCACACCATCGCCGTAGGTGACCATAAAGCGTGCGCTGTCTATGTGCCGGGCCACGCGTTTGAGGCGGCCTCCCTTGAGGGTCTCCTGCCCGGTGTCACACAGGGTGACGCGCCAGTCCTCTACCGGGCCGGGGTGGATGGCGATGTCACCGCTCTTCAGGTCGACCGTAAAATCCGAGTTGCGGCATTTGTAGTCATGGAAATACTGTTTGATGACTTCACCCTTGTAGCCCAGCGGCAGGATGAAGTCTTTGAAGCCGTGACGGGCATAGATGGACATGATATGCCAGAGTACGGGCCGTCCGCCTATCTCTACCATGGGCTTGGGTTTGACCGAGGTCTCTTCGCGCAGACGTGTACCCTTGCCCCCGCACATGATGACGACTTTCATAGCTGCTCCTTTACTACCCTATACACGCAAGGAGCCGTCCCGTCCATCCCGTGCCGCAGGCATTTTATGGTTTTGCGGTATAGTGTGATCTGGTGTATAGCTGGCAATCCAATGCAGTATTCTCAGTTTTTGTCACAGGGAGGCTACATGGCACTGAACTGGCGAGAAATGGAAGAAACTCTCATGACGCAGCTGCGTCTCTATCATCACCCCGTGGCTGTCACCTGGCTTTTTACGGAAGAGGACGTGGCCCGTTTCAGGCAGACGGCTCCGCATGTGACGCCTGTGAAAGCCCTGACCTATTGTCAGTGGGAAGTGGCGGCACGGATGCAGGGCAAGACAGTGCTGGGCACAGCAGATAAACTGGCCTGCACCAATGCCCAGGTCAGCTTTGGCTGGCGCGACATCGATGAAAGAGAAATCAGAACCCAGCTCAAGTACTGCGTGGACGAGGCTCAGGCAGAGCGCTTCATTCGTTCCAAACCGCGGATGGAGACGGGCAGTGTCAGGGCTGTGGTGGTGGGGCCGCTGGGCGAGGCTGTCATGCCGCCCCATGTCGTCCATTTTTACTGCGACAGCGTACAGGCCTATCATCTGGCTGTGGACTATATGGCCGCTACCGACACCCATCCCCTGCGGCCACAGATTACCATGAGCTCTTCGTGCTGCGGGGGATCGGTTTTCTGCTGGCAGCAGAAGACCTTCAATCACTGCCCACCCTGTTCCGGATCCTACAATGCCGGCAAGACCGAACGCGGTGAAACCAATGTCTTTATACCCGGCCATGAGCTGGAAAGCGTGGTACAGCGTCTTCTCCAGCGTATTGAGCGCTCCGGCTCCAGTTCCGTGACTCGTCCGGGTGACTACTTTCCCGGTGGTGATGTCTGCAAGAACTGCCCTCTTATTGCCTTCAGAGAAGGTGAGAGCGGGGCAGAGGTCTGCGCTGACTGCAAAAAGTGAAGTCCGTCAAGGCCTTACGGACTTTGACGGACTTCTGCGAACTTGAGTTTGGTGGGCCCACCAGGATTCGAACCTGGGACCTGCCGGTTATGAGCCGGAGGCTCTGCCAACTGAGCTATAGGCCCAAGAAGTACATTTTGCCAAAAGCCGGCCCTCGGGTCAAGATACCCTGTGCAGGATATTTGCATTTGCATCCTGTCTGCAGAAAGCGCCTTGCCAGATACCGTTCTTTTCGTTATCATAACGTGATATTTTCTTTACAATTTTGCGGTCAGCGTCATTGGGTGCGCCCGGGCTGGCCGGATTTTTATGAGAGGACACGGCATGAAAAAAGACCATTCCAGCCAAGCCGACTCCGCCCAGGTGCAGGGGCGTCGTTCTTCCGGCTTCAACCGCATGCGTTCCAAGCTTTCGTTTGAGCGGCTTGTGGAAATGGGCAACAAGATGGGGCTGGAAAATCCCCTCTTTGTCTGCCATGAGGGTGCGGCCAAGGCCACCACGCGCATCGGCGGCAAAGAATATATCAATTTTTCCACCTACGATTATCTGGATATCAATACGCACCCTGAGCTGACCGAGGCTGTCACCGAGGCCGCGAAGATGTATGGCACATCGGCCGGGGCCAGCCGCCTGGTAGGCGGAGAGCGGCCTCCACACCGTGCGCTTGAGCGCGCCATTGCTGACCTCTATCAGGTAGACGACTGCATCATCTACGTCAGCGGGCATGCGGCCAATGTGTCTACTCTGGGTTTCATGTTCGGTGCACGCGATGCCATCTTTCACGATGGTCTGGCCCATAACTCGCTGGTGCAGGGGGCCTTTCTGTCCGGTGCAACACGGTATTCCTACAATCATAATGACTGCGACAGCCTTGAGGAAATGCTCAGGGAAAAACGTGACCAGCATAAGCACGCCATCATCGTGACTGAAGGTTTGTTCAGCATGGATGGCAATATTCCTGATCTTCCCAGGCTCATTGCCCTGAAAAAGAAGTATGACTGCATGCTGCTGGTGGATGAAGCCCATTCGCTGGGTGTGCTCGGCCCTACAGGGCGTGGAGTGCGCGAATATTTCGGCATTGATCCTACCGAAGTGGACATGTGGATGAGCACGCTCTCCAAATCCATGTGTGGCTGCGGGGGCTTTATTGCGGGCAGCAAAGAGATCATTGACTTTCTCAAGCTGGGTTCCCCGGGTTTTGTCTTCAGTGTAGGCATGCCACCTGTTATCGCAGCGGCGTGTAAAAAAGCACTGGATATCATGCTGCGTGAGCCGGAGCGTGTACACAAGCTGCAGCATATCAGTCAGTATTTTCTCAAATATGCGCAGAGCAAGGGGCTGGATACCGGTGCCGCTCAGGGCTATGCCGTGGTGCCTGTCATTGTGGGCAACTCCATGGTAGCGGGCTTTTTGGCGCAGGCGCTCTTCAGGCGCGGCGTTTTTGCCATGCCCATAACCTTCCCGGCTGTTAAGGAGGGTACTGCCCGACTGCGCTTCTTCATCTCAGCTGCACATACTGAAGAGCATGTACGTACAGCCCTGGATGCTGTGGTGGAAGAGATCCCTCATGCTCAGGCCATCGTGGATGCCTATGTGCAGGCGCATCAGAATGATGCCTAGCAGAATCGGCAGCTTTGGGAAATAACCCTGTTTCTTACACCGGGTCGGTCCAGCCGACCCGGTTTTTCATACGGTGAGAAGTCCATGCCCCGACCCCATTCAGATGGCGAGAGCAAAGCCGCACTGCCCGTAGTGGCCTATGTGCCCCTGTGGTTTCCCCTGTCATCAGAAACCTTTGTCTTCCGCGAAGTGGTGCAGCTTATGGAGATGGGTCTGCCGATTCGCGTCTATACCATGTACGGCGAGCGACTCAGGGGCTGTTCGGATGAAATGCATGCCTTTTCCGGCCCGTTACGGCGTATGGGTACACGGGCTGTATTTGCCATCCTGGGGGCGTTTTTCCGTGCTTTCAGGTCTGAGCCGGGTCGGATCTGGTCGCTTTTACGCGAGGGTTTTTTTCGTCGTATGCGCAATCTGGAGTCTCAGGCTGAAAACACCTGGTGCTTTCTGGCCGGCTTTCTGCTGGCAGAAGAATGCCGTCGCCATCATGTGGCCCTTCTGCATGCGCCCTGGGCCAATGGTCCGGCTACGGCTGTCTGGGTAGCCTCGCGTCTGACAGGCATCCCATTCGGATTCACGGGGCGGGCAGGGGATATTTATCCCCAGGACGGGCTTCTGCGGGAGAAGGCCCGTGATGCCCGTTTCATCCGGACCAATAATGCTGCCAATGTTTCCTGGCTGCAGAGTTTCTGCGAGGCAGAGGCTCGGAACAAGGTGTGCCTTGTCTATAACAGTCTGACTCTGGGCGTGGGCGAGCGCTGCGCCATGCCCATGCAGCCCCCCTATCGCCTGCTGGCCGTGGGACGTTTTGTGCCCAAGAAGGGTTTTGAGGATCTGATTACAGCTCTGGCCTGTCTGCGGCGCGAGAACGTACCCTGCCGTCTGACCCTGGTGGGGGACGGCAGACTGCGGGGCAGGCTCATACGGCAGATCCGGCGTCTGGGACTGGAAGACTGTGTGGATATGCCTGGTTTTGTACCCAATGACCGAGTACGACAGTTCTTGCGGGAACACGACATGCTGGCCATGCCCAGTGTGGTCAGCAGCAGCGGCAATAGAGACGGCATCCCCAATGTCATCATGGAGGCTTTTTCGCACTGTATGCCTGTAGTAGCTACCGATGTTTGCGGCATTGCAGAGGTTGTCCGGCATGGGGAAACAGGGTATCTGACGCCCCAGCACGATCCGCAGGCTCTGGCAGCGGCCATCAGGCGCATGCTGGAAGACCGCGGGCGCGCACGGGCCATGGCCGAGGCCGGGTGTGCTCTGGTGCGGCGCATGTTCGACAGAGATGCCAATATCAGGGCGCTCTACGACGTTTATCTGTCTGCCTGTTCAGGTCAGCGTTCGCCTGACTTGTCAGAGGCACATAAAGTCTTATAGATAAGGCAGAGTCATTGCCTGTATTGCAAAC
>JAFQNG010000044.1 GCA_017396005.1 Desulfovibrio sp.
CGCCGTTCGCGATGCCTACAACAGGGCTGTGTACCTGCCGGAACGCCGCGCCATGATGAAGGCATGGGCCGACTATCTGGACGGCCTGCGGGCGCAGTCTGGCAAGCCGTCTGCCGGAGAGCTGAAACCATAGCCCACTATACTTCACTGGCGTGAAGTCGTGGGCAACCCTGCGGCTTGACCGCTGCAAAATTTAATTTGCGAATCTGACGTTATCGTTTTTATGCGGAGCAAAGTGGGGCATGTGGGCGCGCCCTACAGCCACAACGATTCCCCGCGCCCCACTTTGGGAAAACAGATTTTTTTGAAAGTGGGGCGCGGGGCGCAACCGGGGCGGAGCAAAAACAGAAAACCATTTCCAACTGCTAGGCATGGATTAGCTATCAATGTAGAAAAAGTGAATAGCCTAACACCCATAATATGAGAGATTACTATGGAAGAGATAAAACAGCTATCTGAAAAAGAACTAGAAGCACAAAAATATATTTCTTTTTATGAATTTTGGTTATTTAATTATTGTGTAAGAAGTTATTTTCAGACATTAGAAAAACATATTCCAGAAATAGATGACATAGATGATAAGGAGATTTATGCGGAGCGGATATTCAAAGGACATCCATTAAGTAATTTTAATATGAATATGAGAATTGGAGAATATACAAATTATAAAAATATGATTCCAGGATTTCTAAGTGACGTAGTTTCGTGGGAATATCCAGAAACTCTTTTATGTAAATTATATAGAAATGAACAAATAGTACGATGGTATCCAATTTATAATCATCACACAAAAAAAGACTATTTTAAAATTTTAGGAACACGAAATGCGCATCTTTCACCACATGGGAAATTAAGAGGACATATAATTGTTGATATTGATATTACCGCTCCAATAGAATTTATATTTAATGAAATAGAAAAAATAAAGAAGCATACATTCTTAAAATTTCCAAATTTTGTAGATTGTACATATGGTATAGATAATTGTGAAGGAAATTATATTCTAAGCAAAAAAGTCATAAAAAAGATAACAAGATGCTCATTTGCAGAGAAGGATCATGCGAGGGCTATAGGTTTATGGTTTTATGATGTAATAGATTGCAACAAATTTTTTAGTAGTTTTGCTGAGGCATGGAATGTGATTCATATCAAAGCAAAAGGATTTGAAATCAGCAAAACAGAATCTGAAGATAATGTTCCCTTGCTAAGGGCTAAAAATAGAGAAACTGAAATCAGCTGCAATGTTCCATCCACAGAGGTTTTAGCTAGGCTTGGGTATGCAGGTTCTGACGAGGCCACTTTGCGACGTATCTACAATAGGACAAAGAAATGTGTCGAGGATTGTGAGGTTCTCTCACTGAAATAAGCGGACACCATTTTTCAAAAAACGGCGCACTATATTTTTTGCGTCTTGGTCGTGTAATCCTTTCAGGTAGTCTAAAAACCTATCTGAAAGGATTTTTTTATGCCAAATAATTTTTCAAAGGTTCAGCCCAAAGCCTTACGGGCAAAGGATGTAGCGTCCCTTTTGGGCATAGGTGTTTCGACTGTGTGGAGATGGCGGCGGCAAGGGGTGCTTCCTCAAGGCGTACAACTGACGGCCCGCTGTACCGTCTGGCGGATGGAGGATATTGAGTCTTTCCTTGCCGGACGCTCTGGACAGGAGGGCCCCCATGCGTGAACAAAAAAGCCCCACACTGGCAGGTATGGGGCGGCAAAAGGGGGTAATCTGTGTACAGGGCGAACGTATCCCCACGGCTCCTGTCCGTCAAGAAATTTGCGCTGATTGCAGTTACCTTCGTGCCAAGCGAAACGGGCAGGAGCTATGGACGTTCTGCCTTTTTACTGGCGAAAGTGTCCGCCCCAGTACCCCGGCTTGCGAGTTCTGGCCGGGCATAGCCTATGCCGATGCCGTGCTTGATAGCCCACCTGTCCCGTGTGCAAAAGCCTTGACGCGGGCCGGGGCTTGCGGCATGGTTGAGACCCCTAATCAAACGAGGCGTAACAAGTGCCTTTCCGCTGCCCCACAGCGAGAAAAAATCTTGTCTGCAAATTCTGCTGTTGTTGAAATGTCTGCCATATCTGGCGGGCAGCTTCCGCATATTGGCAGGGTGCAACGTCCGCAAGTCCGTGAGGCTGCGGCGGCTTCTGATGAGCCGGGGAGCGTTGTTGCCCTGCCTTTTTTGCGTTCCACCGCCAACCAACAGGAGAATTTGCCATGAGTGAAGCCGTAGCCACCAGCAAGAACGTCAACGAGCAGCCAGCGGGGAATTGTTGGGACAATGAGACCTTAGAGCCAAAGCATTATCATGCCGCTCTTATCAAGGCCGTGGACATAAAGCGGATTGCGGCCATGCTTGACGAGATGGCATTTTGCGCGGGCGAAAAAATAATAAGACACAGAAAAGTACTCCCCGGCCTCATAACATGCCTGACAATTATTGAAGAAAGCGCGACCTATGTGATTGAAAACTCAGAAGCACCATATCGGAATGACAATTTTGAGGTCTTTGTTTCTATACAATCCGATATGCTTGCAATAAAACTCATTTCTCAATTTACAAAGGAGATGCTGATAGGAGAAAAGAAATCTGGTCTGATTGAAAGTTGCGAATTGTCCGACCTAAGTAGCTTGTTGCTAACAATCAAAGATAAAGCAGAAAGAACTCTGGGCACTTTACACACTGCACTTGTCAAGGAGAAAAAGCACTCTGGACTGGGGGGCAGTCATGTATAAGACTGTCACTATCACAGACGAAGGGGCAAAGGCATATATTGAAGCCCACCATATGGCTGGAGGACTATACTTTTCAATCAAACAGATTGCTGAAAATCCGCTCCCTGATGATGTAGAAGCAAAGGATATTGCGTTTTGTTTTCTACCTGTTATTGAAGCAATTTGGAACCGTATTGACAGCATTGCACCATACGGAGACATGTCCAGGCTTACACAACAGAATAGAAAAGAAAATACAGCCAGCGAGGGCGCATCATGAGTGCCGATATACAGCGTGCCTTTGTGGAGCAGCTTCAGGCTGCAGGGTTGGCCGTCACCCATGTCGTAGCGGATGGCCGTCTGCACCGTTGCGGCACGGTGGACAAGCCCAGAAGCCGTAACGGCGCGTATATTGTCCACATGGATGCCCCTGCCTCTCTCTGGTGGCAGAACTGGCAAAGCGGTGATTCCGGTACATGGACAGCCAAGGAAGACAAGGGGCTGACCGCTGCCGAACGCAAGACCCTACGCCAGCGCATTGAGGCAGCCAAGGCCGAAGCCAGGGCCGAACAGGAAAAACGCTGGGCCGCCGCCGCAAAGCTGGCTGCCATCATTTGGGAGAAATCCACGCCAGCCGACCCCGGCCATCCCTACCTGCAACGTAAGAGCGTACTGCCCTTGGGCGGAATCCGCTAGACAGAAAAGGCCCTGCTTGTCCCTGTGAAGGGCGAAGATGGCAAGCTGCAATCCCTGCAATATATCCTGTCAAAAAAGCCCTTACACGGGCCGGAAAAGCCATTTCTCAAGGGCGGCAAGACGAAGGGCGGCTTCTTTCATATCCCGGCCAGGGACGGCAGCAAGGACGGCCCCTTGCTCATCTGTGAGGGCTACGCCACAGGGGCGTCCTTGCACATGGCAACGGGTTATGCCGTACTTGTGGCGTTCTCTGCCGGAAATCTTGAAGCTGTAGCCAGAATGGCGCGCATAAAGTACGCTGAAAGAGAAATCGTCCTGTGCGCTGACAATGACTGCACCACTACAAGGCAGGATGGCAGCCTGTGGAATCCCGGCAAGGAAGCGGCCATAAAGGCAGTGCAAGCAGTAGGCGGCAAGCTGGCTGTATGCCCTGCCCATGAAGGCAGACCTTCTGACTTCAATGACCTGCATCGGTTGCGTTCTCTGGAGGCGGTTAGGGCAGTCACAGAAAAGGCCCGCCGACAGGATGCCGACTGCCCCATGCCTGATGGCTTCTTTCTCATCAAGGAAGGCCCAAGGGCTGGGCTGTACAAACGGGAAACCAAGGCAGACGGGGATTCGTATGAAATCCGGCTAGGCCCTCCTCTTCTGGTCAAGGGCCTGACCCGCGATACAGACGGCAACGAGTGGGGGTTGATGCTGGAATGGCAGGATCCGGACAAAAGAACGCATCTCTGGGCCATGCCGCAAGACCTGCTCTTCAAGCCTGCTGGCGAATGGTATGCCCAACTTGTGGCTGGCGGCTGGCGGGGCAGCCCAGGTACAAAGGCCAAGCTGGCGGCTTTCCTCAGCACCGTGCATCCTCTGCGCCGCGTGCGTTGCGTACCGCGTACTGGCTGGGACAATGCGGCCTATGTACTGCCAGACGCTGTGTACGGAGAGAGCAACGGAGAAGCCATAGTCCTGCAATCTCTCCATCATGCCGGGCTGTACCGTTGCGGTGGGACACTGGAAGGCTGGCAGGAACTCGCAGCCCTGGCCGTGGGGAATACTCGCCCAAGTTTTGCCCTGTGTGCGGGATTTGCCGGGCCGTTATTGCGACTGGCCGGGCTGGAAGGTGGCGGCTTTTCCTTTGAGGGGGGCAGCTCTTCCGGCAAGACGACTGCCCTGCAGATCGCTGCCTCCGTGTGGGGAGGGCCTGAGCATGTCCGAAGCTGGCGTGCCACTGATAACGGCCTTGAGGGCGTAGCAGCCCTGCACAATGATAACCTGCTGGTGTTGGATGAAGTGGGGCAGGTCTCTGGTCGAGTGCTGGCCGAATCTGCTTACATGCTGGCCAATGGGCAGGGTAAGGGCCGTTCAGGGCGAGATGGTAATCTGCGGCGTTCGCACAGCTGGAACCTGCTTTTCCTGTCATCTGGAGAACTTGGCCTTGCGGACAAACTGGCCGAAAGCGGCCTCAAAAGTCGTGCTGGGCAGGAAGTGCGTTTCGTGGGCGTACCTGTGGACAAAGGTATGCTGTCAAACCTGCATGGTCTGCCCAGTGCGGGGGCACTTGCCAGCCGCATGAAGGAACTGGCGGCCCGGCACTATGGTCACGCCGGACGGGTATTTTTGCAGACATTGACCAGAGGTCAGGAGCTGGAGGCTCTCAGGCAGGAAGTCAGCACAGCACTGGTGGATACAGTGGCCCGTCTTGCACCTGTGGGGGGCGATGGTCAGGTATGGCGTGTGGCTCAGCGTTTTGCCATCTGCGCTGTGGCCGGGTACATGGCCATGCGGGCTGGTTTGCTCCCCTCAAGTTTTGACCCCCTTGGCAGCGTACAGGCCTGTTTTGATGACTGGCTGACAGCCCGTGGCGGTGCAGGCCCGGCTGAAGATACAGCCATCCTGTCCAGAGTACGCTTTTTTATCGAACAGCATGGTGCCAGCCGCTTTCAGGATTTGGACACCCAGGCCAACACCTGCATCAACCGCGTGGGCTTTCGCCGCAAGCTGGGTGACAGCACGGAATTCATCATCCTTCCAGAAAGTTTCAAAAGTGAAGTGATACCGGGGTTCTCTATGCGGCGGGTGTGTGAGGTACTGCGTCATGCTGGCTGGTTACGGCAAAGCGAGGGACGCAATACTACCAAGCGAGAGCTGCCTGATATGGGACGTGTGCGCGTGTATGTGCTGGTCATGCCCGATGATACTGAACCAGAGGATGATTTACCTGCTGCCGATTCTGAAACGGCACTGTAAGGAGATAACATGCCTGCCCTGAAATTTACCGAAGGCTGGTACACAGTGAAAGACACAGCAAAGATCATGCGGGTTTCAACACAGACTGTACGCAGGCTCATCACCAGCGGCAGACTGAGAGCCTTGAATCTATCCCTGGGTACAAAACAGCCCCTGTGGCGTATTCATGAACAATGGATAGCGGATTATGCCCAAAGCCTGCCACAAGAAATACTGGAGGTACCGAATAATGCCGGCCTGTCGTGCTCTGACTATTGAGGAATGTGAGACCATGTACCACAGCTTCACGGGGCGTCACAAGTTGCGCAACCAGTGTATGCACTTGCTTTGCCTGACTACAGGCCTGCGTATCCATGAGGCATTGGCTCTGCGCATCCGAGATGTAGTTAAGAACGGGCAGGTGGTCAGGGTTCTACAGGTGCAACGCCGTTACATGAAACAGGCTGCCAGAGGGCGGAACATAGCCCTGCCGTTACAGACACGTGAATCCATCATGAGACAGGTGCAGTGGCTGCATGAGCATGGCCTGTATGGGCCAGACCAGTGGCTGTTCAAAAGTCAGTATGGGGATAAGGCCATAAGCAGGAGAGAAGCCTGGGGTATCTTTCACCGTACAGCGCATAAGGCAGGATTGCCAAAGGATTTGGGAACCCTTGGTACGCACTCCTGGCGCAAGACCTTTGCCACACAGATATTTTATGCGGCAGTGAACCGGCTGCGGGAAGGTGAAAGTGTTGACCCCATGCTCGAAGTAACTCGCGCCCTGAACCATGCAGATCCCAAAAATACAGCAAAATATATTCCAATTTCCATGGATTCAGCTCTGAAGAATATGCACGCCCTGGAGGCTCTGCATAGCTATGCACTGTAAACGGGTCAGTAAGGCCCAAAGGGAAACGATACAATGACACCGGAAAAACGAGAAAGAGCTCTCTGTCTGTTGCAAGAATTGCAAGCCCTTATCGAAGAGGATGGGCAGGAAATACCTTGTACAGCTCTTGCTGCGACTACTGAAAGACGTTTTGCAAGGCTCACCTCCTCAGATATTGAGCCAGACAACCCTTATCTCCAAGCATGTGAAACTTGGAGGGATAGGAGCTAACATGGCCATTATCGTCAAACGCTACAACACTGCTCCGCGCCAGATAGGTGCCGGGCGCATAGACCCCGGCTTTGCCAATCCGCTCATCCGTGATGCCAGCCAGAACGGCACACGCGACCTTGTGGATGCCATGCTCAAGGCCGGGATGCAGATAACCGAGGTTGGCATACGGGAGTATGTCAAAAGCGAAAGCACGGCTGTTTCCGAGGCATTGCAGGAATACAGGGAAAGTCTGGCCGCAGAGCGTGAACGCTACACCAAGGCGAATCAGGGCAAGAACGCCGTCAATGCCGGGGCGCACTTTGACCAGTTTGCCCGCGAGACAGCACAACCTCTGATAGATCGTTTCTCAGGACGCTTCAAAGAAATGTTCATTAAAGGGGCTGCGCCAGAAGGTCTGCGTTTTACAGAACAGGGGCGCGCCTATGGCAGCCAGCAACGGCAGGCATGGGAAAAGAGTGTCTTTGACGGCGATATGGCCCAGACCCTGAGTGAGATAGCCGCTGACCCAGACAATAACGAGTTTTTGTATATCAGCCTGACCTCCCTCAAGGAACGCCATGCGTCCATGTTTCCCGGCCTTGACCAACGGGCATTTGAAGCTGACGTGAACCGCAAGGTGGCCAGCCTGGCCATAGATAGCCTGTTGGCCAGGGACAATATCAGCGGTGCGCGTACTGCCTTTGGAGAATACCGGGAACTGCTGGGCGTGGCTGCCCCGCAGTACGAGGCGCGGATACGCACGGCAGCCAAGGCAATGGAGGCTCAGGCAAGGGCAGCAGAGCGCGAACGGCTGGCCGATGTAAAGCTGACGGCAGCGGGCTTTGCTGACCAGATAGCCTACGGCGTGGACAAGGGCGATTTTTCTGCCGCAGAGAATACCCTGGCCCGCTTGCAGCAGATGGGAGCCACGCAGGAAGCCGCCAAACTTTCAGCACAGCTACAGCTCTCCAAGGAGGCTCGTACCGCAGTGGAGGGCGAAGCGGGATTGCCCCTGCTCACCCAACTGGAAAACGCCAAGGCCAGTCTGGATGCAATGGTTACTCCTGACAATGCCAGAGATGTCATCAAGGTCAGGGATAATACCCTTGCGGCATTGCAGCAGAAAATAGCCCACTTTCCCAAAGACCCGGCTGGCCATGTGGCGCAGAACCCAGCCTTGCAGGGAGAGATGGATTTTCAGGAACGTACACGGCGCAGCCTTGCCTTGCAGGATGAAATGGGCAGAGGACTGGCCTTTGTGCCGCGTGTGCTTTCTGAACAGCAGCGAAAGGCCATGCGTGCGGAATATGACAAGCTGACAACGCCAGAAGCCCGCGTGCAATGGTATCGCGGGATACAGCAGGAGGCCGGGCAATACACATCGGATATTCTGCGGGAGATGGGCCTGCCTGAAGCAGTGCAAAAGATAGCCCCTGCGCTTACCGCAATTTCTGATAAAAATGTTGGGATCTACCTTACAGCTTCAGAGATAAAGGCCGGGGACATTCCCGGTGTCACTTCTGACAGCAAACGGCAGGCACAGGACAGCACTGCAAATTCGCAAATGATACAGAATATGCTTGCAATGGTGCAGAGATTCCCGACAAATCAGGCTCTTATGAACCTTGGCAAGGGTATGGAAGAAACCATGACAAAGGCCGTGCTGTTGGGGATGAATCCTGAAGATTTGGACAGAGAGTTCTCTTTCTCCACCAGCGACAATTGCGCACTTATGCTGCCCGCATCCCGCAATATAGACGCGGAATATCTGGCTGAGGAACTGAATATGACATGGCGCGGCAAGATAGCCGACCAGCTTGCCGCGAGCCTGCCGCAGGCAGCAACACCACGGCAGCGGCGAGTGGATGAGGCCAATATGCGCGCCATAGCAGAGCAGGGAATTTTTGTCAGCGATGAACGCGGGCAGTTTGTCCTCATGGTCAACCCTTGGACAGGTGGCTATGTAGCCAAAGCCGATGGCACTCCCTTACGGCTGAATGTGGATGAAATTATGCGCGACAAGAGCAAGAATGAGCTTGAACGCCAGCGCAATGAATATCTGTCTGGGAGGGCTTGGTAATGCTGGCAAGTGCCTTTGCAAAAATACCTGTGACACGCCCACAGGACATGGCAGGTGGTCCTCTTTTCTACACACCAGGCATTGGTGAATATCTGGGCCAACATATGGCACAGGCCTTTGACATGACGACCACAAGCCGCGCACTGGAGGAACGCGAAATCCATGCCGCTGAACGGGCAGCAGGTACCTACGATGCAGACTTTTACGCGCAGCAGGAGGTGCGGGGGCTGTTCGGCACTTTCCCTGATATGCAGCCACTTCGGCACAGTCACGCCATGAGTGAGGAGGATTGGAAAGCCTCCCCCTACTACAGGAAGGAAATACCTTTCCGGCCTGATATGACAGAGACCCGCGCCCGCATCATGGCTGAAAATTTTGATGCCAGACGGTACCGGGAAGAACTTATTGCCAATGGTGATTCCCAATACGGCTACCTGTCAAGGCGGCTGCCTTTGGGGCCATGCTGCTTGGCAGTCTGCCAGACCCTATCAATATACTTCCCCTGAGCGGCGGCTGGCGTGCCACCTCTATGGCTGGGAAAGCTGCTGCAAATATGACACGCGCTCAGGCCATAGCAGCAGGGGCAAGAGCAGGTATCAACACAGGCGTCATCGAGGGGGCTGCCGGGGCTGCGCTGGCCGATGCCATCGTATTGCCCGACCTTGCCGCCCGTGGTGAGGATGTTGGCTTTGTTGACCTCATGCTTGATGTGGTCTTTGGGGGCGTACTTGGTGGCGGCCTTGGTGCGCTGGGCGGCGGCGTGGCCGGTTATATGGGCAAGCGCAGGGCTGATACGCTGGCAGGATTGGAGGCACGGGCACAGCAGGAGCTGGCCAGACTTGAATACGAAGACTTGCTTACGTGGCAGGAATTCGGAACGCCGGACAATGATTTTCTGTTGCGGGCCGATGCGCCAGAACCCTTTACACAGACGCCGGACAACTTTCTTGCACCTGACAGTCCTTTGGATTTCTTCGGCATTACTCGCAATGATGATGCCGACCTTGTGCGTGCAGGTCTCAACGGACGCGACAAGCGCGACATTATGCGCGCTGTGGAAAAGGCCCTGGCAGACATGGCAGCAGGGCAGCCCGTGGACGTGGGGCCGGTATTGCGCGAATCCCATGCCCTGAGCAGGGCTTACGACCTTGTGCGCGACAACCCTCTGGATGGCCAAGCGGATGATGTGCTTGCCATGCTGGAGCCTGAAGATCTGGAGCGCGTGCTGGTGCATCGTGGCCCGGCCATTGAGAGGGATGGGGAGATTGTGGTGCATGGGCGCGCTGTAAAAAAGGCTGCCGGCTCAAAACGCGGGTTCGGCTTGGTTAAGATAATTTTTGGACACGGAGAAAAAGGGAATAAAAGCCCTGCTATGCCGCCAGTGACACGTGAAGATGTTATATCCCTGCCGCAATTTGTACGGGAATACGAGCCTGTACAAAAAGATTATGGGACTTCAGGAGACGGGGTTACAAGATGGAATATTCCCCGCGATGACGGGAAGCACCTTGTCGTAGTGGCGGGAAGGGGTCAGGATGGTTCAGATTCGCGGCTGGTGAGCATGTATGTCGAAGACGCCACACAGATGCCCTCGCAAAGAAAAATCCATTCGGGGTCTCCTCTCCCGTCTGCTAGGCTGGGTGAGGGATACGCGACAGGGGGTATTGATGTGCTTTCCCGCACTGTCGGCCCAAATGGATCTACTGATGGGACAATAAACCCCGACCGCCCTACTGTCAACTTTGCCACCGAACGACAGGATGGCTTTTCCCCAGCCCCGCCATTGCGAGAAGGTCAGTGGGCAGAAGTGCCAGAGGCTGATGCAACACGGACGCTGGATGCAGAACTTGAAGCCCGGCTTGCTGATTTGGCTGTGCAAGGCAAACTTGATGAAACGGACATGGCCCTGCTGCATGAATCAGCAGAGCGGCAGGCAATGGCAGCACGCTATGAAGAGTTGGGCCATGCCGTGCTTGAATGCGTATTGGAGGCTGAGTAATGGCAATCAGCAAAAAGGACTGTGTCAGGGCTGTAAAGCAGGCAGGGGCATCGGATGCTGAGGCTCTGGACATCGTTGATATGCTCATGGAGCAGAAAGCTGTCCTGAAGGCGGCAGCCGACCTGACCCCACAAAACATGGCACGGGCATGGCAGACTACAGCCGAGGCCATGAAGCACACACAGGCAGTACAGCGCAGGCGCACCGCTCTTGCCCTGACCAAATTTCGTGAGGCGGCGGACTTCATAGACATGGCAAAGGCTCAGGGTGTTTCTGGCATGGATGCCATACAGGCCATGCTTGTTGGCAAATCGCAACGTTTTGACGGGGCCAGGCGTTCTGTAAGCGCGCTCAGGCAGGGCATTTTCAATTCATGGGCAGCCCCCATGTTGCGAGAGCTGGAGGGAATAGACGATGGCGCAGCCCTCGTGTCCATGCGTGAAGACAAAACCTTCCACGACAATGTATTTCGTGAGATGCGAGAGCCGGGAACGACTGACGATGCCAATGCCCGCCAGATGGCTGATGTGTTCAGCCGCTATCTTGAGCAATCCCGTGTGCAGCTCAATGCCGCAGGGGCCGACATCGGAAAACTGGACGGATGGACGCCCCAGAGCCATGACCCCAACAAACTGCTGGCCGGGGGCGAAGTCGGACGACAGAAGTGGATAGACTTCATGCTGGAGCGGCTTGACCTTGAGCGCACCTTTGACGGCGCGGGCCTTGTGGATCCAGAACGGGCGCGGCAGATTCTGGATAACATCTATGACACCCTGACTGTGGGCAAGAATCCGCATGTGGATACCGACTTCAGCGGTGGCGGCAGCAACGGAGCAGCAAGGCCGCGCAATCTGGCCGCAGGTCTGGGCAAAAGCCGTGTGCTGCACTTCAGGGACGCGGATGCAGCACTGGAATACCATGCGGCCTATGGCCGGGGGAATATCTTTGATGCCATGCTCTGGCATCTGGAGCAGGACTCCCGCGCCCTGTCCCTTCTGGAGCGTCTTGGGCCGAATCCGCAATATACACTGGAACGCCTTCTGGACAGGGAGAAAGTCGCCATCAGAAGCGATACGGCCTTGCCCAACGAGGAAAAGAGCAAACTGCTCAAGGCTCTGGAAAGTGCATTTTCGGGCGGCATCATTCGCAGTGGAAAGGTGGCCAACTGGCTGGCAGAGCTGACAGGGGAAACCCGCTGGGCTGCAAACCCCACAGTGGCACGGGTATCATCTGTTTTGCGGGCAAGCCAAACCCTTTCCAAACTGGGCGGGGCTGCACTCTCGGCTGTGTCCGATGTTTTTGTAAAGGCATCTGCCATGCGCGTGAATGGCGAAACATGGCCGGGTGCCATACAGAAAAGCCTTGTCCAGTATGTGGACAGCATGGATGGCAACAGGCGTGAAATAGCGCGACAGTGCGGTGCCTTTCTTGACCATGTGCGAAACGATATTTCTGCCCGCTGGGACGATGCCTCTGGTATGCCCGGGGTGCTGTCCGACTTACAGGACAGGTTTTTCCGCTGGAGTGGCCTGAACTGGATTACTGAGCGTGGCAAAGGAGGTTATACCCTCTGGCTCTCTGAACATATTGGAGAAGCGGCTGGAAAGACGTTTGACCAGCTGGATGGGCCGCGCCGTGCCATGCTGCAATATCATGGTGTGGATGCCACGCGCTGGGAGGCCATGCGCAAAATGTGCATACAAGCCGATGACGGCAAGACATATTTTTCACCCGAGCTGGCAGAGGATTTGACAGACGCTGACCTTGAACTTCTTTTGCCGGAGTATGTGCAGAATCTGGATGAGGCAGGCAAGGTCAGTGAGCACGAGCGAGTGCGCCGCAGTCTGCGCTTTGACAGTATGGCCATGCTGGCAGATGAAACTGGCTTTGCCATCATAGAGCCTGACGATGCCACCCGCGCCATCATGCGTCAGGGTACGCGCCCCGGTACCGTGGCGGGTGAGGCATGGCGATTCATGATGCAGTTCAAGAGCTTCCCTATTGCCTATATGCAGCGCATCCTTGGCGGACGGCGTTGGGTACGCGGCGACAGGCAGCAGGGTATGAGCTATGGCTTTTCCGCAAGGACTGTGGGCGATGCCCTGACACGGGACATGGGAGGGCTTACAGGATTTGTACTTTCGTCTATGGCCTTTGGCTATGCGTCCATGACCCTGAAAGACCTGTCACGGGGCAAGAAGCCGCGTAGTCCTTTCCTTTTGGAAACATGGCTCGCCGCAGCTCTGCAATCGGGCGGGGCCGGGATAGTCGGGGATTTTCTTTTTGGCAAGGTGAATCGTTTTGGCAACGGCCTTGCTGAGACGTTGGCCGGGCCAACCGTGGGGCTGATTGATGATGTTATTACCGTGGGCGGCCAGCTTGTACGCGGTGACGTGGTGGATGCCGGGGAAGATGCTTTACGCATGGCCCTTGGCAATGCGCCATTTATCAACCTCTGGTATACGCGCGCCGCCCTTGACTGGCTGTTGCTCTACCATGTGCGCGAAATGATGTCCCCCGGCTCTTTGCGCCGAGCAGAAAACAAAATGAAGAAAGAATTTGGGCAGGAGTATATCATATCTCCAGCCGCACACATAGAGCGCGGTGGATGGGGATACAAGTAGGGGAGCAACCCAAAAGAACCTCACCAAGAGTGTAATAGAAAGGGATAGCATGAGCGCATCAGGATAATTGGGAGCAATGAGGGTTTTATACAATGGGCAGGGATACAGCATCTCTGCCCTTTTCCAAAGTCCGCCCCGTTTGCGCCCCGCGCCCCACTTTCAAAAAAGTCTGTTTTTCCAAAGTGGGGCGCAAAAAATCGTTGTGGCTGTAGGGCGCGCCCACATGCCCCACTTTGTCCCACTCAAAACGAATAAGGCTGAAATGAAAAATGAAGGGTTACAGTCCAAGCAGAGGGGCTATGCGATCCAGGACGGCATAAACAAGGCAGTGCGGAACCTGACCTATCAGACGCGCTTTACGCTGTCGCCAATCAAGACTCCTCAGCTGGTCAGACTGGACAATGCCGGAAATGGGTAGACCGTCAGGAAGGTGCACGTCAAAGGGATAGCCCTTAGTCTTGGTAGTTATAGGGCAGACAAGAGCAAGACCACTTTTGCGATTATAGTCATACGGAGACAGAACAAGCGCAGGTCGATGTCCAGCCTGCTCATGCCCAGCTTGCGGGCTGAACTCAAGCCATATCAAATCATTTCTGGCAGGGATGTAGTCGGTTACCATGACTCCTTACCCCGAGCTTGTCCCCACTCCACTTCTGCCGGACAGTTATCAGGTGTAATACCATCCAGCAATGTTTGCAGGCTCAACCGTCCACGAGCAGGGCGCAACCATAACTCTCCGTCATCGGTGACATTCATTTCCAGTTTGTCCCCCTCTCTGAAGCGGACATTTTCCATCATAGCCTTGGGTATGCGGATAGCAAAACTGTTACCCCATTTTGAGATTGTGGTCATGGTCATGGCTTTACTCCTTTTGTAGATACGCAAGGATATACATACAAAAGCATATCTGTCCAGACCAAATCCTGTGGAAAAGTCTGGGTTTGGAAAAGTTCTCAGACAGCATGAAGGTAGCCAGAACAAAAATTGGAAAAAACTTATACAGCCTCATAGCTGTACAGGCTAATCCACAGACCCGCAGATGTAAGGAAGTGTCTTCAATTTCTTTTTTTCGGGGTCATTTTTATATATATCATTCTTGAATCATTGATTTTTTAATGAAAAAACATTTTTTGTTTTTGGTACACAAAGCAAACAGTTTATCCCCATTTAGCCTGTGGAAAAGTCCAGTCGTTTTTCAGAAGTTAGCATATCCTCAAAGAATCCATATGTGTCCATATAGGCTATAGGCTAACTGCACAATCAAAAGTGCCTGCTTTTGTGTTCAAATAGGGTTTATTTCGGAAATTTATTGACAATTCTGTTTTAGTTCTATATATCTATTTGAACACTTCAGGAGGGTAAGTATGGAAGGGCAGAACATTGGCTATATCCGTGTAAGCACAATTGACCAGAACACGGAACGCCAGCTTGACGGTGTGACACTGGACAAAACTTTTACTGACACATGTAGCGGCAAAGACACACGCCGCCCCCAGCTTGCAGCATGTCTTGAGTTTTTGCGTGAGGGCGATACTCTGCACGTTCATAGTATCGACCGCCTCGCACGCAACCTGCAAGACCTCCTGCGAATAATCGAAAACCTGAACGCCCGGCAAATTGCCGTCTCCTTTCACAAGGAGCGGCTTAACTTCTCCGGCACGGGGGACGACCCTTTCCAGCAACTACAGCTTCAGGTCATCGGGGCCGTAGCCCAGTTTGAGCGGGCAATGATTCGGGAGCGGCAACGTGAGGGTATCGCAATAGCCAAAACACAGGGCAAGTATAAGGGGCGCAAGCCGTCTTTGAACGCAGAGCAAATAGCACAGGCTCGTCAAATGGCTGCTGCAGGGCAGAAGAAGGGTGATATTGCTCGATATTTTGATATAAGCAGAACAACGCTGTACAAGGTACTTGCTGTGGATACGAAAAAAACAACCTAGTACTTGATGGTATATTTGCTGGTGTTTTTATATGGATAAATATTAATTTATAAATATTATAAGATATTATTGGAATAATTTTACTCCCGCCCTCGGTTGGTACTTGCAGACCAGCCGGGGATTTTTCTTTTCTGCCTTTTCTTTTCAGTCTGCCTGAGCCCGTTTGGGGGAGGACAGCATCCTCGCAATATCTCTGCTCAGCTTACCCGGAAAAACTTCCCCCATAGCCGACGATTTACCGACAAGCACAGCCGGGAAAAAATTTCCCTTCCACAAAAATGAGATGCAATATATTGAAATAAAATAATTTTTTTTTATTGGCACGACACCTGCATAAATTCGGGTACAGCTTATACAACCACCCTAGGAGGTGTCCCATGTCTTTGGTCATTAACAACAACATGATGGCCGCCAATACGGCCAGAACGCTGAATCAGCATTATGGCCGCCTGGCCCAATCCACACAGCGGCTTTCCACAGGTCTGCGTGTCAACTCGGCCGCAGATGATGCCGCCGGTCTTGCCATCCGCGAATTGCAGCGTGCCGAAATCGCCGCCCTGCAACAGGGCGCACGCAATGCCAATGACGCCATTTCACTCATCCAGACGGCAGACGGTGCGCTGGGCGTTATTGACGAAAAGCTGACCCGTCTGAAGGAACTGGCCGAACAGGCAGCCACCGGTACCTATGACTCCACCCAGCGTCTGATGATCGAATCCGAATATCAGGCCATGGCGTCAGAAATCACCCGTATTGCCAATGCCACGGACTTCAACGGTATCTATCTGCTCAATGGCAATCTTTCCTCCAGCGAGCATGATGGCAGCGGTTTGACTGCCACAGGCAAGCTGAAGGTCCACTTTGGCAGTAGCAATATGTCTGCTGAAGACTACTACTATATCACCATTGGGGACTGCCGTGCAGAAGCCCTGGGTATCGGCAATGCCTCCACCTGGGATGATGCAAAGAATCGTATCGTGAGCCGCTTTGCCGGGGAGTTGCGGACTGGCATAAACAATATAGCAGACGACACCGAAAGGCAAGAAGCACTCGCTCAATACACTACTATGGTAGATGATTTTCGCACTAAGCTGACAGCTATATCAGTTCCTGCAGATGATACTGCTTTTTTCCAAGCACTGGATTTAGACGTATCGGATGTAGGCTACACACTGCCTACAAAACCTGATGGCACCCCGCTGACTGCTGACCCAGATGGTTGGGCTGCCTATCAAGCCCTGAGTGATAGAGAAAAGCAAAGACTGCACTATGCCTGGGGCCAGGCTGCCATGAAGGCTTACGCAACAGAGGGGTCAGCGGCAGCACTTGCTGGTACTGAAGGGGAATTAACTGTTCCAGGTGACATACCAGAAAATGTAGTTGATGCAGCTCTCAAGGCTACCCATACAGCCACAGAACACTATGACTATGCTGGCTACACCGTGCAAACGCAGGAAGATGCCCAGATAGCTCTGACTGCCATCAACAATGCCATAGTGGAGAAGGACAAGATCCGTGCACACCTTGGTGCCATGCAGAACCGGCTGGAAAATACCATCACCAACCTGAATGTGCAGGCAGAAAACCTCCAGGCGGCAGAATCCCGAATTTCCGACGTGGACGTGGCTACGGAAATGACAGAATTCGTCCGTAACCAG
>JAFQNG010000045.1 GCA_017396005.1 Desulfovibrio sp.
GCGGTTCTTGCGGGCTGTATCCAGCGCATCAGCCAGATCAGCCTGTGTGTTGACAGTATAGCCGTCAGCGCCCATGGCTTCAGCGATCTTGGCATAGGACTTGGACCAGATTTCCGCGCCCACGAAGCGGTTGTTGTAGAAGTCTACCTGATTCTTCATTTCAGCGCACCAGGCGCCGTTATTGTATACGGTAGCGATGACCGGCAGGTTGAACTGGCAGGCCGTAGGCACTTCAAAGAGACTCATGCCCCAGGCACCGTCACCCACGATAGCCACAGCCAGATCTTCAGGGCAGGCCAGCTGCGCACCCAGGGCTGCCTGATAGGCAAAGCCGGTATTGCCGAAGGTCAGGGTCGCAATATGGCGCTTGGTATTTTTGAAGCGCAGATAGCTGTTGGCTGTGGATGAGGTATTGCCGATGTCAGTGGTGGCAATGGCATTGTGCTCAGTGATGAACTTGCCGACCACTTCCAGAGCCTTGCGCGGATGCATACGTCCTTCCTGCGTGGGCTCGTTGGCGATTTCGGCAATTTCCCTGTACCAGTCTTCCAGTTCGGCCTTGACCATATTATAGATCGGCGTGAGGTCGGCCTTGGCAGGCACGGCTTCGCGCAGACGGGCAAAGAGTTCTTCTGAAGCGTCCTTGGCATCGGCGCACAGACCCACAGTGACAGGATGGGTCTTGGCGATATGACGCGGATTGATATCGATCTGTACGATCTTGGCGGTCTTGGGGAAGTAGTTGATATCGTACTGTGGCAGGGTACCGAAGTAGGAAAGACGGGTGCCCACAGCCAGGATGACGTCGGCCTTCTGCAGGATGCGCATGGCGGCCTTGGAACCCATATAGCCGATGGGGCCGGTCCACAGCGGATGATCGCAGGGGAAGGCATCGTTGTGCAGATAGGTGCAGGCCACAGGCGCGCCCAGATGTTCTGCCATGGCCTTGATGGTCTCGATGCAGCCCGAATCCACCACACCTCGGCCAGAGACTATGACCGGATTTTTGGCATTTTTCAGCACTTCCACGGCAGCCGCAAACTGGGCCGGGTTGCCGATGCCGCCGGGGGCTACGCGGTACTGCGAGGGGTGCAGGATGTCTTCATCCAGCTCACCGTAGAAGTAGTCACGCGGGATGTCTACCAGCACCGGTCCACGTTCGGCATAGGCAATGCGGAAGGCCGTACGCACGATGTCGGCAGCGCGTTTGGGATGGGGCACACGCAGAGAGGCCTTGGTGATAGGTTTGAAGAGATTCCATGTGTCGCATTCCTGAAAGCCGTCCCAGCCCACAGAGATGCTGCCCGCGCTGGGAGAGAGAATGACCATGGGCGTATGGGCCATGTTAGCGGTAGCCACGGCGGTGACATAGTTGGTAATGCCGGGGCCGTTCTGCCCGATGACCACACCGGCGCGCCCGGTCAGGCGGGCATAGGCGTCTTCCATATGGCCGGCGGTCTGCTCGTGCCGGACAGAAATAAAGTCAATGCCGGCAGCGGGGAAGAGATCCAGCATATCCATGAAGGCCGAACCAAGAATACCGCTGATATGGTTTACTCCTTCCTGCACCAGGACTTCGGTCATGGCTTCACTGGGCGTCATTTTGGGCATGAGAACCTCCAAGGGCATGGGATGGTTGAAGAGTACGCCGGTCCACAACAGTGCGGGGCGACGTCGTGCATATACTGTTAATATAGCAAGAAGCATGCCTTATAATGGCAACAATAAAAAGCCCGAAAAACCTGATTCGTTGACGGCAGCGAGGTGACATGCTAATGCGAAAACGCTTTACTACCCATTACAGACTGCTGTTGTAATGCAGACTCGCATTGCCGGACAAGGATGCCCATGGATGCCCCTCTCATACGTCTCATGTCCCTTTTCGATATATTGCCGTCACATGTCTGCGTTCTGCTCTGTCTGGGAGAGGACTGGAGCATAAAATCCTGTAACACCGCCTTTACTCAGCTTGTGCAGCGTCTGGGCCATACTTCCAGACCTGAGGGCCTCTCGCTCAGAGAGCTGCTCTCTCGGTATGCACTCACAGAACTGCCCCCCGGCCATGGGGACGGACAACTGGAATTTTTACTGGAGAGCAGCCCCTGGCGTATGGCCTGGCAAGATACTGAAGCAGGCCTGCGTTGCGTTGTACTGCGCGATGGACGTGAAAGAGCAGACATGGAGGCTGTGGAGAACTTCAGTCAGGAGCTTTACGCCATCATGGATTCCATGCATGACGGTCTCTGGGTCATTGACGGCCAGGGCATCACCCTGCATGTGAACAAGGCACTCAAACGCATTGCCGGTATTGAACCGGAAGAAATGATAGGCAAAAGCGTAAGCGTGCCCCTCACTGAGGGCAAGTTTTCAGCTGCGGTCACGCTGGAGGCCCTTGAGCAGAAAAAAATCGTCACCCGCTTTGATGACTATCCCAATGGCAGCCGTTGCCTCAATACCAGTACGCCCATTTTTGATGCCAGGGGCCAGGTCTGGCGTGTGGTGGCCTGCATCCGCGACATGAGTGAGCTGGAATTCATGCAGCGTGACCTAGCTGACGCGGAACGCAGACATTATTTGCATGATGATGGAGATGAGCTGTATCATGACAGCGAAAACCGGCTCATTGCCACCAGCGCCATGATGCGGCGCTGCATGTCGGAACTGGAGAGGGCTGCCAGGGCCCCCTCAGGCATACTGATACAGGGTGAAACCGGCACGGGCAAAACCTATGCAGCATCGTGGATACATCAGCGCAGCAGTCGGTCCAGAGGGCCGTTTATTGCCGTGAACTGTGCGGCCATCCCGCCATCCCTCATAGAATCAGAGCTTTTCGGCTACGACAGGGGGGCCTTTACCGGCGCCAATCGCACAGGCCGTAAGGGCTATTTTGAGCTGGCCCACACTGGTACCCTTCTGCTGGATGAAATTGGCGAACTGCCGCTGAATATGCAGGCCAAGATACTGCATGTGCTGGACGGCCAGGCCTTCCGCAAGATCGGCAGTGAAAAGGAAGTGCGCGTAGATGTGCGTGTCATCGCCGCCACAAACCGCTCTCTTGCACAGCTGGTCAGTGAGGGCAGTTTTCGGGCTGACCTCTACTACCGCCTGCGCGTCCTGTGCATACGCATGCCTCCCCTGCGCGAACACCCTCAGGATATTGTGCCCCTCATGATGTTCTTTCTGGGCAAGGCCTGCAGCCGCTACAGTGTCAGCAAAAGTTTCTCGCCCAAGGTCATCGAATGTTTCTGCCGGCATGCCTGGCCCGGCAATGTGCGTGAGCTGAGGGCCGCTGTGGAATTTGCGGCAACCATGACCGAAGGCAATCTCATAACCCTGCGTGATCTGCCCTCCTGGCTCATGGAGGACGCTGGTATGGAAGGTCAGCATGACGAGGGCACGTTTACCGCCCCGCATACAGACAGCGACAGTTCTCATGGAGAGGCAAGTGCGCCTGCAGGTTCTTTTCGGGATGCTGTGGCTGATCTGGAACGCAGCCTCATCAGCCGTGCCCTGGCAGAAACAGGCAGCACCTACAAGGCGGCGGCCCGACTGGGCATCAGTCAGTCCACAGTGGTGCGCAAGGCCCAGCAGCTGGGCATCACTGTACAGGAGCGCAGGGGCACTGATCAGAAAAAAGCCGGCAGCCCCAAGACCGCCGGCTCGTTATGACCTGGGCAGAGCACCTCTGCTCTCTGTGAGGTCTAGCCCAGCACTTCCCTGATGGCTTCATCCATGGTCTTGACAATAACGTCCACTTCGCTCCTGCTGATGGTATAGGCCGGAGCCACGTTGATGATATTGTTGCGGCCGGCAAAGCTGCGGTTGGTCCTGCCCACGATGACGCCGCGCTTGGCCATGGCACCGCAGATGGCAATGACCTTTTCTTCGGGCAGATGCTTCTTGCTGGCCTTGTCTTCCACAAATTCAATGCCCTGCAGCAGGCCCTTGCCGCGCACATCACCCACATTGGGATGCGACAGCAGACCGCGCAGGCCTTCCTGCAGATAGTCGCCCATGGCAGTAACGTTTTCCAGCAGGTTTTCTTCTTCAATAATCTTTATGTTTTCCAGGGCTGCTGCCGGGGCCGCCACGCAGCCGCCAAAGGTACTGATGTCGCGGAAATAGCCCAGCTTGTCTCCACCAGCCTGCAGGTCATTGAATACTTCTTCAGTGGTCACTGTACAGGAAATAGGCATATACGCACTGGCCACACCCTTGGCCATGGTCACGATATCGGGCTTGACGTTGAAATGCTGATAGCCGAACCATTTGCCGGTTCTGCCCAGGCCGCAGACCACTTCGTCAATGATGAGCAGGAGGCCGTACTTCCTGCAGATTTCTGAAATGGTTTCAAAGTAGCCGTCCGGGGGCACAA
This sequence comes from Desulfovibrio sp., assembly GCA_017396005.1. Classification (GTDB taxonomy): domain Bacteria; phylum Desulfobacterota; class Desulfovibrionia; order Desulfovibrionales; family Desulfovibrionaceae; genus Desulfovibrio. The sequence continues at coordinate 4,376 of JAFQNG010000045.1, forward strand.
TGATGCCGCCACCGGCAGTGATGGGCTCAAGGATGACTGCACCCACAGTGTCCGGATCTTCCTTCTGTACCACGGTTTCCAGTTCACGGGCGAATTTTTCGCCCAGATCGGGCGTGCCTTCAGGATACGGTGAGCGGTATTCCAGGCAGGCGGGAAATTCCACAAAGCCGGGGGTAAAGGGGCCGTAGTGTTCGCGGCGCTCTTCCTGGCCGCAGGAGCTCAGTGTGGTGATGGTAGTGCCGTGATAGTCACGATTGCGGTATATGATTTTGTATTTTTTACCGCCGTGTTTGAGCTGCGAGATCTGTCGCACCATCTTATAGGCTTTTTCATTGGCCTCCGAGCCGCTGTTGGAAATATAAACACGCGACATGCCCGGCATGAGCGAGAGCAGCTTCTCAGAAAAATCGATACCCGGCAGGGTACCGCAGCTGGCTGCATAGAAAGGCAGCTTCTTCAGCTGTTCGGCAACGGCATTGGCGATGCGTTCCCGACCATAGCCCACATTGACGCACCAGACACCGCCTGACGTGGCGTCCAGATATTCCTTGCCGTTGATGTCCTTGATGTACAGGCCCTTGCCCTCGGTGACGATCATGGGCGCATTGCCCTGATGCAGCGTCAGGTGATGCCAGACATTCTTGACATCGCAATTGACATAATCTTGCGTACTCTTGGACATGGGGCTCTTCTCCTTAAAAGCTGGTTACTGTGGTGGCCGCTAACGGCTTTCAGAAAATATAGCAAAAAGTATGCCATATTCCAGATTTATTGAAAAGAAAAGAACATTCGGAGCTTGTGCTATCCTGATAATGCAAAAAAAACTTGTTTTGCTGGCATACAGTACGCAGGGTGTCTCCATGTGGAAATACCCTGCGTACGTTCCTTCCGATGCTGTCAGCTGCGGGCCATGTCTACCAGCCGGGCCACGGTCTCGGCCGCATCACCGGTCATGAGGATGACGCCCTCGCGGCCGTATAGAGGGTTGGGTACGCCGGCATAGCCTGGCTTGTCGTCATAGTTGCAGATGATGATGTTCCTGCACTCCTCTGCCCTGAGTATGGGCATGCCATAGATGGGCGTGCCTTCAGCGCTGTTGGCTGCCGGATTGAGCACGTCATTGGCCCCGACCACGACCACCAGATCACTTTCGCTGAAGAGAGGATTGACCACATCCATTTCCAGCAGGCTTTCGTATTCCACATTGGCCTCA
>JAFQNG010000046.1 GCA_017396005.1 Desulfovibrio sp.
CCGTGTGGAGTCGAAAAGTGTCCTGACCCTGGCCGCCCCGCAGATACTGCTGGAAGGCACCATCGGCATGAAGGCCTATGGCGGGGGCGGGGCCACCACGGCCGAGCTCACGGGCAGCCTGACCATACGGCAGGGCGGCGTCACTGTGCCGGATGATGACGTGCGGGCCAGCAATATCTCCCTTGTGGGCCATCAGCATGAGGGGGTCTATCCCGGCGGCGGCACCAGCGGCAAGCCGGTCTGAAAGTCAGCGTTTACGTTTTTCTGCCGCTTCTTGAGCGGCTTTCATTCGCGTGAATTTGCCATAATGAAATCGTGCCTTTTCCTGATAGATTTCGAGTAAGTCCAAGCGTTTCTGGCGTTTACACGCTGTAATCATATGCCCATAAATCTGTGACAAGCGCAAGTGAAGAAATTTTTCCTGCACGTTTTTACGCTGATGTCCGAATTCCTCCTGGTTGGCCGCTTCTGCATTATCTAGGAGAACTTGAAATTCGATAAGAGCCTCTTCAAAGTGGCCTGCCTGCTGCAAAAATAGAGGGAGTCGGCAAAGCCTCTGTACAGTATATCCCCCCATCGAAGGACCTATCAGTTCCTTGGCCTTCCGCAGACAGGCAATGGCTTCTTCCCACTGTTTAGCGTCCTTAAACTCAGTAGCCCTGCGGTGAAGAGCCGCAATGTCATTATCAAGAGCTAATTCGGAGATAACACTCCCACTTTCAAGAGGGGTAGTTTCGTCAGAGGACACCTCAGAGGGAGATGATTCGTGGTGTGCAGACTTTTTTCTACCAAATAGAAAAGACAAAATACCCATATTACCCCCTTTTTCAGAGCCTATTCCTAGCAGACACTCAGATATTATGGTTTGTACATTCTTCTATTTCAAGAGCCATTCAGCTGGAGGTGTAAAACAAAAAACCGGCTCCGCAGGGAGCCGGGACTCGCGGGCGCAGGCCCAACGAGGGGGATGATTCAGACTATGTGCTGGCAGGCTTCGTGTCAACGCTAATCCTGCCAGCCTCGGCCCTTGCCTCGGCATAGCGGCGGCGGGTACTTTCCACCACCAGCAGGCGGGCAAGGGCCTCCATGCCCATCACATTGCTGTACTGCCCCAGGTGGCGCATGATGCTGGTGACAGCGTCCTCCACAGGACTTGTGTTGATGATGGCATAAAGCTCATCCATGACCTGATTGAGATTGACCTGCTTCATGCTCGTCCTCCAGAAAGTTATTCCGTCTCGATGCCCCTGAGGGCCGGATTGTCCCGCAGGGCACTGAGGTTCTGCCGCGTCAGCTGCAGCACCACATAAAAGCCTGCCCAGCCTCCCACAGTATAGCCGTATTCCCGCAGGCCGTCACGATGGGAGCAGAAGTTGAAGGCCGTTTCTTCCAGAAAGCGCAGCACGTCTTCGATATGGCCCATGTTGTCGACCACATAGTCGCCCTTCTGCATGAGGTTGGTATTGACCTTGCTCACAGCAGTCCCCCCTGCGTCAGGGTTTCGCCCTTGGGCATGGCCATGAAACCGAAACGCTTCTTGAGCCGTTGCACTGTCCAGCGGCTGACGCCCAGCAGCCTGCCTGTTTCACTCTGGCTCAGGCCTTCGTCCAGCAGGGCCAGGGCGCAGTCGGCCAGACGGGCGCGGTCTTCCCCGGCCAGCCGCTGGGCCGCTGCCCGTGCCCCTGCCAGAAAGAGGTCGCTGCCAGCCTGCTGGTGCAGGGCCTGCTCCATGCGGTTGAAGGCCTCGATATAACGCAGCTTCCAGCGGATGGCTGCCGGGCCTGTCATGCCCATGACCAGAAGACTGAAGGCATCGCGGGTCAGGCGGTAGGCAAGACGTGGTTTACCCTGCTTATCGGTGTATTCAGCGGGCTCAAAATTGAGCCCGCTAAACGATGCCGGACTGAGGGACTTGATGCGGTCAATGTCGCGCAGAAGGTTCTTGTGCTTCTTTTGAAAGTGCAGGGCCACGTCAGTGGAAAGGCAGGTGGGGCGGCCCTGGGCGTCCGGGCTCAGGGCAATGGCGGGTAACTGGCTCATGGGTGCAACTCCTAGTTGTTGAAGTTGGCACCGCCTGTGAATAGCGATGCCGGGTGTTCACAACCGCAACTAGGAGCGGCTTGCCGCCTTTAGGCCACAGCCCTGGACATGTCGGCAACACCCGGCATCAACAGATACTTTTATAGCAGGGAACAGAAGGCAAAAACAGTCTTGACTTCTGAAAAAAGGCCATAAAAAAGCGCCATATGTCGGGTGGCGTTGCCGCCTAGTTAGGTGTTGTGAGCACCTTGAGAAAATCTTTAGACCGGTATGGCCGGGCAGGTCAAGCAAAATCATTGCACCCTGTGTAACGGCATTGCAGTATGTGCAATGCACAGCAGGGCAGGACGTTTTTCTAAAGCCCTTTCAAAGACTCACGGGCATGCCCCCGCTATACAGGTGGCATGCCCAAGCTGCTTGCATCCTCCCCATATGCCGCCACGCCGCAGACGCCCCACTGGCAACTTGCCCTTGGGCCTGATGGGTTGC
>JAFQNG010000047.1 GCA_017396005.1 Desulfovibrio sp.
CCATATGATTGACGATATGGCAGGCGCAGCCGTACTCGGTTACAGGGGCAACGTGACCATGACCATCGACCTTGCCGCCGAACCCCGCATCGAAAGGGTGAACGGCGAGGAGGTCCTTATCCCGCAGTTTGTGCTTGAAAACGGCGATGTCCACTTTGAGATACCGCAGGCATAGGACGTAAGCCGAACTACCAGCCCCAAAGGCCGTCCCTCCCAACAGGGGGACGGCCTTTCCTTTTTACAAACCGAGAGTGTAAAATAATCTGTGTAAACCAGTTATCCTATCGGTAGTAGTTTTCCAGTTTTTCCTGAAAGGAGACCGTCAACAGGATTACAGATGCTGTTATAGATAGAGCGCGTGAATGGCAAAATCGTCCGTTGGAGCCTATATATGCTAACATTTTTATGGACGCGATATTCCTGAAGCTACGTGTTGACGGTAGAGTAAAGAATGTTGCTGCCTACCTGATGATTGGTATCAATCTAGAGGGCAAACCTGTAGTATCAGTCAAAATTTTTCCACGAGAAAAAGCCCACTACTAAGCACAGGCTCCAATCAGGAAGCAGAAGACAGACGTTTGGAGCAGCTAAGTCTGTTGAAATAGCCGCCTTTAGGCGGCCCAAACATTAAGCCGCTTTGAGCGGCTCACAGAAACAAGCCCCCGGCTTTGCCGGGGGTACATGACTACAACAAGTTACAATTGTAGTACTAGAACATTTCAACTTGGTTTTCAACCTGCCGTTGGTTTTACAATCTACCATCCAGATTGTTTCATGGGCAGGAGCAAAAGATCCCCAGGTCGCTCCACAAGATACTGCGCACCAGCGGCACGCAGTTCTGCAGAACCGCGAAACCCCCAGGCCGCACCCACAGCTGTCATGCCACAGTTGCGGGCTGTAAGCATGTCCACGTCACTGTCTCCCACATACAGACACTGCGCAGCGCCCAAGTCCAGACAGTCCAGTACGTCTTTGACAGAGCCTGGGTCAGGCTTGAGGGGCCTGTGCGGACTGCCACCGTTGATCACAGCAAAGGGGATGTGAGGGAAGTAGTATGTTACCAGAGCATGGGTCAAATCCTCAGGCTTATTAGAAAGCACAGCCAGTCTATGTCCTCTCGCGGCCAAGGCCGTAAGAGTGTCTTCCACACCGTTATAAGGACAGGTTGTGTCATACATATGGCAGGCATAGTGGGTGCGAGCCTCCCGCACCAAGGCCTCTATTGCTTCATCCTTGAGATCGGTCAGCACCTCGGGGGGCAGGGAACGCCGTATGAGAGTGGAGAAACCGTTGCCTATCATACGGCGGTAGGATGCCATGTCATGGCATGTATGGCCGTGGCCCGCAAGGATGGCATTACAGGCTGCGCCAATGTCTGCAAGTGTATCCAACAGGGTGCCGTCCAAATCAAAGATGAATGCGTTCACGCTCTATCCTTTGGAAATACAGAGTCGATGTGCGATTCATAGACATCGTTTCAATGTTTCAAGGTTCTTAAGATGGTAGTTACGTCACTATATTTTTCCGATAACACATTGAAATATAAGAATATTCAAAACTCCATCTGCCATCGCATCCCAAAGCCCAGTGTTGCCTCCGGTTCACTGCTGTCGGCAATACCTTCCTTTGTGCCCTGCTTTTCTCTGAAGAGCATCTCGGGTCCCAGGCTCATATGAATATTGTTCGAGACCATACCACTTGCATGTGTACGCAAAAGATGCCGTTTCTCGAAGACCTTAGTTTCGCCGGACTTCTCAACGGGTGTTTCTGCATGCCAGCTGGTACTTTTGTCTTCCAGACCCACTTCGATTGGAGAAGCAGTCTTAGCCTGATCTGCAGTGCCATCATCAGGCTCTTCCGTCTCTGTAGCTGCGCGAATCTGCTGCAAAGTCGTAGCATTGCTCCAGTATGCGGCGCTGCTGGATCGACTACCTGAGAAAGACCATACGCTTGAACCACCATCAGCAGCAACCGTATGCGGATAGAACAACAAGACCGGGAATAGGCCAATCATTATGTATTTCTGAAAGATAGCCATGTGTATACTCTTCAAAAGAGCGTTACACAACCATGCTAAGAATGCAAGATATTGCTTGTATTATTTAAAAATTAACACTATGTAACGAGAAAAAGTCTAGAAAATATTTAAATTATATTTCCTGTTGACTTCAATAGAATTTATGGCATGCTCTGATTCAGTTGTATGGGAAAGGGGAAATCTGGCAGATTCTAGATGTAGTATCTGCCAGATTTGTTTTCTAAAACGAACACCTTGGTATTGGCAGAGCGACTGCTATGTTATTCCCCTCTTACGGGTATTGATTAGCTGGCCATTGTAGAGAAGATGCACACGATGATGGCGTTCTAGAACGCAGAGACTGATCCACAATCTTCTTTTCATCAGGTCGAATGATACGTGCTGTGGGCATCGGCGTCTGCTCTGATGGCACTCCCTTGGCTGGTGTTGAACTTCTGACCCGACCTCTCTCCTTTTAATGGCTATGCTTTCTGGCTGAACAGCTCTAACAGTATGGCCTTGCGATGCCCATAGCGCAGCTGCCACCAGAAGCGGCGTACACGCAGACGCTGTCGGTCAAGACAAAGATAGACCACCGGTGTGGTATAGAGGGTCAGCAGCTGGCTCAAGAGCAGCCCTCCCACGATGGTGATGCCCAGGGGCTGCCGTATCTCTGCCCCGTCACCCTGTCCCAGAGCCAGAGGGACTGCCCCCAGCACGGCAGCGGCCGTGGTCATCATGATGGGGCGAAAACGCAGCAGGCAGGCCTCATAAATGGCCTTTTCCGGCGGCAGACGGCGCAGGCGCCCGGCTTCAATGGCAAAATCCACCATCATGATGGCGTTCTTCTTGACGATGCCTGCCAGCAGCAGCACCCCGATGAGGGCAATGACGCCGAATTCCATGCCGAACATCATGAGTGCCAGTATGGCCCCTGCCCCGGCTGACGGCAGGGTGGAGAGAATGGTCAGCGGGTGTATGAGGCTTTCGTAGAGCACGCCCAGCACAATATAGAGGGCCGCCAGTGCTGCCAGTATGAGAATGACCTGGCTGGACATGGTGTCGCTGAAGACCTTGGCCGTGCCCTGAAAACTGCCCACAATGGTCGTGGGCATGCCTATGCGCACACGGGCCTCGTCAATGGCTGCCTGCGCGTCAGACAGGGCGGCACCGTCTGCCAGGTTGAAGGAAATGGTCACAGCCGCAAACTGCCCCTGATGGGCCACGGTCAGGGGCGCAAAGGCCGGACTGACCTCTGCCACGCTCAGCAGGGGTACAAGGCCGTCCCTGCCGGGCAGACGTACCTTTTCCAGAGCCTGAGCGCTTTCCAGCCAGTCAGGCGCGTATTCCAGCACCACACGGTACTGATTCTTGTCTTCGTAGATGGTGGAGACCTGGCTCTGCCCAAAGGCATTGCCCAGGGCCGCGTCCACATCGCGCATGGTCAGGCCCAGACGGGCCAGAGTGTCACGATCGGCTGTGACCATGGTCTGCAGGCCGCGTTCTTCGATATCACTGTCCACATCGCGAAAGATGGGCACAGCGGCAAGGGCCTCCTGAAAACGGCGGCCCCACTGGCGCAGCTCTCCCAGGTCATCGCCCTGCAGGGTGAACTGATATTGCGAGCGCGAGCTGCGCCCGCCCATGCGTATGTCCTGCGCTGCCTGCAAAAAAATCTGCAGCCCCGGCTCCCCGGCCATCCTGCCGCGCAGGCGGCCAATGACAGCCTGGGCATTGAGCTTGCGCTCTTCCAGCGGCTTGAGGGCAATGAAGACCCCGCCTCCGCCGCGCGCGCCCGAAATATGGGCCGTCACCTGCTCCACTGCCGGGTCTGCGGCAATGATATTGACCAGTTTTTCCAGCTTGACCTTGAGGGCCTGATAGGAGGTGCTCTGGTCTGCCCTGATGCCCCCCATGATGACGCCCGTATCCTGCTGGGGAAAAAAGCCCTTGGGCACAATCACATAGAGCCAGACATTGCCGACAATGACCAGGGCCAGCGAAAGCAGGGTCAGACGCGGATGTCGCAGGACCACTGCCAGACTGCGGGCATAGCCCTGCTGCATGGCAGTGAGCCAGCTGCCCCAGATGTCGCCGCAACGCGCGCCAAGACGGCGCAGGCGCGCCCAGAGGCCTGGCCCTGCTGGCAAGGGGAGGGGCTGCACGTCCAGTGGCCGCAGAAGCCGGGCGCACATCATGGGCGTGGTGGTCAGCGAAACCACCATGGAGACCAGTACAGCCGTGGTCAGCACCACGGCAAATTCCTGAAAAAGGCGCCCCACAATACCGCCCATGAGCAGGATGGGCGCAAAAACCGCCACCAGAGAAATGGATATGGAAACAACCGTGAAGCCGACCTCGCGCGCACCTCGCAGGGCAGCCCGCAGCGGGCTTTCGCCCATCTCAAGACGGCGCACGATATTTTCCAGCACCACGATGGCGTCATCCACCACAAAACCGGTAGACACTGTCAGGGCCATGAGGGAAAGATTATCCAGGGTATAGCCGCAGAGGTACATGACCCCGAAGGTGGCGATGAGCGAGACAGGCGCCGCCACGGCCGGTATGCTGGTGGCCCTGCCGTTGCGCAGAAAGAGAAAGGTCACCAGCACCACCAGAACCATGGACAGAAGCAGGCTTTTCTCCACCTCGCGCAATGAGGCCCGTATGGTCTGGGAGCGGTCCATGCGCAGGGTCAGCTCTGCGCTTTCGGGCAGCCATGCCCGTAACTGCGGCAGCATGGCCTTGACCCTGTCCACGGTCTCGATGATATTGGCCCCGGGCGAACGGAAAACCATGAGCAGAATGGAAGGCTGCCCATTGGCCACAGCCATATTGCGCACGTCCTGCGAAGAATCTTCCACCATGGCCACGTCTGACAGGCGGATAACGCGCCCGTCCTGCTGGGCCACCACCAGCGGCCTGTAGTCGGCAGCCACACGCAGCTGATCATTGGCCCCCACCAGCCAGTAGTGCTGACCGTTGTCCAGCATTCCCTTGGGCAGAAAGGCATTGGCCGAGGTCAGGGCCTGACGTACCTGCGCCATGCTCAGGCCCAGACGATTGAGAGCGTCAGGTATGACCTCCACCCGCACGGCAGGCAGGGCCCCGCCGCCCACGGTCACTTCACCCACACCGGAGATCTGCGATATCTTCTGCGCCAGCACCGAGGAGGCCGCGTCGTAGAGCTGAGCGCGGGTCAGCACGTCTGACGTGATGGACAGGATGAGAATGGGGGCGCCAGAAGGATTGACCTTGCGGTAGGAAGGATTGGACGGCATGGTGGGCAGAGTGGAACGGGCCGCATTGATGGCCGCCTGCACGTCACGGGCTGCGCCGTCCACGTCCCTGTCCAGATCAAACTGCAGAATGACATTGCTGGAGCCCAGACTGCTGGAGGAGGTCATCTCTGTGACACCGGCAATGCGGCCAAGGGCCCGCTCCAGAGGCGTGGCCACTGTGGCGGCCATGGTCTCCGGCCCTGCGCCAGGCATGCGCGCCCGCACTGTCACCACGGGAAAATCCACCTGCGGCAGCGGGGCCACGGGCAAAAGGCCAAAGGCCACCATACCGGCCAAGGCAAGGGCAATGGTCAACAGTGTTGTGGCCACGGGCCTGCGGATGAAGATGGCCGACAGATTGAGCGGTATGAACTCCGGCCCGAAACGGTGCCGTCTCTGCGTGCCGCCGTAGTCGTACGGCGCCTGCGGCCCGCTCATGCGCCCTCCCCTTCCCGGGCAGAACCGCTGGCCGGCCTGCCACGCAGACGGCGGCTCAGGCGGTCAAAGCAGAGATAGATGACCGGCGTGGTAAAGAGGGTCAGTACCTGGCTGAGCACCAGCCCGCCCACCATGGTCACGCCCAGGGGCCGTCTGAGCTCTGCGCCCATGCCCCAGCCTATCATCAGGGGCAGTGCCCCCAGCAGGGCTGCCATGGTGGTCATCAGGATGGGCCGCAGACGCAGCAGACAGGCCTGATGGATGGCATCCAGCGGGCTTTTGCTCTCGTGTCGTTCGGCATCAAGGGCAAAATCTATCATCATGATGGCGTTCTTCTTGACAATACCGATGAGCAGGATGATGCCGATAATGCCCACGACCCCCAGTTCCATCTGTACCAGCATCAGGGCCAGCAGCGCCCCCACACCGGCCGAAGGGAGGGTGGAAAGAATGGTCACCGGATGTATGTAGCTCTCGTACAGCACGCCCAGCACAATATACATGGTCACAATGGCCGCAATGATCAGCCAGAGCTGATTGTCCGTGGACGAAAGAAAGGCCAGGGCTGCCCCCTGAAACTGACAGCGCAGGGCCGATGGCAGACCCAGGCGCTGTTCTGTTGCGCTGACGGCAGCCACAGCCGCACCCAGCGAAGAGCCTTCTGCCACGTTGAAGGATATGGTACTCACAGGGAACTGGCTCTGCCGCGCTATGGAAAGCTGTACCGGCCGCTCCTCCAGGGTCACAAGGCTGGTCAGGGGCACGGCCTCGCCGTTGGCACCACGCACATGGATGTTTTCAATGGCAGCCGGCCCCAGGCGGAAACGCTCGGCCACCTCCAGCACCACCTTGTACTGATTGGTCTGGGTAAAGATGGTGGAGATGAGCCGCTGCCCGAGGGCGTCGTACAGGGCATTGTCTATGTCGGCCACGCTGATGCCCAGGCGGCCGGCAGCATCGCGGTTGATGTTCAGCCATGCCATGCGGCCGGGCTGCTGCAGATCGCTGGTCACATGGACCAGTTCCGGCCGTTCTGCAAGAGCCTGTACGATCCCGGGTATCCACTCCTGCAGCTGCTCACGCGAGAGGGCCTCCACCGTAAACTGGTACTGGGTGCGCGAGACGCGGTCTTCGATGGTCAGGTCCTGCACAGGCTGCAGATAGAGCCTGAGCCCCGGCAGGGCCGAAGCCCGCTCCATGATGCGGCGGGCAATGGCCGGAGCACGGGCATCGCGTTCAGAGAGTTCCTTCAGCGCTATGGTCAGGCGTGACGTGCCCAGGCTCTGATTGATGCCGTCCACACCCACGAAAAAAACCACGCTTTCCACAGCAGGGTCCTGCAGAATGCATTGGGCCAGCTCTTCCTGACGATCGGCCATGGCCTTGAAGGAGGTGTCCTGCGGGGCCTCGGCTATCCCCTGTATGACGCCCGTATCCTGCACGGGGAAAAAACCCTTGGGCACGACAATATACAGAACGACCGTCAGCACAAGCGTTGCCAGGGCCACGGCCAGGATCAGCCCCTGATGGGCAAAGACCCATTGCAATTTACGGTCATACCAGTGCAGCAGACGGCTGAAGAAACGTCCGGCCTCCTGCTCCCGCCCGTGCCGTTCGGGCTTGAGCATGACCGCACAGAGCATGGGCGTGAGCGTAAGCGAAATGACGGCAGAGATGAGTATGGTCACAGCCAGTGTCACGGCAAATTCACGGAAAAGACGCCCCGCCACATCCCCCATGAAGAGCAGGGGTATGAGCACAGCCACCAGCGAGACCGTCAGAGAAATAATGGTAAAGCCTATCTGCCCTGCGCCCTTGAGGGCTGCCTGCAGGGGCTTTTCACCCTGTTCCAGATAGCGCGTGATGTTCTCGATGACCACAATGGCATCGTCCACCACAAAACCCGTGGCAATGACCAGGGCCATGAGTGTGAGATTATTGAGCGAAAAACCCGCCAGATACATGACGCCCAGAGCGCCTACCAGCGAAAGCGGTACGGCCAGCGCCGGAATAAAGGTAGCCTCGGCATTGCGCAGAAAGAGCCAGATGACCCAGATGACCAGCACCACCGAGAGCAGGAGCTCCAGCTGCACATCGTGCACCGTGGCGCGGATGGTGGTGGTACGGTCTGTAACCACACGCACCTCCACATTGCCGGGCATGGTCTGCTGCAGCACAGGCAAAAGGCGCATGACACTGTCAGCCACGGTGATGACATTGGCACCGGGCTGACGCTGCACGGTCAGCACAATGGCCGGCCGAAAGCTGTTCCTTCCGTCAGGTGCCGGTGCTGCCACATAGGCGGCCAGCCGGGCATTTTCGGCCCCGTCAACCACATCGGCCACATCCTGCAGGCGCAGAGGGGCGCCATCCTTGTAGCCGATGATGGTCCGGCCGTACTCTTCGGCCGAGGCCAGCTGATCATTGGCGTCAATGGTGCTGGCCCGTTCCGGCCCGTCAAAACTGCCCTTGGCATCATTGACATTGGCCGAGGCAATGGCCGAACGGATATCGGCCAGGGTCAGGCCCACACCGGCCAGGGCCTTGGGGTTGACCTGTATGCGCACGGCAGGGCGCTGCCCGCCGGACAGGGTAACCAGGCCCACACCGGGCAGCTGTGAGATTTTCTGGGCCATGCGTGTGTCCACCAGATCTTCCAGCCGGGTCAGAGGCATGGCGTCAGAGGTGACGGCAAGGGTCACGATGGGCGGATCTGCCGGATTGACCTTATTGTAGACCGGGGGATTGGGCAGATCATTGGGCAGCAGATTGTCGGCAGCATTGATGGCGGCCTGCACTTCCTGTTCGGCCACGTCCAGGGGCACGGAAAGATCAAATTGCAGGGTGATGACCGAGGCTCCGGCCGATGAGAGAGAGCTCATCTGCACAAGGCCGGGCATGATGCCGAACTGTCGCTCCAGCGGGGCAGTAACCACGGCGGCCATGACGTCAGGCGATGCGCCGGGATAGAGTGTCTGCACCTGTATGGTGGGGTAGTCGATCTGCGGCAGGGCCGCCACCGGCAGGGAGCGGTAGGCCAAAAGGCCGGAAAGCAGAAGGGCCACCATGAGCAGCGAGGTGGCTATGGGACGCAGAATAAAGATACGGGAGAGGTTCATGCCCTACTCCACGGCTTCGGCTCTGGGCGTCTCGGTGCTGGCGGCTATCTTGACGCTGATGCCGTCACGCAGCCGGTCCAGCCCGTCCACGACCACCACTTCCCCGGCCTTGAGGCCCTGCTCGATGACAGCCATACGGGCCGTTGTAATACCGGGTATCACCTGCCGCAGGCTGACCACGGCCTCACCCGCATCACTGCCTTCCTTCGGTGCAGCCACATAGACGTAGGAGCCGCGCGAACCCAGCTGCACCGCACCGGCAGGCACCGTCACGGCATCTTCCAGGGTGCGCACCATGAGGCGCGCATTGACGAACTGATTGGGAAAGAGCGCATTGTCTTCATTGGCAAAGCGCGCCTTGAGCCTGACCGTACCAGTGGTCGCGTCAATCTGATTGTCCAGCGAAAGCAGAAAACCCACAGCCAGCAGTTTTTTCTGCTCCCTGTCCCAGGCCTGTACGGGCAGGGGGGCAAGGCTCCTGTCCCGCTCCCGCGCCACAAAGGCCGGTGCCACCAGAGCCACCTGGCTTTCCGGCAGGGTGAACAGGACATCACAGGGGCTGACCTCAGTGATGCGTACCAGGCCGTCAGCATCAGAAGACTTGATCTGATTGCCTTCATCCACAGAACGCAGCCCCAGGCGGCCGCCCACCGGTGCCGTAATGCGGCTGTACTCCAGCTGCAGGCGGGCTGAGGCCACTGCGGCCCTGTCAGCCTCCACCGTGCCTTCGTACTGACGCACCAGGGCGCGCTGTGTCTCATACTGCTGCACGGCAATAAAGTCGCCCTTTGTCAGTTTGGCATAACGCTGCAGATCACGCCGGGCATTGTCGAGCTGGGCCTGATCCCTGGCAAGATTGCCCTCGGCCTGCATGAGAGCCGCCTCAAAGGGGCGCGGGTCTATCTCGGCCAGGAGATCCCCGGCGCGAACGCGCTGGCCCTCCTGAAAATGCAGGCGCAGCAGCTGGCCGTCCACACGGCTTTTGACCAGAACGTCAACCGAAGGCATCACTGTGCCCAGACCATTGAGAAAGTGCGGCACATCCTGGGCAAGGGCCGTTGCCACACGCACAGGCGGCATATCCATGCCCATGCCCGTGCGGGCAGGCCCGTCAGCAGAAAACAGACGCCAGCCCAGAAAAAGCACGAATACCAGCGCCGCCCAGACCACAGGCTTGCGGTATCTGCGCAAAAAAGAAACAGCATTCACCTTCTACCTCCTTGGGCAGGGGCAGTAACAAACAACACTCGGAACACGCTCTGGCCGGCAACAGCCGTATCATGCTCCAGCTGCCAGCCCAGATGCTCACAGGCACGCAGGGCAAGGGAAAGGCCAATGCCTGTCCCGCTGGACAGGCTCTGCCCGCCGCACACAGCCCGCGCGAAAATATCCGTATTTTCGGCAACAGCACCGCTGTTGCGCACTTCAAGACAGCCCGGCGTGAGCTGCAGACCTGCCCGACCATTGTCGGTATAGCTGCAGGCATTGTCCAGCAGATTCTTGCAGACACTGTGTACCAGAGCTTTGTGCGCCAGCACACAGACATGCGGGCTGACAAGCGCTTCAAGCAGCACGACCCCATGTGCAGTCAGTGCTGTTTTTTCAGGACTGTGCAGACAGATACGTCCGCTGCGGACGTATTCGGTCAGCATTTCTTCCACATACGCGCTCAGATCAAGCGGCATCAGACGTATGTCTTCAGGACGTCGGGCCAGAGTCAGCAGGGCGCCCACGGTTTCGGTCATGCGGCCTGTGGTACGCTGCAGACGCTCCACCACCGGCATCAGACTTTCAGCCCCGTGCAGCCCAGCAAGACGCATTTCCAGTACCTCCAGCCCTCCCTGCATGACGGTAAGCGGGGTACGCAGCTCATGGCTCACATCGCCGGTAAAAAAACTCTCACGCCGGACAAAGCGCTGCAGGGCATTTTCGTGTTCAGCCAGAGCGCGGGCAAGAACACCCACTTCATCGTGCAGAAGCAGCAGATCCTGTGGCAGAGGGGCACTGCTCTGCCCGTCGTTTGCCTGTACGGCCATGGTCAGACGCAAAAGCCCTGCTGTGAGCCTGCGGGAAAAGACAAGTGCCAGAATACCAGCCACAACAATACCTGCGAGCACACAGGCCGACAGCAGCCATGCCAGACGGTCACGCAGACCCTGAAGAAGGCCGCTGGAGCCGCTCAGGGCATAGGTCAGGCCCTCACGCTCCTCCAGGAGGACAAAAAAACGGTCGTGATCAAAGAAATGCAGGCCCGGAGAAAGGCTTTTCCAGGCCGGCGGGATCTCCTTGCCCACCAGAAAGCGCAAATGCATGGCATCTGCCAGGTCCGCCCCGTAATACAGATGCTTTCGGCCGTGTTCCTGGGCTCGCCATGCCCGCTGTTCGGCCTCTATGAGCGCGTTCATGACAGGGCGGCTGTGCCAGGCCAGAAGATGCACGGCCATTCGTTCGTGGGCGTAGTAACCAGCCAGCCCCATGGCCAGCCCCAACCCCAGCGCCAGCAGCACAAAAGCTGCCAGTATACGAGCACGGATACCGCCGCCCCTCACTGTTCCTCCTGCCCGTTTCCCGGCTCCTTCAGCCGATAGCCCACATGGGGCACAGTCTCAAGCAGGGGGCAGGCAAAGGGTTTGTCCAGCTCTCGCCGCAGTTCGTGTATATGGGTTCGCAGAGCACTGCCCTCAGGCACGTTGTCTCCCCAGAGCAGGTGCTCCAGATCCTGACGACGCACCAGCGCCGGTGCCGCACGGATAAGCTCTGTCAGTATACGGAAACCGGTGGGGCTCAGGCGTAAGGGCCGGCCCTGGCGCTCGGCCCTGTGCTCCTCAGTGCTGAGGCGCACATCAGCAAATACCCAGCTCTGTGGCCGACTGACGTCTGCATTGGGGCCGCGCCGTAAAAGCGCGCGGATACGCGCCGCCAGTTCGCTCAGGGCAAAGGGCTTGACCAGATAGTCGTCTGCGCCGGCATCGAGACCACACACCCTGTCAGACACCGCATCCCGGGCTGTAAGCATGATGACAGGCTCACGCCCATGCCCCTGCCGCAGGGCACGGCACAGGCTCACGCCGTCCAGACCCGGCAGCATCACGTCCAGCACTATGCAGTCAAAACGCCCTTCCAGGGCCATCTGCAGGCCGGCACGACCGTTGCGGGCACAGTCCACCTCATAGCCGAACGCTTCGAAATAGGCATAGAGATTGGCCAGAATGTCTTCATCATCTTCAACGAACAGGAGCGAATGCGGCATGGTCTCCCCGCAGGTCTGTTCACTCAAGGAGAGTGAGCGCGTCCACTTCCACTTCATTGGGGCGTTTGCTGTCCCAGTCCACTTCACCCACAAGGCGCACCCTGTCACGAGGCCGCACCGTAAGGTGCCCGAAGACCTCACGCTCTATTTCAACCACCACCTTGCCAGTCTGATCGGCAAAAAGATATCTGTCCTTGCGGGAGGGCAGCTTTTCAAGAATGTGCCCTTCCAGCACACAGGGCGCGTCGTCCTGGGCCTCCAGGGCTGCCGCGGCGCTGGTGACGGCGGGCACAACACCCGGCCCCTCGAAACCGCCGGCCCGTGCCTGCCCCATCGTGAGGGCCAGGGCCAGCAAAACAGCTGCTGCAATACGCATGCTTTTCTCCAACAGGGCCGGGCCGTATGCAGCCCGGCCTTTCTGCAACAGCAGCTACTTCAAAATCTCCAGAACGTCCACATCCACCTTGCCGTCCCGAATGATGTCCTTGTCCACTTCACCGGTAATGCGTATCAGATTCTGCGGGGTCACCGTACGGCCGGCAAAGACTTCGTCATCAATCTCCACCCGTATCTGGCCTGTCCGGTCACGGAAGATATAGTCGTCGTCAGCCGCTGACACGCGCGAAACAATATGTCCTGTCAGAACAGCAGGCGTGTCGTCCCGGCTGCCCAGTGCCTTTTGGGCCGTATCCACTGCTGGAACAGAGACAGGCCCCTGAAAACCGCCCGCTGTGATGCCTGCCCCGCTGCCCGGGCCGTCAAAACCACCCGACTGGGCTGCCATGACAGGGCAAGACAGAAGAACCACCAGTGTGAGGGAAAGAAAATACCGCATACTGTCCTCCAAAAATGTTGGCAAAAATGTTGTTTGTTACTGAAAGATTTTCAATGCCCTTGTGGAGTATACCTTGCCCCATGGGGCGTCAGCAAAGCGTCAGCGTGAAAAAATTTCCTGCCCTTGCGAAAGAAAGACAGAATTGATAGATTCAGCAGACCATGAAAGAACTTGATCCGCACAACATACGTCCATGCCTGGCCTGTGGCGGCACCAATGCCCATCTCGAATCCATGCTCCCGCCGGGACGCCGCCAGGAAGTCTGGCGCGTGGTCTGTGCCTGTGGGCAGACTTCACAGCAGTGGTCTGTCTCGCAGGGAGCGGCCATACGCGCCTGGAATCGCAACCTGGCACAGGAGAATGACCTCTCCCATGTCAGGCCACATATGTGAACATAAGGACCAGTCGCTGACTGTCCAGCCTGCTTGCATGCTCCTCACCTGTGCAGCCAGTCTTCCAGACGGGCTGCCATTTCCTCTTCACTCAGGCGCGGCCTCGCGTACATGCCAGCAGCTTCCCGCTGACGTGCAGCTTCGGCCAGAATAACCGCCGCAGCCACAGACACATTGAAGCTCTGTATCATGCCGTACATGGGTATGTAGAGATGCCCGTCGGCTCTGGCCAGCAGTTCTGCATTGACGCCGCTGTGCTCGTTGCCCATGACAATGGCCGTAGGCAGGGTGAAATCCCACTGGCGCAACGGTCGGGCAGAAGACTCACATGACGTGGCCAGTATCTGAAATCCCCTCTCACGCAGACAGGTGAACAGAGACGCCTCGTCCTTATGACGCACACTGTCCACCCACTTGCGGGCCGATGCGGAAGATTTGCGCCCAAGGGCCGGAAAGGGCGTATCCGTGTAGTAGAGGTGCACCTCGCTGACGCCAAAGGCGTCACAGGAACGGTAGATGGCCGAAACATTGTGCGGATCGTGAATATTGGCAAGAACCAGGGTCAGGTCAGGCTGACGGTAACTGATGACTTCTCTGAAACGGGCCTTGCGACGTGGGGTGGGCTCCGTAGGCATGGATACTCCCTTTGAAAAATGTCAGAACGTGCGGACCGTGCCGTGTGGCCCCTGCTACCGCAGATTGCGCCAAAAAACTTTTCTGGGCAAGCGCATTGCCAAGATTGCCTGTTTCGCGTAATACTTGTTGACCTTTACATTGCGGGTAGACCGCCATTTTATACAGGAGACCGAACATGTCAAAACTTTGGAACATGTCCCTGGCCTGTGTGCTGGCCATTGTGGCCGCACTTGTCCTGCCTGACGCTGCTCTGGCTGCTGGTGGGCATCACCCCACCATCCCCGGCCCTGAGCTTTCTGCAGTCTGGGTAATACCCTTTGTCTGCATGCTGCTCTCCATCGCCATCATGCCGCTGGCTGCCCCGCATTTCTGGGAACACCATTTCGGCAAAATCTCGGTTTTCTGGGGCCTGGCCTTCCTCATCCCCTGCTGGTTGGTCTACGGTTTTTCCACGGCCCTCTATGAATTTCTGCATATCATCCTTCTGGACTACGTTTCCTTCATCATCCTGCTCTTCGCCCTCTTTACCGTGGCCGGCGGCGTGCGCCTCAAGGGGTCACTGGTAGGTACGCCTGTGGTCAATACGGGCCTTCTGGCCATCGGCACGGTGCTTGCCAGCTGGATGGGCACCACCGGCGCGGCCATGCTGCTCATCCGCCCCCTGCTGCGTGCCAATGCCCACCGCAGGTACCGTATGCACTCGGTGGTCTTCTTCATCTTCCTGGTAGCCAATATCGGCGGTTCCCTGACCCCGCTGGGCGACCCGCCGCTCTTCCTGGGCTTCCTCAAGGGTGTCAGCTTCTTCTGGACCACCACACATCTCTTCAGCCTCATGATCATCCTGTCCATAGCACTTCTGGCTATCTTCTATGTGCTGGACACAGTACTTTTCAACAAGGAAGGACGCCCCACCCCGCCTGCCTCCGAGCAGAGTGACGAAAAGCTGGGCCTGGACGGCAAGATCAATCTGCTCTTCCTGCTGGGCGTGGTCATGGCAGTGCTGGCTTCGGGTATGGCTCCTCTGGGCACCTGGATTGAAATCTACGGCGTGCCGCTGGAAGGCCAGAACATTCTGCGTGACCTGGCCCTCCTGGGCCTGGCCGGCCTTTCCCTCAAGTACACCAGCCGCCGTTGCCGCGAACTCAACGGCTTCAGCTGGGCCCCCATTGAAGAAGTTGCCAAGCTCTTCCTGGGCATCTTCCTGAGCATGATCCCGGCCATTGCCATCCTGCGTGCCGGCACCGAAGGCGCTCTGGGCTCCCTCATACAGCTGGTCACCGGCCCCGACGGTCAGCCTGTCAATGCCATGTACTTCTGGCTGACCGGCATACTTTCCAGCTTCCTGGACAATGCGCCCACCTATCTGGTCTTCTTCAATACTGCGGGTGGCAATGCGGCCCAGCTTATGGGCGACATGGCCCTGACCCTGACCGCCATCTCTGCCGGTGCGGTCTTCATGGGCGCCAATACCTATATCGGCAATGCCCCCAACTTCATGGTGCGCTCCATTGCCGAAAACCAGGGCGTGCGCATGCCCAGCTTCTTCGGCTACATGGCCTGGTCGTGCGGCATCCTTGTCCCGCTCTTCATCCTGCTGACCTTCATCTACTTCTAACAGGGCACCTGCCAAAAACATCCCGGGGCTCGCACACTGTGCGGGCCCCTGTTTTTTGAAAAGTCGCAGACACAGACTTGCCCCGCGCGCCTCTTGACGGTATGAAACAGGAAAGTCTGGAGGAACGTATGACAGCAACAGTCTTTTATGCCGACATGCACTGCCGCTCCCAGGAGAACAGCAAAATAGCCAAGGTGGCCCGCCTCTGTGATGCTCTGGGCCTGAAAAAAATCATCAGAAAAAACGAACTGACAGCCATCAAGCTGCATTTCGGTGAAAGCGGCAATGATACGCATCTCAACCCCTCTCTGGTGCGCCAGGTGGTGGACAAGGTAGCCGAAGCCGGTGGCAAGCCCTTTCTGACAGATACCAGCACCCTGTACTCCGGCAGCCGCAAAAATGCCGTTGACCATATCAATACCGCCATTGAGCACGGCTTTGCCCCGTCAGTGGTGCGCGCGCCCGTTATTATTGCCGATGGTCTCTATGGTGAAAATGACGTACCCGTGCGCATCAAGGGCAAACACTTCAAGGAAGTACACATCGCTACCGAGATACGCCGCGCGCCCGCCATGGTGGTACTCTCGCATTTCAAGGGCCATGAAATGGCCGGTTTTGGCGGGGCTATCAAGAATCTCGCCATGGGCGGCGCCTCTGTGCGCGGCAAACGTGACCAGCACAATACCCATGTACAGGTGAATGCAGACATCTGCGTGGGCTGCGGCAAATGCGTCAAGGTCTGTCCGCAGAAAGCCCTGCGCCTTGCAGACAAGAAAAGTGTTGTGGATCAGAGCCGCTGTATCGGCTGTTTCGAATGCATCACGGTCTGTGCGCCCAAGGCCATCAGTATAGACTGGGCTACAGAAATCGGTCCCTTCATGGAGCGCATGACCGAATATGCCTGGGGTGTGGTGAAAGGCCGTGAAAAACGGCTCTGCTATATCAATTTTTTGATGAACGTCACGCCTGACTGTGACTGTGTGGCCTGGAGTGACGCGCCCCTGGTACCTGACCTTGGCATTCTGGCCTCAACCGATCCTGTGG
The DNA here is from genome assembly GCA_017396005.1 of Desulfovibrio sp. GTDB lineage: Bacteria > Desulfobacterota > Desulfovibrionia > Desulfovibrionales > Desulfovibrionaceae > Desulfovibrio. Next base: position 16,628 of record JAFQNG010000047.1, read on the forward strand.
CTCTGGACCAGGCATGCTTTGACCTGGTCAATCAGGCTCCTGCCCTGAACCTCAAGGACACTGACACGGCCACAGACAAGTTTACGGCCCGCTGGCCCCATACCCTGGGGAGCATACAGCTTGCCTACGGAGAAGATCTGGGCATGGGCAGCCGCCAGTACAGGTTGGAAAAGGTATAGCCCTTGTGCGGTAGCCGCAACAACAGAAGGGAGGCAGTGCTGTCCCCCTTCTGCGTTTTTCAGTGTGTGGCACTGCCACACTCTGCAGCCGCATCCATACAGGTCAGCAGGCCCTGCCGCCCCTGCCCAGAGGAAAGAAGTCTTCCACGTCCAGACAGAAGGCAATGCCAATACCCGGCTCATTGAGGCAGGGTGTCTGCCGTATGGCGTCCAGAATGCCGGGCGCAGCATCTCTGGCAGCCAGAATCATCAGAAATTCCTTTTCCGGCACAATGGTAATGCCGAAAAACTTCACGTCTTCCTCCCGCCCGGTTCCGCGCGCGTTGACTATGGTGCCACCAGTGGCACCTGCCTCACGCGCCGTGTGCATAACGTCTTCGGCATAGCCCCTGTTGATGATGACGCATATCAGTTGATGGCCGGCCGTACTGCTCATGCTTTCTCCTGTGTCAGACATGGAAGGTTGAACAGGCGTCTGTGACGCCATATGGCGCAGAATGCCCGGCACATCAAGCACAAAACCGATACCGGGGGCTTTTTTACGCAGGCGCTCATCCTGACGCAGGGCATGGGTGATTCTGCCCATGTCTGCTGCCGTGGCCAGCGTCAGTACAAGATCCTTGGACGTGTCGCCCAGACAGAGCAGACGCAGGATATGGTTGGAAGCTGTTCCCCGGCCCAGCATAACGGTACCGCCGGGGGCCCCGGCCTTCTTGGTCGCGGCCACAACAATATCCCCCTGATGGCGGGGAACAATGCTTACCAGAAGTTTGCCAGGGGTATAGATTGTACACGAGCTCATGGGCGCTGCTCTCCTGCGGCACGGGCCTCACGGGCTGCCTCTCGACGCCGGACAGCCGCATTTTCCCGACGCTGATAAAGGATGCCCAGAATCTGTATGGTGATCAGGGGCGTCATGGCAATCATGGCAATGACCCCAAAGGCATCAGCAATGGGATCTCCACCAAGGCTGGCTGAGGCACCAAGCGTAAAGGCCAGAATAAAGGTGGACGCCATGGGCCCGGAGGCCACACCGCCAGAGTCAAAGGCAATGGCCGTAAACATGCGTGGGCAGAAACGCGTAAGCCCCAGAGCCAGCACATAGCCCGGGATGAGGAAGTACCATATGCTCAGGCCGCTGACCACACGCACCATGGACATGCCCACAGCCGCAGCCACACCGATACAGAGCGAGACCAGCATGACGCTGCGGCGGATATGGCCGCCCGACACTTCTTCCACCTGCCCGTTGAGCACCCATACCGCCGGTTCGGCACAGACCACCAGGGCGCCAAGCAGAACACCTACAGCTATGAGGGCATATTCCATATGGTGCAGAGCAAGAACACCGCCCAGCTCACGCCCGGCAGGGATGAAACCGCCCTTGGCCCCCACAAAGAAAAACACCAGGCCTGTAAAGGTATAGACCAGACCCATAACCATGCGCAGGGTAGAACGTCTGGTCATGCGCAGTAAAAAAATCCTGAATACGACAAAGAGCGCCACCAGCGGCCCCAGCGCCATGCCCACCTCTTCGGCTACTGCAGGCACAAGGCCCCAGAAGTGTCCCCACAGGCCCGCAGTGACAGTTTCTGTCGCTCCTGCAGCGGCCTCGGCGCCTGCACCACTGTGCATCATGCCCAGAATGAGTACCGAGAGCACAGGGCCAATGGAGGCCAAACCTATGAGGCCAAAGCTGTCGTCCCGACCGTGATCCTTGCCGCCGCGCACAGCAGCCACACCCACGCCCAGGGCCATGATGAAGGGCACTGTCATGGGGCCGGTAGTGGCACCGCCAGCGTCAAAGGCCACACCGAGAAAAGCCGGGCTGGTAAAGGCCGCACAGGCAAAAAGCAGCAGGTAAAAAAGCAGGAAGAGCAGCCGCAGTGAAATCTGAAAGACAATACGTGCCAGGGCTATGGTTACAAAAAGTCCCACGCCCACGGCAATCATGCCCACCAGCAGCAGATGCGAAACAGAGGGGTCTACAGCAGCTACCTGCTGGGCCAGCACATGCACGTCCGGCTCTGCCACGGTGATAAAAAAGCCAATGACAAAGCCCGCCCCCAGCAAAAGCGGGAGATTGCGGCGTGATGTCAGTGCCGAACCGGCCCTCTGCCCCACGGGGATGACGCCGATGTCTGCCCCCAGCAAAAAGATGCTCAGGCCGATAATGAGCAATACACCGCCCACGAGAAATTCTGCCAGTGTACTGCCCAGCGGCGCTATGGTCAGGTGCAATGCCAGGACGACAGCCATGACCGGCAGAACGGATACCGCAGATTCCTTGAATTTTTCCAGCAGATTCAAAGAAACTCCTTGCCGTGAAAATCGTTATATGACTTCTTAAACAGCTAGTCATAAGTACATGCCAAGTCAAGCAGAGCAAGACGATATTTCTGTAAGAGATGTCTCCACCTCTGCTGGCGTATTGGCTACATATTGACCACTCCTGCCTGCGGGGCTACAGTACCTGAGGCATGACCGTCGCCTCGGTAAGTCTACAGGCGGCAATATCAGGGAGGATCTATGGCCAAAGCTTTGGTACTTGGCGGCGCTACGGGCCTTCTGGGCCAGGCGCTCACCCGTGTGCTTGACGCTCGCGGCTGGCAGGTGGAGACCTTGGGTCGTGCCGACGGCAACCTGCTGGAAATGGACTTTCTTGAAGAACGCCTGAGCCGCGCTCAGGCCGATGTAGTCTTCAACACCATCGCCTGGACGCAGGTAGACGATGCCGAAGACCATGCAGAAGAAGCCCTTCTGCTCAACCGAACTCTGCCCGATGCTCTTGCGCGCCTGCTCAGAACACAGAGTCAGAGTTTTCTGGTTCATTACAGTACAGATTTCGTCTTTTCCGGCCAGAATGCAGCTGCCTGGCGCGAAGAAGACCTTCCCCAGCCTGCCGGGGTATACGGGCGCACCAAGCTTGAAGGAGAAGAAGCCGTTCTCGCGGCACTGCCCGAACGCGCATGTGTGCTGCGTACCGCCTGGCTGTTTGGACCTGGACGGCGTAACTTTGTGGACACCATACTTGAAGCCTGCCACAGACGTGATGCCATCAGCGTTGTGCATGATCAGCATGGCTCGCCTACCTACAGTATGGATCTGGCTCAATGGAGCGTCGACCTGGCTGAAAAGCAGACCGCAGGTCTCTGGCATGCTGTCAACAGCGGTCGTGCCAGCTGGTGTGAACTTGCCGCTGAGGCCATAGCCCTTACCGGCGGCCCCTGCAAACTGGAACCCATTAGCAGCGAGCAATGGCCGCAAAAAGCCAGACGCCCTGCCTTTTCCGTGCTGGATAACAGTAAACTTGCACAAATGCTGGGTAAGACGCCCCGCCCTTGGCCGCAGGCGCTGCGCGACTATCTTTTTGGAGAATATAAATCGTATGCCAGCAAGGAACGTCTGTCATGAGCATGTCCTTCCCCATACAGTGCTGCCTTGCTCTGACCACTCTGGTGATGACGCTCTGCTATGGTATTTTCTGTACCAAAGATGTGGCATGGGCGCGCCCGCAAAACCTGCAGGATCTGGCAGCGCTTTCCAAACAGCTTATCAGCACCAGCATCGGCTACGGGGACATCCCGTCTCTCTACCGTCCACGTTACGACCGTGTACAGGACGCCAACCTCGCTATGAGCGGAGATGATATCGTTTTTGTGGTCATGCTGCCCGGCGGGCCTCGTATATACCCGCAGCGCATTATGGTCTGGCATCAGGTCGTCAACGAGGTAGTGGACGACATGGCCTACACCATCACCTACTGCCCCACCACGGGTACACTGATGGCCTATGACGCCTCCATGGGCGGTATGAATCTAATTTTTGATTTGGATGGCCGTCTTTATGAAGGTAACAGTGTTCTGGTAGACCGCAGTACCGGCAGCCTCTGGCTGCAGGAACTGGGTATAGCCTTTGAAGGGCCATTTCTGGGGCGCGGTCTGCCCATGCTGCCAGTCTACTGGACTACTTGGGAGGCAGCTCGGCAGGTTTTTCCTCAGGCACCAGTACTGGCCCAGCCACCTGGCAAACGCGCCTACGGGCGTGACCCGTACGGCGACTACCGCAAAAAAGACAGCTATTATCATAACGATACTCTGGCCTACCCCGTGCAATATCTGGATAGGCGCTTTCACCGTAAAACCAGTATGCTTTGCCTGGAATACGATGAATTTTTACTAGCTATTGATATAAACTATGTTAAACAACAGGGCGTGGTAAATTTCTTTCTCGGTTCTTCCGCCCTGCTGGCCGTGCATGACTCCAGGCTAGATGTGGTACGTGTCTTCAACCGCCATATCTGGACAGAGCCCTTCCTCTTCGTCAAACAGGGTGGCCGGCTCATGGATCTGACAACCCGCAGCTTCTGGGATGGCGCTACCGGCCAAGCAGTAGAGGGGAACATGCAGGGCGCATCCATGAAACAGTATTTCGGCTCTTATGCCATGTGGTTTGCCTGGTACAGTATGAATCCCGAGACCTTTGTCATCCCCGGGCCAGGCGAAGTACCAGCTCAGTTGCTCTCTACAGAGCCACCCGGCGGTGATGGGCCAGCTGATGTGCCGCAGGCACCGCCGCCCCCGCCTGGCGCTCCACCGCTGCCTCCCCTGCCAGCTTACTAGATTCCGTCGGACTCCAGTGCCAGCAAGAGGGCTGCTCCGCCCCAGAAGGGCTGTCGCCATATGACATGTAGGCCTGCACGGTGTACACAGCCTTCAAGCCCGCCGCAGGCCAAAAAATACCGTGCGCTGCTGCCAGCCAGAATGTGAGTCATCAAAACTGCAGGCCAGTCCAAGTTGCGCTCGGCTGACCTGAAGTCTGCAACCAAAAGCTGCTGGCTGACCTGTGCTGCCAGAGCAAGATACTCCACTCCCTCCTGCAGCGTACGACAATACAAGGTCCATGCCAACCGGATACATGGTTGTATAGAGCCGGCAGACGCCCATTGCTGCAGCAGTGTTTCAGAAGGGTTCTGTGGGGCAGAACAGACTTCCGGGGGCCAGGGTATGCGCCAAAAGCAGCATCGCATGAGGTGCTTTTTCAGAAGTGCTCTGCTACCGCGTCCAGTCGTGCCAACAGCGCATCTCTCGCGCGAGCATGGGGACCATCATCAGGCAGGGCCTGCAACAGGCGGTAGGCATGACCATCCTGCACGAACAGGCGGCGGCTTTCAGCAAAATGCATCTCAAAAAGCCACGTACCTAACAGCAGGCGAAAATCATTGACACTGCGCAAATGAGCATATGCGGCCACCCGCCCCTCCAGGGCAGCCTGCAGAACCTCTGCTCCGGCAATATTCGGATTATCAGGCTGGCTCAGCACCACTGTAGGGCTGTAGGGCCTAGGCCCGCTCAGATGCTCATCCATGACGCGCATGATGTCCAGCTTGTCGGCATCACGCACTACCTGGGCAGCAGCCTGAAGCAGGGGCGGCAGCATCGGTAAAGAAAAACGGTTGTGTATACCCACGACCGCCAGCACATTCTTGCGCACCAGATCCTCTTCTGCCACGAGTCGTGCTTCCCGTTTGAGGATGACCACCCCCATATGACCGTGATTGCAGGAAAGCGCATCACGAAACGTACGATAGCGCAGAAACTGCTCGAATCGCGCTACATCATGGTACAGTGCCGCCAGCAGGCAGATACGGGACAGTGGCTGCACAAAACCTTCGGCCGTCACTATACAGCGGGCCTTATCCAGCACAGCCAAGGAATGTCTAAGCTTGATGTCCAGCGGCTGGGGATCTTCCTGTTCTCTGGCCCGCATGGCAGCGGCATAGCTCTGAAACCAGGTCAGGTGAAAGCTGATATCGGAATCCATGAATCAGCTTTACGCCCTTGTCTGGCTCAAGGCAAGCACGGCTTGAGAGCAGCCGGGCCTTCTGCTATACAGGATATCATCTGTCCACTCTTGGAGTTTCCATGTCTGATTTCGTCCATCTGCATTGCCACAGTGAGTACAGCCTTCTGGACGGCGCCATCCGCCTCAAGGATCTTTGCGCCCGTGCCAAGGATTTTGGCATGCCTGCCTGCGCCATCACTGACCATGGCAATATGTTCGGTACTGTCTACTTCAATCAGGCCTGCAAGGATTACGGCCTCAAGCCCATTTTTGGCTGTGAGGTCTATGTCTGCCAGGATCACAGAGACAGGAACCCCGAAACAGCACGCCGTCGCAATCACCTCATCCTGCTGGCGCAGAATAACGAGGGTTATCATAATCTGGTCAAACTGGTCAGTCACGGCTATCTGGATGGCTTTTATTATAAGCCTCGCGTAGACAAGGATCTGCTGCGGCGCTACTCCGAAGGCCTCATCTGCCTCTCAGCCTGCATCGCGGGCGAGATACCACGTGCCATCCAGGCAGGAGATATGGACAAGGCCTTGGCCCTGACCCGAGAATACGCCGACATCTATCCCGGCCGCTTCTATCTTGAGCTGCAGTCCAACGGTCTGGACGAACAAGTGACAGCCAACAACGGCCTGATGGAGCTGGCCGAAACAACCGGCCTGCCTCTGGTAGCCACTAATGACTGCCACTACCTCAATGCCGATGATGCCGACGCCCATGAGGTGCTGCTCTGCATACAGACCCAGCATACCATGAACGACCCTAGGCGTATGCGCTTTGAGTCGCGGGAGCTGTACTATAAGTCTGTAGAAGAAATGGAAGTTGCCTTCTCTCATGTTCCCGAGGCGCTGGCCAATACAGCACGCATCGCCGAGGCCTGCACAGTGGAGCTGGATCTGGGCAGACACTACTTTCCTGTCTACCCCCTGCCGGAAGGGGCCAGTATGGAATCGGAATTCCGGCGACTGGCTGAAACGGGACTGGAACAGCGTCTTGAAAAGCACCCCCAACGGGATAGCCTGAACGCCGAACAGTACAGGGAACGCCTGCAGTATGAACTCAAGGTCATTCTAGAAATGGGCTTTCCTGGGTATTTTCTCATTGTACAAGAATTCATCAACTGGGCCAAGAACAACGGCATCCCCGTAGGGCCGGGGCGAGGTTCGGCAGCGGGCTCTCTGGTGGCCTGGGCGTTGCGTATCACCAATATCGACCCTCTGCCCTATAATCTGCTCTTCGAACGTTTTCTGAACAGTGAACGCGTCTCCCTGCCTGATATCGACGTAGATTTCTGCGAACGCCGCCGCGGCGATGTCATCCGCCATATGGTGGAGACCTATGGTGAAGGCTCAGTGGCACAGATCACTACCTTTGGTACCATGAAGGCCAAGGGCGTAGTACGCGATGTAGGCCGGGCCTTGGGCATGAGCTTTGCCGAGACCGACCGTATTGCCAAGCTGGTACCTGACGACCTCAAGATGACCATCAAAAAAGCTCTGGAAAACGAGCCTGAACTGAAAAAACTTTATGATGAGGACGCACAGGTCAAACATTTGCTGGATACGGCCCGCCGCCTGGAAGGACTGGCCCGTCACGCCTCCACCCATGCTGCCGGTCTGGTGGTCTCGCCCAGACCCATGGAGGAGTTTTTACCCCTCTATCTCGGTAAACGCGGCGAACTGGTAACCCAGTTTGACGGCCCAATGACCGAAAAGGCCGGTCTGGTCAAATTTGACTTTCTGGGCCTCAGAACCATGACTCTGATTCAGGATACTCTGGACAATATCAGCTATCAGGGGCAATGCCCTCCTGATTTGGACAACCTGCCCCTGACCGATGCTGAAACCTATGATCTGTATGCCCGTGGCGATACAGAAGGCGTTTTTCAGGTAGAAAGCTCGGGCATGCGCCAGTATCTACGCATGCTCAAACCCTCCTGTTTTGAAGATGTTATCGCCATGCTGGCTCTCTACCGCCCGGGGCCACTTGGTTCAGGCATGGTTGATGAATTCATCAAGCGCAAACACGGCCAGGTGCCGGTCATCTATCCCCACGAATCACTGACTGACTGTCTGCGCGATACGTACGGTGTTATCGTCTATCAGGAACAGGTCATGCAGATCGCCCAGATCATAGCTAGCTACACCCTGGGCGGGGCTGACCTGCTGCGACGTGCCATGGGCAAGAAAAAGGCAGAGGCCATGGCCAAAGAACGCGCTACCTTTGTAGCCGGCGCAGCTAAAAACGGTCTGCCAGAAGCCAAAGCCAATGAAATTTTCGACCTGATGGAAAAATTCGCCGAGTACGGCTTCAACAAGTCGCATTCGGCCGCCTATGCGCTGATTTCATACTACACGGCCTATCTCAAGGTACACCATAAGGTGGAATTTATGGCCGCGCTGCTCACCTCAGAAATGGGCAATCAGGACAAGCTGCTCAAATACGTCTCCTGCTGCAAGGATATGGGCATCGACGTCGTACAGCCCTCAGTCAACCGCAGCCAGCGCGAGTTTTCTGCCTATAAGGGACAGGTGGTCTTCGGCCTTGGCGGTATCAAAAACGTGGGGGATGAAGCCATTCGCGAAATTATTGACGCACGTCAGACAGGCGCCTATATCTCCCTGCTTGATCTCTGCTGCCGCGTCAATCTGCGCAAGGTCACCAAACGCGTTCTGGAATCGCTGATCAAAGGCGGGGCATGTGACTGCCTTGGGGCTTCACGCGCCGCCCTGCTGGCTGCTCTGGAGACAGTGGTCATCCGCGCTCAGAAAAAAGCTAGAGAAAAAAGCTCCAATCAGATTTCTCTGCTGGCCATGGCCCCGGCGGCAGAAGCACCGCCACAGCCCGGCGTGGGTGTGGACTGCCCGGAAGCCTCCCTTCCTGAAATGGACGACGACCTCAAGATGCGCCTGGAAAAAGAAGCTCTGGGCTTTTTTCTGACCAGCCATCCGCTGCATCCCTACAGTCGTGAGATACGCCGCCTGAGCCTGACGACACTGGAAGATGCACGTGAACTCCCTTCTGACACAGAGCTGACCTGCGCAGCGCTTGTGACAGGCATCAAGGAGGTTATGACCAAATCCAAGGGAGAGCGCATGGCCTTTGTGAGTATCGAAGACCTGACAGGCCATGCCGAGGTGACCTTCTTTCCCCGTGCCTATAGCGAAGCGCGAGACCTGCTCAAACAGGATCAGGTGCTGGCTTTTACGGCCCGGGTAGACAGCCAGGCTGAAAACACCGGAGCAGACGATGAAAACAGTGATGAGAGCGTACGTGAAGTCAAGCTGCTTGGCCAGAGTGTACGTCTGCTCGGTGATGTCTGCAGCCAGAACGATACACCTGTCTGCGTGCATATACCGGAGCATCGGCTTGGCCGTGAGCATATTTTGACTCTTCGAAAGATACTGGAAGATCATCCAGGCACGGTAGAAGCCCAGGCTGTAGCCTACCTGGAAGGGTATTGCTGCCGCCTGCAACTGGACAAGGATTTGCAGGTACAGCCCGGCCCTGACTTGGACAGAGCCTTGGCAGCATGGGCGCAATAGCAAATTTTACTGTCTGTTTCTATCGGCTTGATATCTGACGCGCTGCCCTGATGAACAGTTCATTAAGACGCATTTCACTCTCCTGCCTGTCAAGCAGGGCATGTATGCGCACACGGGCCGCTTCACCGAGGCGACGGCGTTCCTCAGGCGCAACCGCCAACTCTTTCATCGCTGTACACAACGCAGCTACGTCATGCTGCGGTGTCACCAATCCGTTTCGCCCGTGCTCCACGATTTCAAGCAGAGACGGCAAATCACTGACAATCACGGCCCTGCCGAAGGCCATAGCCTCTGCCAAGGCAGACGGCAGACCATCCACATCACCCTGCCGCGTCCTGATGCCTGGGCAGATAAAAATATCGGCTTTTTTATAATAATCCGGCATATTTTCATGCGGTATCTGCCCCGTAAAGACCAACTGCTTACGCAGCCCCAGGCGCAGAGCCAGCCAGCGCAGGCGTAAACGCCACGGCCCCTGCCCGACAATGGTCAGACGAAAACGCACTCCCTGTACCTTGAGAAGCGCACAGGCCCGCAACAAAACATCATAGCCCTTGCGCCTGCACATACTGCCTACTGCCAGCAGGCACAACTCTGTTTCTGCCTGCTGACCCTTGAGTGACAAGGGTATCTCCATATCATCTTCGGGCGGCGTCAACGTCAGTGGATCACGCAAAAGCACAAATTTTTCTGGCGGCAGGAGCGGAAAGAGTGCCCGAAGGGTATTCTGCGTCTCCTGCGTATCGCAACGCACGAAGACAGCATCTGCCGCTTTTACAGCCCAGTCTCTGCCCATATGGGGCAGCTCCTGAGCACGCACAGCAAAGGCAAACGGACGGCGCAGCATACGCGCGGCTACCCAGCTAGCGGTACCCTGACACTGCGCACCGGCAGCATAAAAAAACTCTATCTTTTCTTCCAAAGCCCAGCGTGCAAGCAATACCCCGCAAATAAAGGCTCGAAAACGACCGAACAGATGGCCGCACACACCTTTACCGCCAGGCAGGTCACGCCAGATATGCCACAGGGTATGGGAAAGAGCCCGCGTCTGCCTGAACAGTAAAAGACCAGCATAAAGAAGACGCCAGAAGCCGATACGGCGTACTGCCAAAGGCAGGGCATAACCAGCAGGATCAGCCAGAAAAGAGCTGCCCCTTATCGCATAGATACGCGACAGAAGGCCGGCAGAATACAGGCGGTGTGCCTCTTCCATCAGGCACTGCCCAGAAGACTCGGGAAAGTATTCTGCCACCAGAGCCCCGTGCACTACAGGGGGCGGTGCTTGCAACAGGCTGGGGGCATTCATGTCTCGCTCAGGAGGGAGCCTGTGCTGGCGACAATGCAGGATACCGTCTTCCAGTGTATAAATGCTGTCGCAGTATTCAGCCATCTTGGGATCATGGGTCACCAGCACCATGGATACGCCGCCGGTATGGCAGAGTGTACGGAAATTCTCCATAATGACGCGACTTGTGCGGGCGTCCAAAGCCCCTGTGGGCTCGTCAGCCAGCAATATGCGTGGATTGTTCACCATGGCGCGGGCAATGGCTACACGCTGCTGCTCACCACCCGACAAGCGGTTGCTGCGGTAATGAACACGAGCTGAAAGGCGCACCAGATCCAGCGCTCGGATCACGCGTTCCCAGCGCTCCTGCGGTGGCACATTCTCATAAATAAGCGGAAATTCCACATTTTCGAATACTGTAGAATGCTCAAAAAGATTGCTGGACTGCATAACGAAGCCCATATTGCCGCGACGGAAAGCCGCTGTCTGCTCCCGGCTGAAAGTAAGCACATCCGTACCGAGAATCTCCAGTGAACCGGCATCCGGTGCGTGCAGCATGCCCAATACGTGCAGCATGGTGGATTTGCCACAGCCGGAGGGACCCATGATGGCTACCAGCTCACCGGCCTGTACCTCGATGTTCACGCCACGGAGCACCGGCGGAAAACCGGCATAGCATTTATACAGATCTTTTGCGACAATAACAGGAGCCATGCTGCACCCTTACTCGAAACGCAAAGCCGAAACCACATCCATGCGGCTGGCCTGTATGGCCGGATAAAGACCGCCTGCCACGCCGATGATGCCTGAAAATACAATACTGCCCAGACTGCTGACCATCAGCAGACCGTATGAGATGCCCGTGCCCAGCGACCAGGAGCCAATCTCTACCAGCGCAACGCCTACCACTATGCCGAGAATGCCGCCAGCTACCGATTTACAGAGAGCCTCCGCCAGAAACTGGGCCAAAATATCCGCATCTGAACCTCCCATGGCCTTCTTGAGACCCACTTCACGCGTACGGGCACGCACAGCCGCGAAGGTGCCATACCAGATACCGAAGCCCCCCAGCATCAGCGATGCTGCTATGCCCAGCCAGAGCAGGGCCTCCACCCACAAGAAGGTGGTCTTGATGCGCTCCAGCTGCTCCTCCTGTGTCTGTATTACCAGATACGGCGCAGCCTGTTGTTCACGTACAACTTCAGGTATCTGACGCATGAGCCGGGGGACGTCCTCCCATCCGATGGCACGCACAAAAAGACGGGTTATCTTGCCATCGCCCCAGTTGCGATCCGTCATGGTAGTATAGGGGATAAATCCCCCCTCAGACCAGGCCCCCAGCATAACACCGCTGACAACACCTACAACCTCAAAAACATCTTTCTGCAGAAAAAGCAGTTTGCCCAGCGCGCTTTCCGCACCGCCGTACAGGTCGCGCGCCGCCTCTCGCCCCAGCAGGCAGACCCGGCGACGGTCATCAATATCGGCAGTGGTCAGCAGTCTGCCTGCATCCAGCTCCAGTGAGTATACATCTGCAAAGTACTGATCCACACCGATGAAATACATATTGAGCGAACGCTCACCGCTGCTGCGCAGGGCAAAGCTCTGCCCAAAGCGTACATTACGGCTGACCAGCCCCACACCAGGCAAGGCACGCAGGGCATCTACTGTGGCATCGTGGAATTCACGCCGTGGCTGGCCGGGATACTGACTGTCATCCATAAAGACACGAATGACATTGACCCCGCCCATGAGCACCATATCCTGCCCGACCTTATAGCGGATCTCCCGTCCAAGTACGGAAAGAACAATAAAAGCGGTGATTCCCAAAGCAATGGACAGGATCACCCCAAAGCCGCGCTGACGCACAACCTGCCGCAGGCTGACGCGAACAAGGTCAGACATGGCAATCATAGATTCTTCACCACCGCAACGATATTAGCCGGCACACACTTGCCGACGATCCGATTCTACCCGCAGGCAGGGCAAGTGTCAAAACAGGATGTATCAGCATCGCCGCACGGACAAAACGTGACCGCCCCTGCCGACCCTGTAGGCAAAGTCTTTCCAGATGATCTCTCTGGCCCGGAGGCTTTGCGCATATACCAGAAGGAACATGCCCGCAGCGCAGGCAAAGGCCCATAGCCAGCGCCCCAGACTGACAGGGCGGGATAGAAAGGCCCGCCAGGGGCCCAGCGAAGCTGCCAGCAGAAGCAGCCAGCTCAAGACCGGCAGCATGGCCGAAGCCGATCCCAGCCCAATCAGACCCCCAAGCAGCATCAGTGCTGCGCCAAGGGGCGGTAACACCATGATGCCAGGCAGTATGCCCAAAAGCATCCATTGACCCGGCATGCAGAACTTGAGAAAGAGCACCTGCCGCTCCATCCATGCGCGCCAGACAGCAAGGCCGTGCGCCCTGGCCCCTGTATGTAAAAGTGCAGCCGCAGATAAGCGTACCGCAATGCCCCTGCTCTGCAGATGGGCTGCCAGAGAGCAGTCATCCACCACATTGGTGGCCCATAGCTGCGCTACGCCGTGCTGTTCGAAAGCCTGTCGGCTGATGCACATGGCACCACCCCAGGGCTGGGTAAAACTCGACAACGCCTGTAAAAAACGCATCAAAAGAACTGACAGGGCATAGGCCAAGGTGACAGGCTGATCATCATGCGGCTCCACTATATGATAGCCTGTGCTGCAAGCTGCCTCCCCTTCAATCACCGGTGCTGCAAGGCAGCGGACAAAATCAGGCTCTGCCAGATGTGTACTGTCACAGAAAAGATAGATATCTGCCTCATGCCCCGCAGCAGCTATGCCCTGCAGGCTGTTATGGTTTTTCTGACCACAGCCTCGGGCTGGCCCTGCCACCACATGCCGCAGGTGCGGATATTCTTCCTGCAGCGAGGCAACCAGTTTCGCTGCTGTCTCCCTGGCTGTAGCCGTAACCATGACAGGCAGAAGCTGCGGATAATCCTGCTGCAGCAGACTGGTCAGGGCATCCTTCATATCTGGGTGTTCGCCTGCAACCGGGATGATCATGGCGATGCGGGGCCAACCGCCTGCAGGGGAGAAACGGCAGACCTGGCGTTCCTCTTCGGCACGGCGCAGCAACCTGCGGCCACAGAGCAGAAGAGCAGCAAAGAGCAAACACTGAACCAAGGCGCAAACAAACCAGAATACCAGCATGGCAGCTCCTTTCTTGCAGAGACAAAACCTGCCTATTCCGGCAATGGCGCACAGTTGGGCGCGGCAAGCCGGGCATCATGTATGCGTTTTCCTTCCATGCGTACTTTCATGCCGTTCTTGAGCCTGACCTGACCTTCCACGGCATCCTGTGAAGCCAGGTAGCCCTTGAAAACATGGCCTGACGAATGGCTGACCTCTATCTGCCCATTGTGACTATGCCCGTAAAAATGATAGACACTGGTCTTCCCATCTGCAAGACGCAGGTGCAGTACGCCTCGCACCCTGCCGTCAGCTGCAAAGCAAACCCCTGCCCGATAGTTGGAAGTGTAGAGAGAGCCTGTCCATAACTCCGACACTTCCGTCACGGTTGTTCTGTCGTCCGCTGCGGCCATACTCACCGGCAGCAGACAGACAAGCCAAAGGCCGTACAGCACACGCGACCAGTCTCCAGATTTCTTCATGCTCGCCCTCTCTCAGTCCATAACCGCTCGAAAAGATTTTGATGCGCATTCACCATAGCCGCAAAGGAATGGAGCTGCTCTGCCCTGTTTCGCCCTGCATGCCCCAGCTTTTCAGCCAGACCAGGATTTTGCAGAAGACGGAGGCAGTTGGCTGCCAGTGCCGCAGCATCACCGACCGGGGACAGAAGACCGCTTGCGCCCTCCTCTACCAGTCGCGGTATGCCCCCTGCCGCAGTAGCACATACCGGCAGAGCAGCGCTCATGGCCTCCAGGATGACATTGGGCTGTCCTTCACGTACCGAAGACAGTACAAAGATGGAGGCCTCGGCATAATGGCTTCTCATGTCTGCACTGCCGGGCACGAAGTCGACCTGTCTGCCGGCGGGATGCTCCCGGGCCCAGCACCTGAGCACGTTCTCTTCCGCACCGTCACCCACAAGGCGCAGGCGGGCATCAGGGCATTGCTGCAGAATATGCTCAAAGGCCTGCAACAGGGTCATGTGATCCTTGTCTTTGACAAGGCGGGCAACACAGAGCAGAACAGGCCGTCTTGTTGGCAGCGGCTCAGGCCCCGGCCTAAAGCGCTCTGTGTCCACTCCATTGGGTATATAGCTGAGATGCCGTGCAGGCACACCTATCTGCTGCAGTGCGACATGCTGAACCTCAGAGTTACAAATCATGTGTCGAGTCAGCCGCCAGAGCAGACGTTCATGCTGCTTCTGCAGAGCGCCGCCTCCCCGGCATGTGCCAATCACAGGAACATGCAGCATACGGCCCCAGATACGGCCCCAGATATTGGGCAGTGCTGTACAGGGCACAATGATGTCTGGTCTGATATGACGTATGGCTGCACCCAGACGCCAGAAAAAGAAAGAAGCCCAAGCGCGGCCCTTCCCCAGATGGTGGACCTGGAGACCAGCCTCTCGCGCCTCGTCATCCAGATCTGTCGGCCCGGTGATGGTCATCAGAGAAGGCAGAAAACGTCCCCGATCCATGCGTCTGGCCAGCTCCAGCGTCTGTCGTTGGGTACCACCATAGCAGAGATCTTCCAGCAAAAAAAGAATTCTGAGTGCTCTCATAGCTCTCCTGTCCCTTCGTATACTATGCTATCCTCCTGCTTTTGCAAGCCCATGAATAGACAGCAGACCGTGAGCCTGAAAAACCTGTAGACAGGCTGCAAAAATCAGGCTGCCTTCATCCCCCCACTGTATAGCGTTTTCTAGGCTCAGGACTCATTAATTGTCAAAAAGGAAAAAAGTTCTTTCATTGTACCCTCCTTGGCTCACGATAAGAACTTTTTTCCTTTTTGACAATTAATGAGTCCTGAGCCTAATGGTGTTCAAATTCTTACAGGAATTGAAGATCAAAATCGCATATCTTCTGCGATTCAGGGAATGCAACAGGCAGGACTGAACGAAGCTGATTTTAAGGCTGCTTCTGGGTGGATAAAGCTGACATTAGAGGAACTTCAGCAGGTTGCCTCCCTCATCGCTCTCCATGTGCAGGCATGTTTTACTCAGGAACGCGCTTTGCACGAAACCATCGAAAACTGCAGGACAATAGCGGAACTGAATGCCATTGATATTGATGCTGGCTGGCCCGGCAGCAGCACTACAGGGGCTGAAGCCTGATGCCCGGCAGTCTCTCCTACGGCAAGGCCGTACTCATAGCGGCGGATCAGCTTGTCAATGCCGTATTTGGCGGCTGGCCGGATGAGACCCTGAGCAGCCGTGCGTATCGCTGGGCACGAGACGACGTGCGGTACTGGCCGCTGCGGATCATCGAGGTACTGTTCTGGTGGGAGAAAGAACACTGCAGGGAATCCTACGAAAGCGAACGGCTTGGGCGGCAGCTACCGCCTGAGCTGCGGTGACGACTCTCCCCCACCCCCACCACAAAAATATACAAAGCCGCCTTGAAGCTCTCAGGGTGGCTTTCATTTTATTGAGGCGTCCCGTGGATTTCTTGCACTTTTCGGCATTCATGGGTACATGTGAATATAAAGGAGATTTCGCATGCGGTCACAACAGTTTGTCTTCACGGCTGGTCTGCTACTGCTCTTTATGCTGGCTGTCGGGTGCGCGAAAATGCCCCTGCGTGGGGATTACATCAAAGACACCCCACCCCAAATCACGGCTGACGCGGACAGCGCGGTGATTTACTTCGTCCGTGAAGGTGCTTTTGGTGGCGGAGGTATCAGCTACTTCATTTTTGAAGACACCCAGAAAATTGGCTTGCTGAAATCAGGCACATACTTCATGCACCGCGCCACCCCAGGCAAGCACACCTATCTGGCCAAGACGGAATCCCGTGCTGCCGTTACTTTGGATGTCAAAGCCGGAGAGACCTATTATATTGAAGGAACAGTAGGGATGGGATTTTGGGCAGGTCGCCCAGAGCTCCGTGAAATCACAAAAGCCGTGGCAGAACAATATTTGCCTGAACTTGAGTACGTCAGGCTGGCAACACCAGAAGAGCAGGAAGCTTATAAGCTGAAAGAGGCCAGCCAGAATACAGGGCAAAGTCTCTAAAAGCCTCCCCCCTCTCATTACAAAGCCGCCTTAGAGCCTTCCTCTGGCGGCTTTCTTTTTGCAATCGATTGCAAAAGGCTCTACCAGCAACTTATTTGCATCCTGATGCAACATTTGCAGAACGTCATTTGTATAATGAAACTATCCTGCTATAATCCGCCATTATTAGATTTTAACTGTAATAGAGGTTGGTTATGAAGAAATATGTTACAGTACGATACGTTGCAGAGATATTATCGTGCACTCCTTCTGCTGCAAGAAAATGGCTGAAGCGAAATAATGTCCATCCACTCAGCCTTGGTGTGGGGAGAGGTCTTGGGCTTCGTTGGAACCTTGCAGAGGTGGAGGCTGTCATTGCAGGCGCAATCCTTGTACCCAAGGAAAAGGAAGAGAAGAAGCCGCGCCGTCTGCCGCTCTCCCAGCGTCCGCTGGAGGGGAGGAGCCTTGCCGAACAGCTTGCTCTCATAAACGGCGGAACAGTACAATAGGTGCGTGGGAGAGCTCGATGGCAATACGCAAACGACATGGCCGGGAAGGCCTCGCATATCAGGTATACTGGAACAATCCGTATACTGGAGCGCGTGAGAGCAAGACCTTGCACACCCTCGCTGACGCCCGTCGTTTCGATTCTTTGATTCGACACCGACTGCAGCACGAGGTAGAGAGCTTCATGCCGGAGCAGCTTGTGCGGGAAGGCGCTGACCGCACGGTGGAGGATGCTATTTTTCTCTATCTGCGTGACAAGAGCTTCCCGGATAAGGATGCAAAAAAATTTCTTACTTCCATGCGCTTGCCATTGATACGTTGTGGGCACATTCGCTTGTGTGACTTCACCACTGAAAAGTGGAACGAGCTTGAAAAGGTCTTGCTCCGCACACCCAAAATTCGTGGGGAGGGCCTTCTGTCCTCAGCCTTTGTTCACGGCATACTGACGAATCTGCGTACAGTCCTCCGGTGGGTGCATGACAGGGGCATGATGGAATCGCTGCCGAAGATGCACGTTCCGCATCCTAACTACCGTAAAACCGTGCCTCCCAGCAAAGAGGAGGGAGAACGGCTTTATGCAGTTGCCCCTCCGCATCTACAGCGGGTTATTATTCTTGGGATGTTGCTCGGCCTGCGGGTGGGCAGCTCTGAGCTATTGGCCCTCACATGGGAGAATGTCGACCTTGAGCGTGGGATTGTCCGCATTGATACGAGTCGGAAAAATCCCGGCTCACCGTGGCGGGAGGTTCCGATCCACTCTGGACTGATTGAAATTTTCCTGGACTGGCGGCGTGCCGACATAGAGGCAGGCGTGCAACATCTTGTGACCTACAACGGGAAGCCTGTGACATCCATCAAGAAGTCCTGGGCGCGTGCCTTGAAGGCTGCTGGCATAACGCGACGGGTGCGCCCTTACGATTTACGCCACGCCTTTGCGTCCCAACTCATTGCCAACGGGGAAGACGTAGGTACGGTTGCCAGACTGCTCGGCCATTCCTCTCCGCAGATGGTCTACCAGCACTATCAGCACATCTCGACTGCTCAAAAACGGAATGCAGTCGAGGGCCTGTCCCTCCCGCTTCATGTGCCAACCCCATGTGCCAAATGAAAATGGGGTTACAGCATTTTGCCGTAACCCCTTGATTTCATTGGCGCGCTCGAAGAGATTCGAACTCCTGACCTACAGGTTCGTAGTCTGTTACAGGCCGATTTCCTCCATCTTCCAAGATACTCCCAAAAGTTCAAAAATACCCATTGACTTTAGTATGTTACGTTCATAATCTGGCTCCATGACATTCCATGAAAATCCACCTCTGAACAAGCAAAATGTGGGGCCAGTGTGGGGCCAGAATTGAGGTGAAGGAGAACGCGCATGGCTGCCAGAAAAACCGAAACCATTGCTCCAGGTATCAGGGCGAGAACGCAAGAAGGTCGCCTCTACAAGGGGAAGCCCGACCGATACTTTTTGCTGCGCTACAGAGCGAACGGCAAGCTTGTCGAAGAGGGTCTAGGCTGGAGTTCCGAGGGCTGGAATCTACAACGAGCCAAGACAGTTCTGGCAGAACTCAAGGCTGCTGCTTCTGTTGGGCAAGGCCCTGCTACACTGAAAGAACGTCGTGAAGCTGCACAACGAGAACGCGAACTAGAGGAATCACGCCCTACCCTGCAACGTGTTTGGGAGGCATATCGTGAAACGCTCCAGGGCAGGGTTCGCACAAACCATGATGGGCATGTCCGAAATCATATCTACCCGCTGATGCAAATGAAAATCCAAGACATACGGACTTTTCACATAGAAGGCTTGCGCCGACAACTTGAAGAAAAAAATATTTCCAGTGCTACAGTGAAACATTGCCTTGGGCTTATACGACAAATCATTTTCTGGGGTGCAAAACATGGATACAATGAACAGCCTCCAGTGCATCTACTACATTTCAACATGCCAAGACTAGATAACGCTGTAACAGAAAATCTAACTGACGAACAGCTTGCATCGTTTCTCGCTGCACTCGATGAATACCCAGACAAAAAACTTGCTGCAAGTATGAAGTTTGCTTTGCTTACAGGTGTACGGCGCTATGCAATATTCAACCTCACTTGGAATGATGTTAATTTTGTAAATAGGTATATCTGTCTCAGAGGCGAATATGCCAAGTCTGGGAAAACAGAACACATTCCACTGACTAGTGCTGTTGAAGATCTTTTGAAGAGCATTCGCGATTCTGACGATGGGTTGATATTTGAACAAACAAATTTCCAGAGCCGTGCAGTCAAGAGATTGATTGAGCATGTGCGTCCTTTCCTTCCTGCTGGGTTCCGCCCGTATCATGGATTAAGGCATACATTCGCAAGCCGTCTTGCAAGTAACGGTGTCAGCCTCTTTGAAATTCAAAAGTTACTAACACACGGTAATGCCACAATGACGCAAAGATACGCGCATCTATGCAACGATAGTTTGCGCCGTGCTGCAAGTGTCGTTTCGGATATATTGTCTGGCAGGCCCAATGATAACAGCTCAGATGCTGACAATAGAGAAGACGCAGTCGAAGTTATAGAACGCCGGGCAAGGGTTCAATCTTTCAAGTCTAGTGTTGGATAATTTCATGAATCGCCGCTACACCTCTGGACGCGAAATCATCGAATCAGGCAAGGCCACAATACTGGAGCTTGCTACCTATTGTGATTCTGGAGAGCTGCAAGCTTTTGGCCCTGCAGGGGAAAGAGTTGTCAATGATACAGATTGCACCCTGTCACCAAAAACCCTCGATGAATGCAGGCAGGGTGCAGAGGAAACATTTACAAAATACCCTGCACTTTTTGATGGCCTCGCATGCTTTGACGATGAAGGCGATTTGATATCATACCCTACGCCACAACAAAAAATAGTCCGTCTTGCTGAGATGTTCTATCAAGAGGGAAGACAGGTTTACAGGCCAATGGATGGCACGCCAAGGGAAAGTGTTATCATTTTCCCGTTCGGTATGGATAGATTTATTTCATATTGTGAGCAGCAACGGAACGAACAGAACGAAACACTCTATGACTTATCAGAACTTATTCAATTGCCTGAAAACATCAGGCTCGAAATAAAAAAAAAGCTGCTTGCTATACATGGCGACAGGCTATATCAAGGCCGTCCATCACGCGATATATATCATGAGCTGTTTTCACAGTGTATAAGGAGCCTTCTTTTCAAGGCTGAAGATATTGAAAGGCTTTTCCCTGTGCCTACTTGTGAGGCCACACAGGATAGCAAACAGGCTGCACCCCGTAGGAGAAAAGAAATCACGCTCAAAGAGGCTGCTGCTCGCTGTGGCGTCTCAGGGCAAACGATTAAAAACTGGGAGGCCGGGCGGCATACCCCTGAAGGCTGGCCCGGTCGTGAAAGCCTGGCTGCTTTTTTGGTTTTTTCTGAAAGGTACAAAACCTTCAAGATGCTCCGTGCTGATGCCCGTGAGAAAAACCGGGCCGCTGTATGTGGCGATCTATCCCAA
This sequence comes from Desulfovibrio sp., assembly GCA_017396005.1. GTDB lineage: Bacteria > Desulfobacterota > Desulfovibrionia > Desulfovibrionales > Desulfovibrionaceae > Desulfovibrio. The sequence continues at coordinate 37,645 of JAFQNG010000047.1, forward strand.
TTTTCGGAATCGGCAGACCTCTAACGAAAAGCAAACGGCAAGTTCCACAAAAAAATAAAAATAAATTTTATCCTGTAAAATCAGCCTGTTGCCATCGGTAGCAGGCTCTTTTTACGGGCATCTTTCTGAAAAAAAACGGCAAGTTTGGGCAATAGGGTGAATTCCACAAGCATCCAGCATTGTGGAGCAACTGCCCTAGGAGACCAAATATGTCACAAGATACCGTTGCACGTCTGCCCAAGGAAATTTCTAAGCTGCCAGAGTTCTGGCAGGAGCTTTATCACGACCTGCCAGCAAGGCCCGGATACGCTGATTTGCTGGAACCTTTGGGTTATGGCTCGGCCAAAAGTTTGTCAGGCGTTTTTGGGAGTGACCCGACAGCTCCAAAGGCCTACATGGTGGGCCGTGTTGCAAGGTTCCGGCGTCTCGATGTGGTCCTGTGGGCCCACAAAAAGTCTCAACGTGGCAAGGCTCGTGGCCGTAAGGCTTCGGCGTAGAGGTGGCAGGCCATGGTGATACAGCTCAAACGAAAAAACCCCGGCGGGCAGGCCAGGGCAGGTTATGGGATTTGGTTCAATCTCCGTGGTGACTGTAGGCTGCAAGCGGCCTGTCGTCAAGGTGTCTGCGGGGGTGACGCATGAACGGGCCTGACTACGAAGCCATGATAGCTGCGGAGGCTGCCAAATTTGAGGCCGCGTGCGGCGTTGGCCCGGCAAGGGGTGAGGGCGCCCTTGTTCCTGCGGGGCAGGCCCAAGGCGGCAAGCCGTGTCGCAAGCTGGCTCTTGAAAACCTCGCTGACATCATGCGGGAGCAATACCCAAAAGACTGCATAGATGGTGTCTATCCCGAAACCGGGGTGGCAGTTTTGGGCGGCGGGAGCGGTGACGGTAAAAGCTTCATTGCACTAGACCAGATGTTTCATCTTGCCCTGGGTTGGCCGTGGTTTGGTCGCCGTGTTCGTCAACGGCCTGTCTTGTATCTGTACCTAGAGGCAGGCGAAGGGCTACGAAAAAGGGTTGAGGCGTGGCAGATCGTCAACGAACGAATCATTGACGAATCAGTGCCTGTGCAGTTTTGCAGGCGAGGCGTTGACCTGTTGAGAGATGCAGAAGCCATAGCTTCATCCATGCCAGAAAATGCGTTGCTCTTTGTCGATACGATGAGAGCTGCTGCTCGTGGCGTGGACGAAAACGGGCCTGAAGGGATGGGGAGAATCCTTGCTGCGGTGGATAGAATCCGTGAACTCAGACCGCAATCTTTGATCATACTACTGCACCATGTGCCCAAGGCAGGCGGCAAGTCTGCTGCCGACAGGAATCGACTTGCAGGTTGGAGCGGCTTGCCTGCGTGTGTTGATGCTGTAATAGCCACAAAGCGCGAAGGTGACGAACGAGCTTTATACATAGCCAAGGCGCGGGACAGTACAGACGGCACAGGTTTTGCGTACCGATTGAAAATTGTCAAAGTCGGCGAAGACGATGAGGGACGGGCCGTTTTCAGCGGGGCGATAGTACCAGACGGCAAGCCCAAGCAGAAAACCAAACTCACAAGACGCGAAGAACGCGCCCTTGAAGCGTTCATAGAGGCACAGGTACGAAATGAGCAAGCGGAAATTTCCTATGGGCAGTGGAAAGATGCCCTTTTCGCCCTAGCTGATCCAGACGAAAGGAAAGGGACGACAGGACAGGCTTTTAAGGAGGGGCACAAGGGGCTGATTCAGAAAGGAATAATCACGCGAAACGGGGAGGCGTTTATTCTTGCTGATAGGGAGGATTGCTGATGGTACGGTACAGTACGATATGGTACGCCGTACCATGCGTACCAAACCCATTTTGTGCGTACG
>JAFQNG010000048.1 GCA_017396005.1 Desulfovibrio sp.
ACAAAATAGAAATCATGTTTGGCAGACTTAAGGATTGGCGCAGAATTGCCACGCGTTATGACCGTTGTGCCCATACATTCTTTTCTGCCATTTGCATTGCTGCCATTGTTATCTTTTTTATTTAATGAGTCCTGAGACTAGGTACACTGGTACTGCTGGAGGTAGTACTTGGTGTGGATAATCTGGTCTTCATTTCCATCTTGGTAGAACGTCTGCCTGCTGGGCTGAAACGTCAGGCATTTCTGACCGGCCTGGGCCTCGCCCTGGCCATGCGTCTTGTATTGCTGGCCGGTATTGCCTGGATCATTGGTTTGACAGCCCCGTTATTCACATTGTTTGGTCACAGCTTCTCGGCACGGGATATCATTCTCATAGGCGGTGGTATTTTTTTGTTGTGCAAGGGTACGCTGGAACTGCACGAGCGTCTGGAGGGGCAGATACGGGAACAGGACGGTACATCACGGCATGAGAGCTTCTGGCAGGTTATTCTGCAGATCATCGTGCTGGATGCCGTGTTCTCGCTTGATTCTATAATCACATCAGTTGGTATGGTGGACCATGTCTCCATCATGATGCTGGCAGTCATCAGCGCCATGTTGGTTATGGCCCTGGCAGCAGGGCCATTATTGCGATTTGTAGAGCGGCACCCCTCGGTCATCGTGCTCTGTCTGGGCTTTTTGCTGATGATTGGCCTTGGACTGCTCACGGACGGTTTGGGCTATCATATCCCCAAGGGCTATCTGTATGCAGCCATCATTTTTGCCGTACTGGTAGAGGCATGTAATCAGTGGGCCCTGTGCAACAGACGCAAACGCATCAGTATGCGCGACATGCGTGAGTCTACGGCGCGGGTAGTACTTGGTCTGCTGGGCCGTACCGGCAACGCTGATGCCCAGCTTGATGCAGCTGCCCTGCCGGTGGAAGAAGGAGGAGAGCTTTTCGCCCCAGAAGAGCGGGCCATGGTAGCCCGTGTTATCCGCCTGAGTGGACGCACAGCGCGCTTCATCATGGTACCGCGTCAGCGCATACGCTGGCTGGACAGCGAGACCGGACAGAAGGATGTCTGTCAAGCTGCGGCAAACTCAAATTTACCCTGGTTACCGGTCTTGCGGCGTGAAACTGATGAAGTGCTGGGTGTTGTGCGTGTGGGTGAGCTACTGCAGGCAATGAGCGCTGCCGACAAAGCGCAGTGGAATCTGGCTGCACATGTTCGTCCGGCCCCCAATATCTTCGAGCATACGCCACTGGCCGACATACTGGATGATTATCGGGCAGAGCCTGCGCCGCTTTATTTCGTTCAGGATGAGTACGGCGGGGTAGTAGGCATGATCACACAACGTGAGCTGTTGAGCGTACTGGCCGGGCAGATGGGTGATGTACCCTGTGGCCCTGATGCCTGCCGCCAGCCTGACGGCAGCTGGCGGCTGCCGGGCAGGCTCTCACTTGACACAGTCAGTTCCTGGCTAGGTATTGACTCTCAGCGCAGCGACAGTGCTACTTTGGCGGGACTTGTGCTGGAATATCTAGGTCATATCCCAGTAACTGGCGAGCGTCTACGTCTGCAGGGCTGGGAAATGGAAATTACTCGTATGGATTCCCGGCGTATTGATGAAATACGGGCTGTACCTCTGAAAGAGAGAAGTTCGCCCTAGGTGTACTGCGGCTCATTTTCCTTGATAATCTGGAAAGATTTCATGGCTTTGACGGTACCTGCGATCCCCTGATACTTATTGACGCCTGCCACTGTACAGGTGAGCAGGTCTTCTACGTCAGTATCCAGTACCAGTACATCGCCTACCTGCATACGCAAAAGCTGATTGCCAGTAATAGTGGTGTTGCCGAAATGAACCTTAAGCTCCACCGGGGTTTCCAGCAGACGCTCCTTGAGGCGGGCTACCCAGGCGTGGTCCACCTCAAGACGCTCTGTTTGAAAGCTGGCATGGAGCTTGGAACGGATGGGTTCAATGGTAGCGTATGGCAGGCAGATGATCATGGAGCCTAGGGATGTATCAAGCTCCACCTCAAACGTGATGACTACCACCACATCGCTGGGCGGTACGATGGCTGCAAATTGAGGATTGATTTCGCTGCGCACCAGTTCCAACTTGACGTCATGTACCGGTCGCCAAGATTCTTCCATATTATCAAGCGCCAGTTTGACGATTTTGTCTACAACGGCCTGCTCAATACGGGTAAATTCCCGTCCTTCAACCTTGGGCTGCGAACCTGCACCGCCAAAAACATTTTCGACCAGAGCGAAAACCAGACGCGAGTCCACAACCATGATGGCATTGCCGCGCAGAGGATCCATCTTAAAAATATTAATGGAAGTAGGTACCGGCAACGAGCGCATAAATTCACCAAACTTGGTCATGTCTATGGAGATGGGGTTCAGCTCCACCCGTTTGCGAACCGCATTGGAGAGTGCATTGGTGCACAGGCGTGCAAAACGGTCATTGACAATTTCAAGTACCGGCATACGACCTCGGATGATGCGATCCTGATTGGCAAGATCAAAAGAAACAATACCGTTATCATCCTCAGGCAAATCATTTTCTGTCTCTATCTCACCACCAGATAGACCACGCAGCAGGGCATCTACTTCATCCTGTGCCAGAACTTTATTCATGGTATCCTCGAAATTTCTGTAAAAAAAGTGCTAAAGATATTTTTATATTTGTCTCAACGAATATTTGCATGATAGATATGCGTCATGCCATAGCAATTCAATTCTGCTCATCGGGGAAATCCTGAGCGATCTGGCAGAAGTTTTCCTGAATGTTCAAAAAGGCGTCCACCACTGCCGGGTCGAACTGTGTACCACGTCCTTCGATGATGATGCCGCTGGCTTTTTCATGACTCATAGCCGGTTTATAAACACGCTTGCTACGCAGGGCATCGTAGACATCGGCTACACTCATGAGCCGGGCTGATATGGGTATTTCGTCTTCCTTGATCCCTCGAGGGTAGCCCTTACCATCCCAGCGTTCATGATGACAATAGGCGATATCACTGGCTACGCGTAAAAAGGAATTACTGCCCAGCATCTGTTCAGCCTTGGCCAACACGGCCCGCCCGAGAACAGTATGCTCTTTCATGGCATCGAATTCTTCAGGCGTGAGCTTGCCCGGCTTGCGTAAAACAGCATCGGCAATGCCTACCTTACCCACATCGTGTAGAGGAGCAGAGAGGTTCAGCCAGTAGAGTGTGTCAGCGTCCAGCTGGGCAGCGTATTCTTCCTGTTGTGACATATATTCGGCCAAGGCGCTGACATAGGCTCTTGTGCGCTGGATGTGATTACCTGTTTCAGGGTCACGCCATTCGGCCAGTGAGGCCATGGCGTGAATGGTAGCCTCCTGTGTCACCTGCAACTGTTGCGTACGCTCGTTCACCAGATCTTTGAGCCGATCACGATAAAGCTTGATTTCAAGTTGGTTAGCCACACGCTTGCGTACCAGAGACACCTGGAAGGGTTTTTTGACATAATCGTCAGCCCCTAAAGAAAAGCCCACGGCCTCATCGTTTTCACCGTCCTGTGCAGTGATGAAAATAACAGGTATATCTTTGGTGCGTTCAGACTGCTTCAGCGCCGAGCACACTTCATAACCGTTCATGCCGGGCATGATGATGTCCAGCAGGATGATGTCCGGGGCCGGATCGCCTGCAGCCAGACGCAGGGCATCTGTACCGTTTCTGGCGAACATTATGGTGTAATCGCTACGCAGGCTTTCACTGAGGATACGCAGATTTTCAGGGGCGTCATCCACCAGCAGGATGCGGCCTGACATGGCAGAGTTGTGCTGCATGTCTTGGGCGTTCATGGCTCAGTCCTTCATAAGTGGAGGAAGTTTTTGGGCCAGCGCGACTGCCATACCCTGTAGCAGACGGCTCTGTGCACCTACCAGAATGTTATAGTCCTGATTCTGGTCGGCATCAGTACCAGGCAGTGGTTCACGAGCTACATGGATACCGCGTCCCAGAAGTTTGCCGTTTTCACGCTGTAATGTCCAGTGTGCTTCTAATACAGCCATACTTTTTACTGTACCATCCAGACGTTGTATATCCACCAGCAGCACAAAGTCACCGCTGTCGTCATCGTTTCCGGCCAAAACATTGAAGCCCTGCAGAAGGAGAGGTGGAGCAAGAGCCTCCTGCAATACACGGCGTACGCCTTGTCCTAGGGGCTCTGCCCAGGCATGGAATTCTGCAATGATCAAGCGGTTCTCGCCGGTGACGCGGCTGACAATACCCGATCGGTCAAGATAGGCAGGCACGGAAATCTGTGCCACACGCAAGCTTTTACTGGGCAGGCCGATAGATTCCACAGGCGTTAGAGAGCTTTCAAGCAGATAGTAAGTGGTAGGTGTGCTGCGCCCGCAGGCCAGCAGCAGTGCAGACAGAAACAGCAGAAAAATAGAGAGAATGCAGCGTTGCATCAGCGTTTTCCTTGTCTGCCCTTGAGCAGGGCTTCGGGATTGCGTTCAAGCATATCGGTCAGCTGGCGCAGGGAGCGAGCTGCAGCAATACACTCCTTGAGCAGCTGGCGAATTTCCAGCATGGTGGGTGAATTTTTATCAATGATGCCCTGCGCCGATTGGGTCAGGGCATTGAGCTGTGTGGCCGATGTACTCAGCTTGTCCATGCTCTGGCGAAAGGCGCTCAAGGTGGCGGGCACTTCTTTCTGTACAGCCCGGGCCGTGTCGTCCAAAGCCGTGCGCAGCGGACTTGCTGTCAATATTTTCTGTACTTCAGTAAAAGAAGCTGCAAAGGCGATCAGGCCCTGTTTCAATCTGTCACCGGCCAGTGCACCGGAAAGACTTGTAAGGATATTGTTGAGAGAATGCACCATGTCTTCCAGCGGCAGTTTGGCCAGAGAACGCTGCAGGGCATCAATGGGTGAGGGTATGGTGGGGATCTCCTTTTCAGGTGTGGTAGAGTGGTAATAGGCCGGAGCATCGGGATGAAAATCCAGCTCTACACGGTACTGACCGGTAATCATGCTCTGCAGCTGCAGGCGCGCACGCAGGCCCTCCTGCACCATGCGTCTGATGACGCGTCGCGCCAGTTCTTCAGATACATCTCCACCCCTGGCCCGCATCAGGCTTCTATTGTCAATACGAATATAAACGGGGATGGTCACTAGAGAGGCGCCGTTCTCTGCTCGCGCTGTCTTGATGTCTTCAGCTGAGGCGGTAAAGCCGCCCGGTCGCACTACCAGGCTGATGCGGGTAACACTGCCCATGGGTACCCCACGAAAAACCACAGGTGCCCCTACAGATAGCCCACTGACCGAGCCATCAAAATAAAGTACGTATTCAGTATCGTTTTTCAGCAGACTGCCGCCGCCCAGCAGCACAATGCCCAAGGCCAGCAGAGCAATGGCCCCCAGCACAAAAGCCCCTACGGTAGTTTTATATGAATCAGCACTCATAATACAGTGTCCTTATCCTCATTATGACCGCCTCTGGTCAGAAAAAGAAGGGCGCTGGGATCCGTTCCGCTGTCACGCACGAGGTCGCGGGGATTGCCCCTGGCCTTGACGGTACGGCTTTGCGCATCAAGAAAGATACTGTTGCTGGCAATGGCGAATATACTGGCCAATTCGTGCGAGACTATGACGAATGTGGTACCGAGGGTATCCCGCAGTTCAAGAATGAGGTCGTCCAGCAGGCGGGAGCTGACAGGGTCCAGGCCTGCCGAAGGCTCGTCAAGAAAGAGTATCTGCGGATCAAGGGCCAGGGCACGGGCCAGGCCGGCACGTTTGCGCATGCCGCCGCTGATCTCTGAAGGGTAGTAGTCTTCAAAACCAGCAAGACCGGCCAGAGCCAGTTTGAGCGAAGCCTGTCGTCGGATATCCTCTGCACTCAGGGTGGTATACTGTTGCAGGGGCAGGCCTACATTTTCAGCCAGCGTCATAGAGCTCCACAGGGCGCCAGCCTGAAAGAGTACCCCTGTCTGCCGCATGATATGACGGCGACCCTCCTGGCTGTTTTGCCAGAAATCTTCGCCACTGTAGTATATTTGCCCTTTCTGGGGAGCCTTGAGACCCATGAGTACACGTAAAAGCGTGCTTTTGCCACAGCCTGAGCCCCCTGTGATGAAAAAGATGTCTCCAGGCGAAACGTCAAAGCTCACATCGTGCATCAGAACATAGTCGCCATAGCCTACCTGCAGGCCGCGTATACTGATCTTGCTCTGGGGGGCGGGGGCCGTGCTCATGGTTACCTCAAACCTGCAGTACATTGCAGATGACGGTGATGATGGCTGTCATGATAATGATGCCTACTATGGAATGTACAACTGCCGTTGTTGTGGCCTGCCCTACGGCCTGTGCGCTGCGGCCGCAGCGCATGCCGTGATAGCAACCCGCCAGGCCGATAACTACGCCAAAGACAGTGGCATAAATCAGACCGATGAGCAGATGTTTGAAGGGCACCATCTGCACAGTGGCATTAATGTATTCCGGCGGGCTTAATCCCAGCATGAAGACAGCTACGGCAAAACCGCCCACAATGCCCATGATATCGGCATAGAGCGTCAGCAGTGGAACCATGAGCGTCAGCGCCAGGATGCGCGGTAGTACCAGAAAGTCAATGGGGGCAAGGCCCAGGGTAGCCAGGGCGTCTATCTCTTCATTGACCTGCATGGTGCCGATGAGCGCAGCATAGGCAGCGCCTACTCGGCCTGACATGACTACCCCTACCATGACGGCACCCATCACCCGGAGCATGCCTATCCCTACCAGACCGGCCACATATATCTGTGCGCCGAACTGCGTAAGTTGCACAGCGCCCACAAAGGCCAGTATAAGACCGAAAAGCAGACTGGTGATGGAGATGATAGGCAGGGCCCGTACACCGCATTCATGCATGGCAGCCATAAAATCCTGCCAGCGCATATGGGTCTTGCCGGTAAAAAAACGCCCATGGGCCAGCGTTACATCACCCAGAAAGGTCAGAAAATCCGTCATTCCGGGAAGAATATCCAGAACAGCACTACCCAACCGGGCTATGAAGCCTGTGTGTTTTTTAGTGCGGGCTGCACCTGCCTTGGCGGGCACGGCAAAGGCCAGATGTATGAGGCGTTGCAGGCCATCGGGCAGGCTCGTATCTACAGGTATGCCGCAGCTGCGTGCTCGCTTGACGGCTTCTACCAGAAAGGCTAGCAGGCCTGTATCCCATGCCCCCAAGTCACCAGCCGTAAGTCTGAGGCGTTGTATACCATTACCCTCGAGGCCGTTCAGCGCGGCATCAGCTGAATGGGGCCAAGGCTCATCCATGCGCCAGCTGCCGCTGACGTGGATCTCCCATACTGTCCCTTGAGCTGTAGCTGTGATTTGTGGATTTGAACTCTTTATCTGGTTTGCATGCATAGATATACATAATCATGTGTAATTATTGAATAGATAGTTATGGGCCGCAGGTGCGGTATGCTCTGCTTCACTCTGTTGACTGCCAGAATATCTGGCAGCTTTTAGGGCAGACCATCCCCTCTTTCTATAGTATCACGCGTCTGACTGATACGCAAATCAAGACAGTGTCTCCTGACTTTCATTCGATCGCCCACTATTGCTCCAGGCTGTCTTGACACATCCCTGAAACGATGTTTCTGTGAATACTGGTGGCACAAAGGGTAGTCTGCCATACCAATTTACTTGTCATGCACTGCGGCATCTATGGTAACATATTGTTTTTACAAATATTTTATCATTGGCACACTTTGTGCTAAAGAAGTTTGTGGCATTTACCCAGCAGGATCTGTAAAACAGAAGGAGTTTACAATGGCTTTTACTGAGCAGGATTTGCAAAAACAGATTGAAGAGTTCGCAGCTTTGAAGGAAGAATTCTCCCGTCTGGAGGCGCAGGAAAAGCAGATGCGCAAGACCCTTGGTTTGCCGGAAGAAGGGGGGGCTGGTCAGGATATGAACTGTCTTTCGCCGGAATTGCGTGCCCAGATGGAAACAGCCATGGCTGACGCCAAGCGGGCCGGGGAAGCTAGAGCCGCCCAGAGCAGCCAGGCCAGGGTAGCAGCAGGTTCACGGCCCGGCGCGGCCCGGCGCGGCGTGGTGCGCTTGTAAGGATACGTATCACAATAGATAAACGGGGCAATGTGTTCTGCCCGTCAAGAAAGGAAAGTACACCATGAATCAGCTTATTACGCAATCATCGTCTCTTTCTTCTCTGAATATTGGTGAGCTTGGGCCAAACACCAGTTTGCAGCTCATGTTTGCAGCTCTTCAGTTGGAACTGGCTGAAACAGCCAAAACCCAGGCCATGGATCGTATGGACGCCATCGCCAAGTGTCAGGAAGAGCAAAAGTTTGTCTCTCAGCTGCTCAATGAGGCACGGCAGTCACAGGCCGATGCCAAAGCTGGCATCGCTGCGGGTAAGCAAACAGAAACATACAGTCATGCGCCTGAAAAGGACTTATTTTCCATAAAACATGATGGCAGTGTCTATACAGAGAAAAATACCAAGAACTGCACTCTTATGTCCAAAGAAATGGTGGACTATATGGAGAAGCATGGTTTAGCCTTTGATAATACGGGCAATGATTATAACCATAGTGCAGAAGAATGGGATGTGGCCATTACTGCCTTGGAAGGCCGTCTTGAAGAGCTTGGCACAGGGACAC
>JAFQNG010000049.1 GCA_017396005.1 Desulfovibrio sp.
CCTGAACGCAGCCGTGGTCTGGCCCAGGAACTGGCCGATTTGCGCCAGACGGTGCATGAACTCCAGTCCATTCAGAGCAGGCTGGTACTCAACTTTCTGGATCTGCGTGAAACCGTGGCTGCCCTGAAAGGGCGGGCCGTCTCCCTGCCAGAACATCTCTCTCCCACGCTGCGTGGGCAATGCGTCATCACCCCCTTCCCCAGAGAGGTGCGCCATGCCTGAAGCACAACGTGAAGTGCCCCTGTGCTATCCTGTATGGCGTCACGCCCACAGGCGCGACCCGCATATGGCTGCCATCCGCGCCATCCTGCGTGAAAACGCCCATGATCTGGACCGCGCAGCCCGGCTCATAGCCAGTGTGCTGCACATGGTCAGAAGCGAAGCCGCACACAAGACGGATTTGCCGGCCACTGCTCCGGCGCAATAGTTCGGCATACGCCGAACGCCGCCGGGGCACATCCGTACAGACGGGTGAAGAGGGGAGAGGCCTGCCCCGGCGGTATTGAGGCTTGCGAGCTGTACAAAAAGAGATTAGTTTTAACACTGAGTTTTTAGCTGAATATGATCGCTGTCGGGTTAGCTGGGAGAGGACAACCTATGACGCAAGAAGATCTGATACGAGAAGCGGAAGAATGTGCCCGTGCAGCCGGGCTGCCGCTTGGTGAGTATCTGGCAGCTTGTCAGCAGTCCATGCAGGCATTTGTAGAACGAGCACCACATATCTTGAATGATATGCTCTCAACACATAGCGACGTCCATAAGGCTAATGCGGCTTTGGAGCAAAAAATATCGTTAGGCTGTCGGAGGACATATGGCTCTTTTTAACTTTCTTTATAAAAATGAGTCCCTCATTCAGTCCTTATACTCTCAAATTTTTTCTGGGCAATTACAAAGTATTGAGACACAGGAAACGGGACGCCTTAAGGAGACAGGTAACGTAGAAGGGGGTATGCCCCCGATTGTTAAAGGCAATATGGCGCGTGAGCAGTCTAACGAAAAAACACACCGCACTGTAATGCTTCCACATGATTCTACTGTGCATGATGTGCTGGTTTCATTAGCACCACGTATGAAGCATGTTGTAGAAGAATCTGATTTTGGTGATATATTACGTACTAAAGGAAATATATATATTATTCCAAGCGATGTCGAAATAAATGCACTTGATGTTATATTTCAGACATATGTGAATGATATGGATATGCGTGGCTTGCCAAAGCAAGCAAAGCCTGCGGTTGAAGCATTTCTTAAGAAAGTGCTTATTTCGACAGAGCCGGGCTGTCGATTCCTTTTCTTTGCCGAAAGTGGAGAGTTTTTACGAGGTTTTTTGCCTCCAGATGGTATGCAGGAAACCCAGAAAGCTCTAATTTTTAAGCATGGGATGAGGGCTATCCCAACAGAGATCGTAGCATTGTTTGAGGAGTGTAAAAATCCAACAAACTCTATAACTCTCCCTCCTCAGAGTATCCTCGGCGGATTACATACAATGTCTGCTATGGTTAATGAACTCTATCTGAAAGGATTGCCTCCCTCCTATCCAGTAACACCTGTTGTTATTTTTTACAGGCTAAATGATACAGAAGATTTCCCCGAACAGCCCAAAAATTAAAATAGATAGGGGGCATACCCGTACAGACGGGTGAAGAGGGGAGAGGCCTGCCCCGGCGGTATTGAGGCTTGCACAGCTTCACTGAAATCCATATACTTTGAACAGGAAGGCGGCAGAGTGCTGGTAACACCCCGCCGCCTGTGGGACACGTTCTCCGAGTATCAGTACTCAGATTTGCGCCCCGGTAGAAGAAGCAGCTTCTACCGGGGCATCTTGCGTTTTAGAGGTTCAACAGGCGAACCACCAGAGCCGCAAGGACGGCGGCCAGCAAAGCTGCCAGCACATCCCGGAGAAAGTGCTTCATAGGGCTATCCTCCTTTTCGGAGAACGCGCCCCGTAATCCCCCTATCATTCCCTCCACACAGCCCGCAAGACCCGCTTTTTGAAAATTTCTGAAAATTTTTTGTCCGTATGTTCTGTATGTTCTGTGTGTTCTGTCGCAGCTCTCGCCATGCTAACAGCCGCGTGCTATTAGCAAAGGCATGTCTATCTGGACGCGTGAAGAACTCCTCTCTCTGATTGCCGACTGGAAGGCCGCCTACAAGGCGGTCTCCCACGGGCAGTCATATACCATCGGCAGCCGTTCGCTGACCTATCAGAACGTCTCTGAGATCCGTTCCCAGCTGGACTTTTTACAGAATGAGCTGGCAGCCTTGGACGGCAACGGCCATGTGGGCAGCCTGCAATACGTCAAGTGCAGGACGGTACGATGAGCGGCCTGGTGGACATGCACGGCAGGCCCATATCCACGGCCCGCTTCGTACCCGGTGCGTCACACGATGCCGGGGCCTTCCGTGACCCCATTTCCGGCTGGCGTGGCCCGCAGGTGGGCAGCCGTGAGGCTCAGGCCCGCGAGCGCACTACCATGCAGCGCCGGGCAGATGACCTGGTGGCCAATGACTGGGCAGCCAACAGCGCCCTCAATGCCGTCAGCTTCAATGCCGTGGGCACGGGCCTTGTGCCCAAGGCCGCCATACCTGCCGATATGCTGGGCATAGACAAGGCCGAGGCAGCCCGCGTGGGCAGGGAAATGGAATGGGCCTGGAGCCGCTGGGTGCTGGAGGCAGACATACGCGGCAGGAGCCATTTCCATGACCTCCAGATGCTGGGCCTGCGGTCCATGCTGGCCCAGGGCGAGCTGCTGCACCTGGTGGTCATGCGATCAGAGGAAGAGCGCAAGCGTCACTGCAACCTTTTTTCCCTGGCAGTGCAGGCCGTGCGGCCCTACCGTCTGCAAACCCCGGCTGACATGGCTGCCGATCCATCTGTGCGTGACGGCATACGTTTTTCAAGATGTGGTCGGCCTGAAGCTTATTTCATCGCCAATCCGGCCCCCTCGCTGCTGGACGCCTTCACCACTGCCGAAGCCCTGACCAGCGCAGACTTTTCCTGCATACCGGCCAGACGCGCCCACCGCCGTCTGGTGCTCCATCTGTTCCGACAGGACAGTGAGGAACAGGTGCGAGGTGTGTCCTGCTTTGCCAGCGGTATCACGCTTTTCCGCAATCTTTCCGACACGCTCAATTTCGAGCTTTTCGCCCAGCTCATGGCTTCCACCTTCCCGGTATTCGTGGCCACTGAGGCAGGGCAACTGCCCCTCAATCGGCAGGATGATGAGGACGGCTCAGAGCCTTACCACAAGCTGGAGCCGGGCCGTTTCTACTACGGCGCCCTGAACCAGAAGCCCTATCCACTGGAAAGCAAGCGCCCCAGCGCCAATTTCACCAGTTTTGTAGAGATCATCCTCCGGGCCATGGCCGCTTCGCAGGGCATCCCCTACGAAAGCCTGGCCAAGGACTACAGCAAGACCAACTACAGCTCCATGCGGGCTGCCCTCAATGAGGCATGGAAGCTCTACGGCTACTACCGTCAGTGGTTTGCCCGTGCCTACTGCCAGCCACTCTGGGAGATGCTGGTGGAAGAAGCATGGTTGCGTGGCTTCATTCGTCTGCCTGAAGACGGGCCGGATTTCTACGAGGCCCGTGAGCTGTGGTGCAATGCCTCCTGGGTAGGTCCTGCCCGCGGCTTTGTGGATCCAGTCAAGGAGATACAGGCCGTCATCATGGCCCTGGAAAGCCGCCTCATGACCTATGGCGAAGCCTGGGCCGAGCGCGGCGGTGACTTTGACGAAGGGGCTGAGATCATGCTGGCCGAAGCCGAGACACTGCGGCGCTTGTCAGCAGCAGACTCTGCCCCTGCTGCAAGGCATGCTGCCGGGCCTGCGGATACAGGGGAAAGCAAAGAAGATCAGGAGGCAGAAGAAGATGACGCTGACTAGCTGCCTCTACTGGGCTTTGGCTCCTGAGTTTGCCGAAGGCATTGGCGGTCTCTACCGTCAGTCGCTACAGCCCAATGCAGAAGGGCAGGTATCTGCGCGTCCTGAAACGCCTTCTCCTGCCGACATTGCCCGCTGCATCAGTCGCAGGGCGGGCAGTGTGGCTGTTATCACCATTGAAGGCCCCATTGACCGCACCTCCCTGGTGGGCTGGTGGAGCGGCAAGATCTTTGCCATCGGGCAGGACGCCATACGCCTTGCCGTAGAGGACGCCCTACAGGACGGTGCTGTGCGGGCTGTCCTGCTTTCGGTCAACTCGCCGGGCGGCGTGGTGGCCGGCACCAAGGAGCTGGCTGATTTTCTGGCCGAAGCGTCTGCCGTCAAGCCCATGGGGGCCTATGTCAACGGCCTTGCGGCCTCTGCGGCTTGCTGGCTGGCCGCGTCCACGGGTCGCGTTCTGGCCCCGGCCACAGCCCAGGTAGGCAGCATAGGCGTCATCATGATGGTGGCAGACTTCTCCGGCTACTATCAGCGCATGGGCGTTTCCTTCGAGTACATCGCCAGCGGCAAATACAAGGCTGCCGGGCGTGGCGAGCGCCCCCTGACCGATGAGGAACGCGCCTATTTTCAAGGTCTTCTTGGCGAACTGCACGCAGTCTTTCGTGGGGATGTGGCCTCGCGGATGCACATAACCGCTCCTGCCGAACAGTGGGCCGAAGCCCAGCTCATGCTGGCCGCACAGGCGGCTGATCTCGGTCTTGTGTCCCGGATCGTGCGCGATGAGGCAGCGGCGATCCAAACCATGATGGAGGTATCCATGCCCGATTACACCCGAGAGGCGCTGGCCAAGGAAGCGCCCGATCTCATGGCCGAGCTCAAGGCAGAAGGCCGTCAGGAGGCCGAGGCTGAGGTTGCAGCCAGCCTGCAGGAAAAACTCTCTGCCGCCAGTGCTGACGGCGCGGCCCTGGCAATGGCGGCCATGCGTGCTGTCTGCAAGGAGCAGGACGTGCAGGCCGTGGAAGCCATGATGGAAAAAGCAACGGCCCTGGGCCTTAGTCCGGTGCAGCTTTCCGGCATGGCCGGGCTCTTTGCCAGGGCAGACGCACAGCCCAAAGCCGCTGCTCCTGACAGCCGTCAGGCTGTGCTGGAAGCCCTGCAAAAATCCCATGAGGCCCCGCTCAATGCCGAGGCCCCGAAACAGACGAAGTCGTTGCTGGTAGCCGATGCGGAACGCCGTGCCGCTGCTGGCAGGTAGGAGGTCAAGATGAGCAAGGTACGCGTTGCAACCCATGTTTTCCCCAAGGTCTTCTCCGAGCTGGTCCTCCATGAGCTGGACCCGCGTTACAGCCGTGAGAGCGCCAGCATCCTGGCCGAAAGCGCCATGGCCTTCGGCACTGTGCTCACGCGCGGGGCTGACGGCAACTATGCCCCGCTCAAGGAAACCGATGGCACCTTGGGGGATGCCCATGCCGTCTACATCGGCCCCGGACTTGCCGCGTCCAGCGAAGTGCAGTCCGGCCTGATACTGCGCGGCTACAGCATCATCAACGGCACCAATCTTGTCTTTGACGCCTCTGTCACGCTCAAGGCCAATGCCATGAATGCCCTGCGTGACCGGGGCTTTGTGGTGAAGGAGGTCCCCAGCGATGTCGATGCTTAATTTTACCCCGTTTACGGCAACGGAAATGACCGATGCGGTCAACATGCTGCCCCTGGCCCCCATGCGTTTTTCCGGCATGTTCGAGAGCAAGGGCGTGCGCACCACGGAAGTGGCCGTGGAACTGAAATACGGTCGCATCACCCTCATTGCCGATTCTGAACGCGGGGCACCACCGGAACATTTGGGCGGGCGTGGTCAGAAACGTGAGGTCAAGGTGCTTTCCTGCTCCCATCTGGCCCAGGCCGACACCCTCAGCCCCGAAGACCTCCAGAACGTGCGCGCCTTTGGCAGCACAGAGCTGGTCAGTCCGGCTTCTGTGGTCAATGACAAGATGGCCGTGCTCAAGCGCAATCTGCTCATGACCAAGGAGTTTCACCGCCTGGGCGCGGTCAAGGGCATAGTGCTGGACGCTGACGGCAGGACAGTGCTGCACGATCTCTTCGAGACCTTTGGCGTCAGGCAGATCAAGAGTCAGGTGACCTTTCCGGCCACAGCTGCGGACAATGCCAACCCCATTCTCACGGCCATTGTGGATGCCAAGCGCAAGGCCGAGGCTGCCATGCAGGGCAATCCCTACAGCCATTTCGAGGCCATCATGGGCTCCAACTTCTACGACATGCTCACCAGCCATGCTCTGGTGCGCAAGTATTTTGAAGACTGGCTGGCCCGCAGGCAGGATTTTGGCGACAACGATTACCGCAGGCGCGGTTTCACCTATGGCAGCGTGACCTTTTACGAAGCCTCGGAAGTGGTGGGCGGTCTCAAGCTGGTGGATGACAACAAGGCCCATCTCTATCCCGTGGGGCCGGGCATCTGGAAGATGTACTACGCCCCGGCTGACTGGATGGAGACCGTCAATACCGTGGGCCTGCCGTACTACGCCCGCATGGACGAAAAGTCCAAAGGCCGTGGCTATGACCTGGAAGTGCAGGCCAACCCCCTGACTCTGTGCATCTACCCCGAAGCTCTGGTGGAGCTGACGGCCAAGGCAGGCTAGCCATGAGCGCCAAATTTGAGATTGCCTATGCTCTGGTCAAGGGCTTTGAAGGTGGCTGGTGCGATGTGGAAGGGGATGCCGGTGGGGAAACCTATGCCGGTATTGCCCGCAACTTCTTCCCCGGCTGGCCCGGCTGGGCCGTGGTGGATGAAGCCAAGAAGCACTCTTCCTTCCGTCAGGGGGCTACGCTCTTTTCCTGCCATCTGGCACAGCTGCCGTTCCTGGCCGACATGGTGGCCGACTGGTACCGCACCGAATGGTGGGAGCGTATGGGCCTGGCCTTCCTTCCTCAGCCTGTGGCCAACGAGCTTTTCGAGCAGGCCGTGAACCTGGGCCGGTCCGGCAGTGGCAAATATGTGCAGCGGCTCTGCAATGCCTGCAACTGTCGCCGTATCAAGGGCGGCTATGAACGCCTGTTCACAGATCTGGTCATCGACGGTGTGCTTGGTCCCAAATCTCTGGATGCCCTGGCCGCCATCCTCAAGGAGCGCCTTGAGGTGGAGGATCTCCTGCACGGCCTCAATGCCCTGCAGGCCTGTCACTATATCACTCTGGCTGCCAAGAGCTTCAGCCACCGCAAGTTTCTGGACGGCTGGATGAAGCGCACCCACGCACCTGAATAGGGGTTTTGTCATGAGAAAAGCTCTCTCCATCTTCCTGCTCTTTCTGGTGGTCGTCACTGTTTTGATTCCCTGTGTCCTGCTGGCAGCCGAAAGCGCAGAAGCCGTGCCCGGCGCTGACCTGGCAGCCGTGGTCCTGGGCTACCTGCCCGCGTCCTGGGACGGCTGGGTAACCCTGGTGGTCACCCTGTGTGCGGCCCTTTCCTCCATGTGGTCCCGACCGCCAGACAACGCCAATGTGGTCATCCGCCTGCTCTACACCATTGTGAACGCCATCGGCTTCAATATGGGCAAGGCCAGGAATGCTGATGATCAGGCAGCCAGGGCGGCAAAACTTTAGGGGCATGACATGGCAAGGCTGTTGGCCATCCTTGCCCGTGTGGCTCTGGCAGTGGCGGATTTCTTCCGGCGTGAAAAGGCTCGCCGCCGTGTGGATGCTGTGCGTTCTGACCCTGCTGGACAGTGGCTGCGCAAGTTCGGTGGCACGGACAAGCGAAATGCCACCCCCCATGACGCCGGGGGCCATAGTGACTGAGGGCTGGACGTATGAGCAGGGTGGAAAGTCTGTGGCATATCAGGGGGTCTGGCTCCATCTGCCCGCAGAAGAAGCCGGAGAACTCCTGCTCTGGATAGAACGAGTGGAGGGTTTATGAGCGCAACACAACGACTGATGCAGGCATTCATCCTGCCTCTGATCGTGCCGGTACTGGTTGGCATCGGTTCTGCCGCCATTACGGGCATGGTCATGACAGCCCGGCTGGAAGAACGCGTGGCTCACCTGGAATCACAGATGCTGCGCCATGAAAAGGCCCTCGACCGGGATATCTCCCGCAATGAGAGTTCGGTTTCCGATCTGGCCAGACGTTCTGACAGTCAGGATCAGCGTCTGGCCAAGCTGGAGGCTCTGGTGCAGGAGTCCCAGGCATCCCTGGGTGAGATACGTGCTGACATCAAGATACTGCTGCGGGGCGGCAAGTGAGCAGCTTTCGGGAACAGCTTGAGGCAGACATCCATGATGTCTTTCTCAATACTGCTGAATTTGGACAGACCATCAACCTCAATGGCCAGACCATGAAGGCTGTGGTGGAGGCCTTTGAGGTGCAGGCTGACCAGAGCGATGAGGAACGGCCCGGCCTGTCCATGGAAGGTCTGGTTCTGCATGTGGCCGAATCGGACGCGCCCAGTGAGTTCCGTTATGGCCGCGTCATACAGTTCAACGGCGAGAAGTGGTTTGTGCTGGATGCCAACAGGGACGAGTGCCTGCGTACCATCCGCATCTATCGGGAGCTGTCATGAGCGTGCACATCAAGGTTGACGCAGTGGATCAGGGCATAGCCCGTATGCAACGCAGTCTGGATGCTTTGGGCGGTAAGGCTGCGGCACAGGCCATTGCCCGCGCCCTGAACCGCAGCCTGCAAGCTGCCCGTACGGAAGCCAGCCGTCAGGCACGCCAGGCATACACAGCACCCAGGGCAAAACTTTTCGACAGCATCTCTGTGAGCAGGGCAACGCAAAGCGCTCTTGAAGGTGTTCTGGAAGTGCTTGGTGTTCCAGGTGTGAGCCTGATCCACTTTCAGGCACGGCCCAACAAGCCACAGCCTCCAAAGGCGCGACCCCGACAGGGGGTTACAGCCAGGGTCAAAAGGACTGGCACCCGCCGCGTCTATATGGGGCGTGAGGGTGGGAGCAAACCCTTCATCATGCGCAAGAAGCAGGGCGGCTATGGCGTCTTCGTCCGGCACAGAGGGAACAAGTTTGAAATGTTGTTTGGCCCTTCTCCTGTTCAGGCTCTGCAACGTCAGGATACGCAGGAAAAGATCATGGATCGTGTAGCGGAAGTTTTTGAGCCTCGCCTCCGGCACGAGATTGATGTCCTGCTGGCCGGTATCGCAGGGGGCCGCTCATGACTTCGCGCCGTCTGCTTGAGGAGCTGGTCGCCTTCGTGCGTGAGGCTGTGGCCGATTACGCCTTTCCTGCGCCTGACGGGGAAAGCCGCGATGTGCAGGTTTTTCTGCACGGGCTGCCCGAAGGTGAGGAAGACACCACGTATCCCTTTGTTCTTGTGCGCTGGGTGGAAGGGCACATCAACAGCGAGCCTGACCACAAGACAGTGCTGCACGATACCGTTGCCCTGGTGCTGGGTGTTTACAGCCCCACAAGCCAGGAAGAGGCGGGCCTGCTCACCGCAGAGCTGCTGGACTGCCTGCGCCGCGCCCTCTGGAAGCAGCGCCTTCTGGCCAGGATGTTCGAGCTGGAAGAGCCCTTGCGTTGTGCCATCCCGCAGCCCGGCCAACGCTGGCACGAGTACCACATGGCCACCATCGAAACAGTCTGGAACTATGTCTGGCCGCCCAAGGGCCTGGCTGAATGCATGTAACTGGAGTGAAGACATGTCCAAAGAAAAAGACAGCAACCCCGTGGCAAGTCTCCCGCAGGCCGAGGTCAGGAAGCCGCAGCCTGAAAAAATTACCAACGTGCCTCAGCAGAAGGGCAGTATTCCCGTGTCTGTTCGGCAAAAGGTCTATGTGGGACCCAGCCGTCCCTTTGGCCTGCCGCTCATGACCAACGCCATCCTGCGCTGTGAGCCTGAGCAGCTTTTCCCGTCCATTACGGGACTTTTTGAAGCGCATCCGGCCTTCAAACGTCTCTTTGTTCCGGTGCCCCAGCTGGCCCAGGCCCGCAAGCGCCTGGGTATGGCCGGAAGCGACATGGCCAGTGCTCACGCTGCCATCACCAAAGCCAGCGCAGATGCGCGGAAGAAATAGGAGGCTCCCATGACAACCGGATACCGCCACGGCATCTACACCAATGAGCAGGCAACCACTATTCTGCCTGCTCGTACAGTGGACAGCGCCGTTGTTTTCGCTGTGGGCACGTCTGCCGTGCATCGTCGGGCAGAGGGCGCTGAGGGCAAGGTCAACGTCCCGCACCTGTTCTACAGCTATGAGGAATTTGTGGAGGCCTTTGGCTGGGATGCTGACAACTTCAGCGCCTACAGCCTGCAGGAGCTGGCCTACAGCCATTTTGCACTCTACCGGGGTGCGCCGATGGTCTGCGTCAATGTTTTTGACCCGGCTACGCACGCCTCCGAGACCTCGGATGAAGAACTGACCTTCTCCACAGCCCTTCTGGACAGGAATACGGCTCCGCTGGCCCATGCCGGTGTGCGTGACCTGACCCTGACCAGCCAGGACGGGACAACCACCTATGAACAGGACAAGGACTATACCCTAGATGCGGCTTCCGGCCTGCTGACCCGCCTGGAAGACGGGGCCATAGCCGAAGGGGGCACGGCAAAGGCATCCTATGCCTATGCCGATGTGAGCAAGGTGACGGTGGATGACGTTATCGGCGGCATTGACCCCACCACAGGCAGCGGTACGGGCCTGGAGCTCATTGACGAGGTTTTCCCGCGCTATCGCCTAGTGCCTTCGCTCATTCTCTGTCCGCAGTTCTGTGAAGATCCGTCCGTGGCCATTGTCATGGCTGCCAAGTGCGACGGCATCAACGGCCTGTTCAAGGCCATCTGCCTGGTGGATATCCCCAGCAGCGGCCCCAATGCCGTGACCCGCTATACCGATGTGCCCGGCTATAAGGAAAAGAACAATCTCACCGACAGCCTCATGCTGGTCTGCTGGCCCAAGGTACGGTTGGGTGATGATGTGTACGGTCTGGCCACACACCTGGCCGGGGTCATCGCTTCCAACGATGCCGACCATGAAGGTGTGCCCTATGCCAGCCCCAGCAACAAGCGTCTGGAGATCACCTCCAGTGGCTATGAGGACGCCGAGGGCAACTGGCAGGAACTGTGGCTGGATCTGCCCAAGGTCAACTACCTCAACGGCCAGGGCATCTATACGGTGAACAGCTTTGACGGCGGCCTCAAGACATGGGGTGGCCGCACGGCCTGCTACCCTTCCAATACCGACCCCAAGGATTGTCAGGACGCCATACGCCGTTTCTTCAACTGGTATCAGGTCCAGTTCATCCTGACCTATTTCGTCAAGGTGGATGAACCCATGACGCGGCGTCTGGTGCAGACCATCCTCAAGTCCGAGCAGATCAAGCTGGACGGCTTTACCGCCCGCGAGATCATCCTTGGCGGTTCCATCACCTTTGACCAGACCAAGAACCCGACTACCGATCTGATCGACGGCATCATGCGCTTCAACCTGCGCATCACGCCGCCTCCGGCAGCACGGGACATCGAAGGCACGTTCGAGTTCGACACCGATAACCTGCAGGCCCTTTTCGGCTAGGAGGCTGACATATGCCGCGCCGTTCTGAACAAACCGTTGCGTTCCGCGTCTACCACCAGGGTACGGATATGCTGGGTATTGCCGTCATCGAGCATCCGCAGATCCAGTACATGAACGAGACCCTGTCCGGCTCCGGCATTGCCGGCGAGATAGACAACCCCACCATCGGCATCACGCAGGCCATGTCCCTGAAGATGACCTTTATCTCCATGACGCCCGAATTCTTCAAGATTCTGGACTGGACGCAGACAGCCCTGTTCGAGTGCTACAGCGCCCTGCAGGTGTCTGACGATGCCACCAGTGTCCGTGATTCTGTGGAGTACCGCATCAATGTGCTGGGCCGTGTCAAATCCGCCCCGCTGGGCACCATGGAACAGGGCAAGAAACACGGCAATGAGGTGGAGATGGAAGTCACCCGTCTGGAAGTCCTCCTCGATGGGGAAGAAAAGCTGCTCATCGACAAACTCAACTTCATCCACCGCGTCAACGGTGATGACAAGCTGGCCAGGGTACGCGCCCAGATGGGCCTGAATGTCTAGGAGGAAAGGCATGTCCAGGAACAAAACTGTCATTCTCAGTGAAGCCATTGAAGTG
Source organism: Desulfovibrio sp. (assembly GCA_017396005.1). Classification (GTDB taxonomy): domain Bacteria; phylum Desulfobacterota; class Desulfovibrionia; order Desulfovibrionales; family Desulfovibrionaceae; genus Desulfovibrio. The sequence goes on from JAFQNG010000049.1 coordinate 12,015, forward strand.
GGTGGCAAGCAGATCACGGAAGTCATCATTCGGCGTTCCACCGTGGGCGACGAGGAAGACGCCATGCAGCAGGCCATACAGATCAAACGGGCCAGGAATGCCGTAACCGTGGAGATGTGCCTCATGTCCCGTCTGACCCGGCTTCCCTATGACGCCATACGCAATATGTGCGGCCCTGACTATGCGGCCTTGCGCATGGCCCTCAACGAGCTGAACGGCGGAAGCCCGGAAGAGGAAAACCCTATGACGGATGGGACAGCGGAGAACGACTTGCCCGATTAAGGCAGGCCATCCTGGCCCTGGGTCGCTACAGCCAGTGGCCCAGAAGCGAATTGCGGGGCATGAGCCCGCAGGAGTTCGCCGCCTATCTGGAGGCGGCAGAGGACATGGAAAAGGAAAACAGCCGTGGCGCGTGAAATAGCCATATCGTTCGCACTCAATGCCAGCCTGACAGGCGGTTACAAGGCCGCCTTTCAGGGGGCAGCCGGGCAGGTCCGCATGGTTACCCAGGCCATCCGTCAGATGGAAGGGACACCTGTGGGCAAGCTGGGTGCGGCTATGGCCACACAGCGCGAAAAGATCAAGGGGCTCTCCGGCTCCCTGCGGGAAGCGCAGTCCACGCTCACAGCCCTGCAGACCCGCGCCACGGCAGCGGGCGGGGCATCCGGCCTGCTGGCCCGGCAGATAGAGCAGGCGCAGAAGCGGGTGGACGGCCTTTCCGGCGCACTGAATCGGCAGTTGGCAGGCTGGAAAGCTAGTACGGCTCAGGCCGCAACCCTGGGCGGCAGCGTGCGCGGTCTGGGGGTGGAATATGAAAAGCTGGCGGGCAAAATCGAACAGGCCCGCAAGGCACAGGCTGCCCTTGCTGCCAACATGTCACGGGCAGACGCGCTCAGGGCCGAGCGTGCCGATCTGCACGGTCGCCTGCTGGGCACGGCCATGACAGCAGCAACGGTGGCCATGCCGGTCAAGCTGGCCATCAGCGCCGAAGATACCTTTGCCGACCTTCGCAAGGTCATGGATGCGCCGGAATCCGTCATGCAGCAGGTCTTTGCCGATGCGCAGGAAATGTCCAACCGCACGGGCAAGAGCTTCGAGGATGTGGTCACCATCATGACTGCTGCTGCCCAGGCCGGTCTGGGCAAGGCGCGTGAGGAGCTGGTGGGTGTGGCCGATCAGGCCGTCAAGATGAGCATTGCCTGGGGCGTCAGTGCCGAGCAGGCAGGCAAGTCTCTGGCCACCTGGCAGTCGTCCATGGGGCTGACTTCGGAACAGGCCAGACATACGGCAGATGTTATCAATGCCCTTTCCAATGAAATGAATGCCGAAGCGGGCGAGATAGACCAGATTTTCACCCGCCTTGGGCCGCTGATGAAGGGCACAGGCTTTGCCACTCAGAGTATTGCCGCGCTGGCCACGGCCTTCAAGTCTGCCGGGGCTGAAGTGGAAGTCAGCGGCACGGCCATGAAAAACTTCGTCAAGGTCATGGCTGCGGGCTCTGCCGGGCTGACCAAGGAAAAGGCCGGCATTTACAGCTACCTCCAGATTGACCCCAACAAGCTGCAGAAGATGCTTTATGACGATGCAGAAGGGGCCATCATGATGGCTCTGGAGGCATTGGAAAAAGTCAGGCCCGAAGAGCGTAACAGTATTGCTTCAAAGTTGTTCGGGGATGAATCCATCGCGGCCATCGCGCCGCTCATGACGAATATCGACCTGCTGCGCAAGTCCTTCAAGATTGCCAATGGCGAAGTTTCCGGTTCGGTACAGCAGGAATACGCCAACCGCATGAAGACCACGGCTACGGCCATTTCGCAGCTTACGCAGAGCACGCGCAATCTGGGCATCACGATGGGCAATGCCGTTCTGCCAGTTGTGGGGGCAGTGGCACGTGGGCTGACAGGTGTAGTGAATTTCGTCAATGACCTTGCAGAGCGTTTCCCCAGACTGACAGCTGTGGTCATGACAGGAGTGGCTGTACTGGCCTCTCTGGCCGTGGGCGGTCTGGGCGTGGCTCTGGTCATGAACATCGTCAGAACCTCCACCAATGCCTGGCGCAGTGTGCTTCTGCGGCTGGCAACATCGCAGATCGGGGCCATTGCCGGTTCCACGGCTCTGGGCACAGCCGGTACGGCGGCAGGCGCAGGCATGACAGCCGCTGGTGCAGGGGCTCGCGTCTTTGCCATTGGCCTGCGCAGCATACTGGTAGCCTCCGGTGTCGGGGCCATACTGGTAGCTGTGAGCTATGGCATCATGGCTCTCATTGACAACTGGGATGCCGTTACCTCAGCCATGTCCACTGCGTGGGCCTGGGTGACAGACACCTGGGGCCGTCTGGGCGTCTTCTTCTCCGAGCTGGGCAAGAACCTTGCTGCCATCTTCCCCGGTGTCATGTCGTTCATCACAAGTGTCTTTGTCTTTGGTCGGGACTTTATAGTGGGGATATGGCAGGGCATCACTGTCTTCTTCAGCGGCCTGTGGCAGGGCATCACGGGTATTTTCGGCACAGCATGGCAGGGCATAAGCGGCCTGGCGTCCTGGGCCTTTGAGGGAGTTACCGCTGTCTGGAGCGGCATCACGGGATTTTTCAGCGGCATCGTTAACGGCATCACTGCCGTGTTTTCGGGGCTCTTCTCTTGGCTGCGTGAAAATTTTGCATGGATCTTCGATACCATCAGCGCTGTAGGCTCCACCATCGGCAAGATCACAGGCGCAGTCAGTAACGCCTGGAATGCCGCCTTTGGGGATGATGAAGACGAGAAGAAGTCTGCCGCAAAGACAGCTACAGATGTACAGGACAAGCCCCTGGCTTCCACAGCGCAGGCGGCACAGGAAAAGCCGGCCAGCAGCAATGCCCAGGCTGCACAGCAGAAGCCTGCTGCCCCCAATACCCTGCCGGAAAAGCCGGTCATGGCCACTTCACCCAAGCCGGAAGCGCCGGAACAGTTCAAGCAGTCCTATGCGGATTTCCTTGAAAGTCAGGAAAAGGCCAAGGGCGGCAAGCGTGGTGGCGTCGGATCAGGAGGCGGGAGCGCACGCAGCAGCAGTGCTGGTCCTGTCACGGTAGTGACCCTTGCTGGTGACAACAACGCCCCGCAGACGCTTTTCATCCCGGCTTCCAGCAGAATGCCCGAAACCATGCCTGCGGCCAGAGCCGCACAGGACGCGCCCCTGGCTGTCACAGTGCAGGCCACGCAGGATCAGCCAGCATCAGCAGCGATTCAGGCAGCAGAACAGCAGCTCGTGCCGCAGCCTCCTTCTCTGGCCGAGGGCCTGGGTACGGGTTTACGGCGCAGCCTGGGCAGTGTTCTGGGGCAGACCATGCCCCGCATGTTCCCGACTGCGGAAACAGAACGTGCTCCTGCCCTGGGCACGGCAGCAGAGTCTCCGCTGACCGTGGCCATGCCGACCCTGGAACAGGAAGGCTCACAAGATACGCCCCTGGCTGTCACAGTGCAGGCCACGCAGGATCAGCCAGCAGCAACCGCGTCCCCGTTAACCGTAGCCATGCCAACGCTGGGACAGCGTCCTGTGCCTGCTGAAAGGCAGAGCAGCCTCTGGCAGAACGTCACAACCAGCCTCAGTCAGTCCATTGGGCAGCCCTTTGCTGCTGTGGGCCGCTTCCTTGCCGGTGAAAGCCGTCAGCAGCCTGCCCTGGTTACAGCCGGTGATAAACCAAGCCCGCTTCGTGCGGCACTGCCCACGAGTCAGCCTGCGCTGCCGAAGACGCCTTCGCTTTTGCCCCAGAGCCGCAGGGAGCGCGATCGGCAGGCAGGCCCGTCCAGTATCAGCATTGATCTGACGCAGAATTTCGACCTGATCAGTGATGACCCGCGTGCTGTGCGCAAGATTCTGGAATCCCTCAAGCCGGATATGGAGGCCCTGGTGCGCCGCGCCCTGGCCAGGATGCAGTCCGACCGCAGGAGGACAGCCTATGCCCAGTAGATATGTCTCCACCCAGGGGCAGGCATGGGATCAGATAGCCCGTGAACGTCTGGGATCTGAAAAGCAGATGGGCGCATTGCCCCCTGTCAATGTGGATGAAATGGACACGCTGCTTTTTGGTGGAGAAAAGGCTCTGACTGTGCCGGATGTCCCTGTCAGGGCAGTCCGCAACCTGCCCCCGTGGGAAAGGATGTAACCATGAGACGCGCTCAGGCCATCATCAGTATCGAGGGGACAGACGTGACGGTGGACATGTCCCCGCATCTGCTCTCACTCTCCTGGACAGACAAGGCCGATGACGAGCTGGATGATCTGCAACTGACCCTGGAAGACCGTGACGGGCTGTGGCAGGGCGACTGGCTGCCGCAGTATGGCCACAGTCTGAAAGCCCTTATCCGTGCCGAGAACTTCCGCTCCCTGGGGCAGGAAGAGCTGGACTGCGGCGAGTTTGAAGTGGATGAGCTGACCCTTGAAAGCAGTGCCGAAGGCGGCGATGTGGTCAGCATCAAGGCTGTACCGGCCTGCGCCAAGTCCAGCCTCATGTTGCAGCGCAAGACACGTGCCTGGGCAGACGCGCCGCTGTCTACCGTGGCAGCTGATGTGGTGGGGCCTGCTGGGCTGGATTTGCTCTACAAGGCTCCGGCCATCGTCTATGGCCGGGTGGAACAGCGGCAGGAAAGCGATCTGGCCTTCCTGCAACGCATCACCAAGGAGCAGGGGCTGCGCCTGGCCCTCAAGAGCCGTCTGTGCGTCATATACGCCGGGCAGACTGCTGACGCCCTTGAGCCGCTGGAGCTGGCCAGAGGCCAGATGGATGCCAGCCGCATTTCCTTCCGGCGCACATTGGACGGCGTCTATACCCAGTGCGTGGTGGGCTATTCCGATGCCTGTACGTCGGAAACCACAGAACAGGCCTATCAGCCGGAAGTCCCGCCCACTACGGGCAAGGTACTGACCATCAACAAGCGCATCGAGCATCCGGCCCAGGCCGAACGCGTGGCCAAGGCAGAGCTGCGGGCAAAGAATTGCCAGGAGATGACATGCAGTTTCGAGTGCATGGGTGATACGCGACTGCGGGCCGGTACTGTGCTGCGCCTGTCGGGCTGGGGCCAGTTTGATACTGACTATGTGGTGCAGCAGGCTACCCACACTCTGAGCCGTGATGCCGGGTATCGCACCAGTGTCGAGCTGGTCAAGGCACTGGATTATTAGGGGGCGACATGAGCGAAGAGCAAATGCGTGACGTGATGGCCCAGATGATACGCCTGGGCTTCGTGTCTGCCCGCCAGCCTGAAACCATGCGCGTCAGGGTGGAGTTGAAAGACACCACCAGTGCCCCCCTGGTGACAGACTGGCTGCCGGTGCTCACGCCCAGAGCCAAGGCTGACTGCCAGTATGATCTGCCGGATGTGGGCGATCAGGTGCTCTGCCTCTTCCTGCCCTTTGGTCTGGAGCAGGGTTTTGTGCTGGGGGCCATGTACGGCAAGGCCAGCCCGCCCGTGACCAGCGGTGACAAGTGGCATCGAAAATTCGCGGATGGCACTGTTCTGGAATACGACCGGGCTGCCCATAAGCTCACGGCCAACGTCAAGGGGGACGTGGAACTTGTGACCAGCGGCAGCGTGAAGGCCACCATCACCGGCCCGTTACAGGCTTCAGCCCAGGGGGCAGTCAGTGTGCAGAGCGCACAGAACCTGAACCTCAGTGCTCCGTCCATGAATATGGGAGGTTCTGGAGGCGGAGGGACATCGGCGACCATGTCGGGCACGTTCCGCCTGAAGGACGGTGACATCATTGTGGAGGGGATCTCCTTCCTCAGGCACGTCCATCCCTGCCCGCACGGCGGCACCACAGGAGTGCCGCAATGATGTACCAGGGCCTGCTGGGCTTGTTCCCCTTCACGGTTTCCGAGGCCGAAGTCTGCACCTTCCGCGATCTGAAAGTGACGCGCGAGCAGGTCTATGCCGAGCATAAGGTGGTCTCCGGCCTGCCCAAATTGCAGCACATGGGCCGCAATCTGGATCCGGTTTCCCTGACCGTGCAGATAGTGCCCCTGGGAGAATTCTCCACCGTGAATCTACGCCTGCGTGCCCTGGAGGGCCTTACGGCTACGGGTGAGGAAATGCCCCTGGTCATCGGCCTGCGTTACTACGGCATGAATGTGCTCAAGTCCTTTGAGGTCACCCATCGCCAGCTGCACTTTGGTGTGACGCTCTCTGCGGAAGTGGCTCTCAGCCTGCTGGAGTACAACTGATGGCAAGAACGCTTGTGGTGGATATGGCCAAACCGGTGGCCGTGCAGGTGGGGGCTGTGGGCCTGACGGCTCTGGCGCAGGAGATCCGTATCCTGCTGGCCACGCGCAAGGGCTCTGTACCTCTGGACAGGGATTTCGGCCTGACCTGGGATTATGTGGACGCGCCCATGCCTGAAGCCATGCAGTACATGGTGGCCGAGATCGGTCAGCAGCTGCACAAGTATGTGCCGCGTATCCGGGTGCAGGACATCAGCTTTTCCAGCGATGACACGGCAGATGGGCGTCTTCTGCCCCGTGTGACCGTGGAGATCAGGGAGGAGTACCGTGACGACTTCGTCTAGTGTCGATCTTGCGGCCCTGCCGTCTGTCAGCTTTGCCGAGCTGGATGTTTCTCTGGTGGAAGCCTCTGTCATCACGGCGTATGAGCGGCTGACAGGACTGACCCTTCAGCCTGCTGACCCGGTGCGTCTCTTTCTGGAAAGCCTAGCCTATACAGTGGGTGTACAGAACCAGCTCATAGACCTGGCAGGCAGGCAGGGTCTGCTGGCCTTTGCCCAGGGCGCACATCTTGACCATCTGGGCGCACTCATGGGCGTGAGCCGTATCCCGGCCCAACCGGCCCGCCTGACCCTGCGTTTTCATGTGACAGAAGCTCTGGACTTTCCCGTGACCATACCGGCAGGAACGCGTGTGGCCACACAGGACGGCAAGACAGCCTTTGCCACCATTGGTGAGAGCGTCATCCGGGCCGGAGAGCTGTCTGTGAACGCGGCAGCCCTGTGTACCGCAGAAGGGGCAGCGGGCACGGGCCTTGTGGCCGGGCAGGTGACACAGCTGGTGGATCCGCTGCCCTATGTGAGCAGCGTTGAAAATATCGATGCCTCGCATGAGGGCGCAGATGTGGAAGATGACGAGCGCCTGCGCGAGCGCATCCGCCTTGCGCCAGAGACCTATACAGTCGCCGGCAGTACCGGGGCCTATGAGGCACGGGTTCTGGCTGTCAGTGCCGACATCCTGGCTGTGGCTGTCACCACGCCAGAGCCGGGTGTGGTGGATGTGCGTTTTGTACTGACTGACGGCGAGCTGCCCGATGATGCCATGTGCGCTCTGGTGGACGAAGCCCTGACCCACGAGACAGTGCGCCCCCTTACAGACAAGGTCGTGGTGGCTGCGCCGGAGGTGGTTGGATACACGGTGCAGGGCCGCTGGTATCTGCGCCGCTCTGACGCCACCCTGCTTTCCGGGGTAAGTGTGGCTGTGACGCAGGCTCTTGAGAGCTTCCGGCTCTGGCAGCGCAGTCAGCCCAGCAGAGACATCAATCCCAGCCGCCTGATCGCTGCCGTGCAGCAGGCAGGGGCCAAGCGTGTGGAGCTGGATAGCCCGCACTTCACACGCCTTACCCCTACGCAGATAGCGCGGGAAGGCACACTGGAGCTGGTCTTCGGAGGGCTGGAAGATGAGTAGGCGCATCGGTTCCACCCCCTTCCGTGACCTGCTGGCGCATTCCATTGCCACAGATCCGACCCTGCGGGCCGCAGCCGATGCTCTGGATCAGGCGCTGGGCAGGGCCACACGCGCCATCCCGCAGGTACTGCTCTATGCGCGTCTGGCCCATGACACGGGCTTTGTGGACCCTGTGCCCATGCTGCCGCCCATGACCCGACTTTCGGAACTGTCGGGCGGCTTGCAGGAACTGCCGGAAGCAGCACTGGATTATCTGGCCTGGCAGCTCCATGTGGAGGGCTATGAGGCTGCTGTGAGCGTACAGGCCAAGCGCGAGCTCATTTCCAGCTCTCTCCTGCTGCACCGCAGACGCGGTACGCCCTGGGCAGTACGCCATGCCCTGGAAACAGCCCTGCGCGTACCGACCACCATCAGCCAGTGGTTCGAGTATGAGGGCAAGCCGTACTTCTTCCGCGTGCGCATGGACGTGACCGGCTCCCCCTATGACGAGGCCAGTGCCAACAATGCCCTGCGCCTCATCTACGACTACAAGAACGTGCGCTCCTGGCTGGACTACCTGGAAACCTTCAGCACACACAAGTTGCCTGTGTATGCGGGCCTTGGTGGTGTCAGTCGCACGGCTGCCAGCTCCCGCATCTGGTTTCCTGTGCCGGAACCTGTGTCCTGTCCTGTGCGTGCTGCAATGGTCTGCGCCGGGCTGACCAGCTCCAGCGTCCATCCAGTGGGGCCAGCTCCTTCGGCCCCGCGTTTGTCTGTGCGCACAGCTCTTTCCTGTACTGGTCTGATCCGTTCCAGTGTGCATCCTGCGGGCCCTGCGCCCCGTGCGCCACGTATGCACAGACGTATGGCGCTGGCCTGCACGGGCATCACACGCAGCAGTGTCAGCCCCATGCAGCGTCAGCCCGCCCCGGTAGCTTTGCGCCGTCACGCCGTTTTGGCCGCCCAATCTTATACCCGGAGTAGCGTATGTCCGACCAACTGACTGCCACTGTCCCCGCGTCTGTGCCCACCACGCCCGGCATAGAAGGATCCGTGCCAAGCACTGAGGCACCACAGTTCTACTGTATGTTGACCAATGCCGGGGCAGCCCTTGAGGCACAGGCTCATGCCCTGGGCAAGCCTGTACGCCTGAGCCATGTGGCCGTGGGTGACGGGGGCGGCACAGTGCCTACGCCCTCTGTGGAGGCCGTGGCCCTGCTGGGCGAGACCTACCGCAAGGCCATCGACAGCATCACCCGTGATGAGGCTGACCCCAATATTGCTTGGATACAGATAGTCATCCCGGCAGATGTGGGCGGTTTTTGGATACGCGAGTTCGGCGTATGGGCCGAGCCTTTGGAAGAGGGCGGCGAGCCTGTGCTCTATGCCTACGGCAACCATGC
>JAFQNG010000050.1 GCA_017396005.1 Desulfovibrio sp.
CACCAGAACCCATGCCAATGGCGATGGGCAGGGCACCCATAAGGGCGGCCATGGTGGTCATCATGATGGGACGGAAGCGCACATGACAACCCTCGGTGATGGCGGTCAGCGGATCTGTGGAGGGGTCACGCCTCTGTGCTTCCAGGGCAAAGTCCAGCATCATGATGGCGTTCTTTTTGACAATGCCCAGCAACATGATGATACCCACAAAACCGTAGAGATCCAGCTCCACACCAAACAGCCAGAGCGTGGCAAGAGCACCGAAACCGGCCGAAGGCAGGCCGGACAGGATGGTCAGTGGGTGAATGAAGCTTTCGTAAAGCACGCCCAGCACCAGATAGATGACCACGATGGCCAGAATCAGCAGCCAGCCCATACCTTGAAGGGACGATTGGAAGGCCTGGGCAGTACCCTGGGATTCGGCCGAGATGCTGTCAGGCAGCAGAGGGCGCGCTGTGGCCTCCACAGCGGCTACGGCCTCACTCAGAGCTACGCCGGGCCGCAGATTGTAGGAAATGGTCACAGCCGGGAACTGCCCGTTGTGGTTGACGGCAATGGGGCCCACGCCTGGCGTCAGGCTGGCCAGTGTGCTCAGAGGTACCAGCTCGCCGCGGGACGAGCGCACATAAAGACGTGAAAGTGCTGTACTGTCCTGCTGAAAGTGTTTCTGCAGCTCTACAAAGACAGTATAGTCATTGCTGGGTGCATAGATGGTGGAGATTTCGCGTGAGCCATAGGCCGACTGCAGGGCCAGCTCAATCTGTTGCGGACTGACGCCCAGGGCTGCTGCCCTGTTGCGGTCGATGGTCACGCGCAGCTCGGGATTACGTATCTGCAGGTCGCTGTTGACATCCTGCAGCTGTGGCAGGGCGCGCAGGGCTTCTTCCACTTTCTGTGCGCTGTCGTACAGGGCCTCCATATCAGGGCCGAACATGGTATACTGGTAAAGAGCCTTGGAAGAGCGCCCCCCCACGTTGATGGCTGGTGGTACACGCACAAAAACGCGTAGAGCCGGGGAAGTATTCAGCTCCCTTCTGAGGCGCTCGGCCACACTGTTGATGCCGGGGCGCTCCCCATGGGGTTTGGCATACAGCAGAAGAATACCATTATTCATACTCTGGCTGGAGCCCACGATCCCGACAATGGAGTTGAAACGGTCAATGTGCGGGTCATTACGCAGCGTGTCGTCCAGACTGTGTTGCGCCTCCTGCATGCCCTGGAAGGAAATGCCCTGTTCAGCCTCGGTGGTAGCTATGAGAAAGCCCATATCTTCACTGGGCAGAAAACCTTTGGGCATGATCACGCCCAGCCAGCCCGTGGCTACGATAAGAGCCAGTGAGGCCATCAGCGTGGAAAAGCGTCGACGCAATACCCAGGCCAGCGAGCGGGCATAGAGGGAGGCCATTCTGTCGAACATGCGCTCCAGAGCCCCGTACAGGCCCTCATAGCCTGCCTTGTGTTTTTGCCCGGCCTTGAGAAAATAGGCACAGAGCATGGGTGTCAGCGTCAGGGAGACTACGCCGGAACAGAGGATGGCCGTGATAATGACCACCGCGAATTCATTGAAAAGCCGCCCCACAATGCCACCCATGAAGAGCACAGGGATGAAGACCGCCGCCAGCGAGATGGTCATGGAGATAATGGTGAAGCCAATCTCGCGAGAGCCGTCAAAGGCCGCTGTGAGAGGGTCTTTGCCCATTTCCTGATGGCGGACAATATTTTCAAGCATGACGATGGCGTCGTCCACAACAAAGCCCACAGCCAGGGTCAGTGCCATGAGAGAAAGATTGTTCAGGCTGTAGCCACATATGGCCATGACAGCAAAGGTGGAAATGACCGACATGGGTAAGGCCAGGCTGGGGATGACCGTGGCCGGAAGATTACGCAGAAAGAGAAAGATGACCAGAACCACCAGAAAGACTGTCAGAATGAGGGTGAACTGCACTTCTGCCACGGATTCGCGTATGGTCTCTGAGCGGTCGTACTGTACCTCCACATTGACCGAGGGCGGCAACTGTTGCTGCAGTCCAGGCAGAAGGGCACGGATGGCATCCACCACTTCCACTGTGTTGCTGCCGGGCTGGCGCTCCACGGCCAAGGTAATGCAGGGGGCACCACTGGTGCTCCATGATATCTGTTTGTCCTGCTCCACACTGTCCACCACTTCGCCCAGATCACGCAGGCGTACGGGTGCGCCGTTGCGGTAGGCCACTACAGTGTCGCTGAAGGTGCGGGCATCAAACATTTGCCCCGAGGCCTTGATGGAATGCGAGCGCTGCGCCCCTTCCAGCGAACCTGTGGGCAGCATGGAGTTGGCCGCAGCCACGGCATCGGCCACCTCATCAATGCCCAGGCCGCGTGAGGCCAGTTCGTCAGGGTTCAGCTGTACGCGCACAGCATATTTTTTCTGCCCGTAGATGATGACCTGAGCTACGCCCGCCACCATGGAAAGGCGCTGGCCGATGAGCGTATCGGCGTATTCGTTCAGCCGGTAGAGCGGCAGGGTGTCAGATGAGACGCGCAGGTAAAAAATGGGCATGTCTGCCGGGTTGACCTTACGGAAGCTGGGGGGGGTAGTCATGCTGGTGGGCAGCCGGCGCTGGGCCAGCCCGATGGCTGACTGCACGTCCAGGGCTGCCGCATCAATGTCACGGTCCAGCGCGAACTGTATGGTAATACGTGTGCGCCCCACGGCATTGACTGATGAGATGGAGTCAATGCCCGCAATGGTGAAAAGCTCTTTTTCCAGTGGTGTAGCCACTGAGGCAGCCATGGTTTCCGGGTCTGCCCCGGCCAGATCGGCCCTGACCTGTATGGTGGGAAAATCCACATTAGGCAGTTGATTGACGGGCAGACTCCTGTAACCGGCAGCGCCGAAGAAGAGCATGCCGAGCATAATCAACACCGTGGCCACAGGACGGCGGATAAAGAGAGCGGCAATGTTCATGACCTGATTATGCGGTCTGAAAAGCCGTCACACAAGAAAAAAAGTGGGAAAGCTCAGAAAAAACTGTCAGCCAGCTGGCTGCCCATCAGTTCCAGGCATCCAGCAGACCGGTACGGGCCAAGGCTGCATAGAGCACGATGCCCGCAGCTGTAGAGAGGTTGATGCTGCGCACCCCGCCTTCACGCATGGGAATGCGTATGTGATAAGGTGAGGCGCTCAGAACCTCTGACGGCAGACCACGTGTTTCCGGCCCGAAGATCAGACAGTCTTCGGGCTGGAAGGTAAAGTGCTGCAGAGGCACCGGTGCATGGTGTACTTTTGCCGAGGTCATGATCCAGCGTTCTGCTGCCGGTCTGTCAGGGCGTTTGGCAAAGGCGTGCCAGCATGGCCAGGTGAAAAGCCGTACATGGGGCCAGTAGTCCAGCCCGGCCCGTTTAAGATAGCGGTTTTCCAGCTTGAAGCCCAGGGGTTCCACAAGGTGCAGCTCTGTGCCTGTCGCTGCACAGAGGCGGGCCACATTTCCTGTATTGGGCGGGATCTCCGGTTCGAACAAAACAATGCGCATGGCCTATTCTGCCTTCAGATCTGTCAGAGCCAGCTGACCGGCAATACCCGGCCTGGCCTGGCAGACTACGCGCATATCTTTGGAGCCGCGTCCGCGTTCGTCCAGCGTGGCAAAAATGTCAGCCTCCACCACTTCTACGGCAGCGTCATCTCCACCTGCCTGCGCCAGATGTTCTGTCAGCAGAGTCACGGCGCGGGCTTTTACGTTTTCAAGTGTGCAGCTGCGGCTGATGCTTTCTTCCAGATCCAGAGCTGGCACGCGCAAAAGGGCGCGACCGGTATCGGCATAGATTTCAAGACTGTGGCTGGGCAGGGCCAGAGCCGCGCCCACAGCATTGGCCACAGCGCTGTGCGGTGGGCAGAATACTGGTATCTGCAGGGCTGCCGACAGCCGTTCGCGGATGCAGTGGGCCGGGCCGCCCACCAGCCAGATGCATTCAGGGCGTACCTCGCGCACAGCCCGCAGGGCGGCCAGAGTATAGATGGGCCTTGCATTGATGCGTGTCACCAGTTCCTGTACAGCCTGGCTGATCTGGGTCAGGGCATCATCCACAGCCTGGCGGGCCAGCTCATTTGGAGCCAGACCGGATTTATGAGCCAGCGCCGTCACGCCTTGCAGAGAGGCTGCAACATTGCCGCGTGTTCCTGTCATATCACCGGCTGGGCAGTCCAGCAGATTGAGGGCGTCCAGCAGAGTGGGGGATTGCCCTCCAAAGGCCATGGCAGGCCCCAGTCGTTCCGGCCCTACGCTGACCAGAGCTGACAGACTGTGCCCACTTACATGCAACTGCGAGTCTCCCCCAACGCCAATGGAGACACAGGCCAGGGAGCGCACCAGTGTGCGGCGGCCCTGCAGAAGCATACCTTCACGCTCCATGACGGGAGAGCCATCTGCAAAAAGGGCCAGGTCAGAAGTGGTACCGCCCATATCCAGCAGCAGGGAGCAGCCCTTAGCGGCTTGTGGGCACAGGGCCATGACGCCCATGACGCTGGCCGCCGGACCGGAAAGGATGGACTGCACGGGTTCCTGTTTGGCCAGAGAGAAGGGGGCTGCGCCGCCGTCAGCCTTGAGCAGGCGCGGGGCCGCAGTGATGCCAAGATCTCGCAGAGCCGCCTCCACAGCGTTCAGAAAGTCGTTCTGCAGGCGGGCGACCGCGGCGTTGAAATAGGCTGTAGCTATACGCCGGGGAAAGTTAAGCTGCCCGGAAAGCGTATGCCCCATGGTCACGGGCAGAGCAGTGCCAGCAGCCCTGGCCATGGCCTGTTCGTGTGCGGGATTGCGTGGCGAGAACTTGCCTACACAGGCTACGGCAGTCACGCCTGATGTCTGCCATCGGGCAGCCTCGCGCGTCAGTGTCGTACAGTCGAGAGGGCTTACTTCTACCCCGCGGTGATCCAGACCGCCGGATACAATGCACACATCTTCGCCCAGGGCAAAACGGCGCGGGTCCAGGCCTGGCCCGGCCGAGAGGGCAAGACCCACTCTGTCGCCCCTGTCCTGAACCAGAGCATTGACCGCCAGTGTCGTACCCAGGCTCACCCGTTCCACCCGACGCAGAGCAAAACCGCAGCCAGTGGCTTCTGCCTCCTGCATCAGATGCGCCAGGACTCTGCGCACTGTGCCGGGCAGGTCTTCATGACAGGTCTCCACCTTGGCGGCAGCGGTCAGTCGCCAGGCGCCGTCATGCTGTGTCAGTAGTACCGCATCAGTGTGCGTACCGCCGGCATCAATGCCCAAAAGGCCCTTACAGTCCATGATCCCCCCGTATGTCAGCCTGTGCAGCGTACCTGATTGAGCACTGTCAGCCTGGCCATCATGGAGTGCAGGGCCTGTCTGAGCTTGCGCCCGGTCTCATCGGTCATGTCGCTGAGCACTTCGTCAAAAGCCTTGCCCAGGGCCTTTTCAATATAGGCCTTGTTCTTGGCAATGATCTTCTGGCGATTTTTTTCAGTGAGAAAGAATTTGGGCAGGCGGCGCTTCCATAAAAAACCCTTGGCCACTCTGCTCAGGCCCCAGACGCCGGCAAAGGCCATGCCCCCGCCCAGCACGGCAGAGACAGGCTCACCGGTATGGGCAATGGCTCCACCCACAGCATAGGCAGCGATTCCCGGCAGAACCGCCGTGACCATGAAATCCATGATGTTGAGAAAAGCCAGGCGCGTCACCTTGACACTGACAGCATCAAGAAAGTCCTGTGTCAGGGCGCGGGCTGAGAAGGTGAAGCGCGGGGTGAGAAAGACGCCGTTTTCCTTGAGCCAGACGCGGAAGCGTTGCTGCAGTTCGTATTCCATCTCAGCGCGCAGCGCTTCAGTTTTTTCTCTTATGACAGTCAGCAGGCCTGTATCGTTTTTGATGTTTTCAGTAAAGGCTTTTTCCAGCTCTTCTACGGTCTTGCTGTCTTTTTGCGCGGCCTCCAGAACAGGCATGATGTCGCGTTCCACAATACGCTCAGTACACAGGCGTACAGTCTGCGCGGCCTGACGTGAAAAGAGGCTGCGCACTATCTGGCAGGCCTCCTGCGCAAAGCCCTCAACCTTCTGTTCCAGCAGAGCACGTACCCGCTCATGTGAGGCGGCCAGTATGGAATACAGAGCCAGGCCACAGGCTATGTCTTCATAGGTGCGGCGGCTTATGGCGCAGGTTGCGGCGGGAAATATCTCGCGGGCCATCTGACTGACAAAAAACCAGCGGCTGCTGCCCCCGGTGAGGATGACCTTGTGGATGTCGCGGCTGTCGCCTGCTGCGCGTAGTATGCTGCGAAACCAGGATAGAAGCCCGATACGCCTACCATCCAGCAGATCACGGGCCTCGGGGCTCATGCCACCCTGCCCCAGATAGGGAGAGAGCATCTCCAGCATGCCTGGGCTGGCAGCATAGTTTTCTGCATCGCGGATGAAGTCTTCCCTGCTGTAACCGTGCACATAGCTTTCACGCGTCTGCCCGTGGGCATCGCGCCAGACGGCCCTCAGGCCGGAACCCTGTTCGTCTTCACGGGCTACCGCCTCGGAAAAACGCTCCTTTTCTGCCTTGCACTGTATCCAGTGAATGAAATATTCGCTGTCCGTGCCGGGGACCTGCCGGGCAAAATCCGCATCGCGTGCACAGAAGACCTGAAAAAGCAGGTCATCGAACAGGCGGCCACCAAAGAGCGCATCGCCATTGCTCTGCAGGACTTCCATGCGTTCAAGGGTAGTGAAGTCACAGGTACCGCCGCCGAAGTCCAGAATCAGAGCCTTGCTTTCAATATCTTCAATATCCAGAGCTCCGGTTTGCAGGCAGGAAATCATGGCTGCGTCGGATTCGCGCACGAAGGCAGGCCGGGGCCAGCCTGCATCCAGGAAGCAGCGGGCCAGGTTAAGGCTGAAGTCCTCCCGTGTGCGTGAGGGCATGCCCACATGAACCAGGGTGTCGGGTTCCAGTGTTCCTGCAGGCAGGGCCTCGCGCAGGCAGCGCAAAAAATCCGTCATCCAGCGCATGGCCTCGGAGTGACCGTGGGCTATCTCGGGTTTGAACTGACATCGCAGGGAGCGCCGCACCTGCATGGCACGGTTGGTATGGTATTCGCTTTCAGCGATATTCCCTGCCAGCAGGGGTTTGTCATCTTCATACAGGACTACAGTGGCAATGCCTCCGGCATCGTCGCTGACGCGTGGCAAGACAAGAGGCTCCGGGGCATGACCTTCTCCGTCCGAGCCATAAATATAGGTATTGGTGGTACCCATGTCCATGCCAAGGATTTTCATCGGGCACCTCCTGTGTCGCGCTGTACATAACCCTTGATGATTTTGTCTTCGGACATGCACCAGGGCTTGAGAATATGGCAGGTGTCACCATCGCGCACCAGACCTACCATATCGTAGAGTCTGTCGTGCTCGGCGCTGTTCCAGATCAGGATATCTGTATCTTCACCCTTGGCCAGAGCTGTGTCGTAGCCAACCAACGCCAGCTTTTCAGCTAGGAATCTGCGGGCGTCAGGGGCCAGTGTCTCCAGCATGTCAATGAGGTCCAGAGCCAGCAGACAATCGTTACGTGGGCATTTGACCGGGTCACGCTTGGCAGTGTCTGTGCCCTCCAGGCGGGCAAGGCGGTCTTCAAGTGTGGCCAGTCGCTCAAAAAAGTTCTGCAGCAGTTGTATACGGGCCTGCAGCTGCTTTTCCAAGTCATCTCGAAAGGCGGCGGCGTCCACAGATGTGACCTTTTTGGAAAGCAGTACGAAAAGTACAGCAGCGCCCAGCAGAAGATAGAGACGTTTGAAGGGATTAAAGGCTGAAAGCCCACCGAAGATGGCGCCACGAATACTTGTCCAGGAACTGAGGCTGAGCATGCCGCCCAGCAGATCCAGTGAAAATTTGCCAAGCGCACCTAGACCCAGCAGACCCAGGATGCGGGTGCGCGCCCTAGGATGGGAGGCCAGGTATTCCGACAGCCAGCACATACCCCAGATGGTAGCAACGCGGATGATCTCTCCCCCCAGTGAGAGCCAGTCCAGTACGGCGGCCAAGGCTCCGCCCAGCAGATAGCCCGTCAGAATGACCCCGCCCAGAGAAAACCAGGAAGAACGCTTCTGATACAGGCTTTCGGTGGAAAAGGCTGGCATGTGCCGGGCCAGATCCCATCGCAGATCATCATTTTTGATGCCCCTGTAGCCGTAGGGGGCAGCACAGTAGTCTACCAGATTTTTTTTCAGGTCGTAAAGGACCTGAGCATGGCGGGCATAGTCAGAGGGGGCATCGGCGATGGCCTGGGCTGTTTCTGCAGCCCAGAGAGCCGCCTGTGTCTGTGGTTCTGGTGGCTGTGCCTCCTGCTGCAGGGAGAGTTCAGGCAGTTGTTTTTTGATATACTGTTCTGTTTGGGGCGTCATGAGGGCTCCCGTAACGGCTGAAGAAGACGGCTGTAATGCTTGCCGGTGCAGAACCGGGCATCTCTTTATGTAACGATGACTGACCGGGGATGCAAGAGCGGGCAGGGCAGGGTACTTGGGAAAAGGTCGAGTTGGGACAATGCTTTTCTTAAATTCGGCACTTCGCGCTGTCCCTGCCTCCTGAACTTCATGCCCTGGCTTTTCAGTGCACAAACCTTGACAATGCCCGTGCAACACAGGCACACTCATGCAAAACTGACGACTGTCTTTCATGCTGCTGCGATAAAGGAGAGCGCATGGTGCGGGCTGTTTTGAAAATATTTTTGATTCTGGTCATTCTTTGTTATGCTCAAATATCGTACGCATGGCAGGGTTATGTAGCCCGTGTGGAAGATGCCAATACCATCCTGGTTGGCAATACGCCGCAAGCACAGGATAATTTGACTGTAGTGCGCCTCTACGGCATTGATGCCCCAGTGTTGCAGCAGCCCTACGCCAAAGAAGCCCATGCCTTTTTGCAGAAGCTCTTACCTCAGGGCACGGAAGTCAATGTGGAGAATACGGGTGAAGCCAGTGATGGCACTCTGACGGCTCTGGTGCAGGTCAAGGCTACATCGGTTAATTATCAACTGATCATGGAAGGGCTGGCCTGGGTTAACCGTTCCACCTGTAAGGCGCTATTCTGTCGGCGCTGGTACATACAGGAGCACCGTGCCGTAGAGCAGGGCAGAGGCCTATGGGGTCTCAAACTGTCTACGCCGCCCTGGCAGTGGGGCCGCTGAAATGCTGAAGGAGCAGGCATGACACCCGTATCTGCTTCGGAAACAACCATCTATGTGGCCATAGATTTCGAGACCTGTGGCTATGCTGCCCATGCGGCCTGCTCCGTAGGGCTCGCGCGTATTGAAGGCGAGCGTATCACTGCCACCTTCTACAGTCTGATACGGCCGCCCTCGTCCCGTATACTTTTCAGTGATATCCACGGTCTGACCTGGCCCATGCTCAGGGAGGCCCCCTTTTTCGTGCAGGTCTGGCAGCAGGCCCTGCCACTGCTGGCTGATGCTCATTTTTTTCTGGCGCATAACGCTGCCTTTGACAGGCGTGTACTGCACGCTGCCTGTCGTGCTGCCGGACTCACACCGCCTTCCACACCTTTTCTCTGTACTCTCAAAGGGGCACGCCGCTGTCTGCCTCTGCCCTCCAAAAAGCTCGACATGGTCTGTTCGCACTTCGGTATAGATCTTGAGCATCATCACGCTGCTTCTGATGCCCGTGCCTGCGCTGAGGTATATCTGCGGTTACGTGACCTTGGCGTTGCTGACAGGCAGATGGCCCTGTGACAGATTTTTGGCAGCGCTCCCATTATTTTTACACAGTATGTTGTAATCATTAAATAAATATATTTGGAACGCTTTTTGCTTGCTGCTTTCCATCGTTTCTTTTGTGAATGCTGGAGGCGCTATGAAAAGTTTGTTCAACAGCCAGATCGGCCTTGTCGGCAAGGTGCTCGACATGCAGTTGCAGCGGCAGAATGTCATTGCCAGCAACCTCGCCAATATCGACACCCCCAATTACAGGCCGCGTGAGCTGGAGTTTGAAAAAGAGTTGCAGAGTGCTCTGGGTCTGGACATGCGCGGCCGCATGAGCACTACCAGTCAGGGGCATATGCCTTCAGCATTCAATCCCGAGAACTTTGGTCCTGAATGGGACAAGCAGTTTAAGCCCCGTCAGATTCATGGCGAAGACCGCGTCAATCTGGATAAGGAAATGGCGAAGCATGCCAGAAACCAGCTTCAGTATTCGGCACTAACGCAGGTCATGGCCAAGAATTTTGAAGGCATGTCCACCCTGATACAGGATGCCAAGCAGGCATAGCTGGGGGCGTTATGGATTTTTTGACCGCACTGGATATCAGCGCATCGGGCCTCAGTGCCGACCGTACGCGTATCAACACCATCTCCATGAACCTGGCCAATGCCAAGACAACACGTACGCCAGATGGTGGCCCGTACCGTCGCAAGACAGTGGTACAGGTTGCTACAGAGGTGGATGATCCTTTCTCGGTACATATGCGTTCAGCTCTTGACCGTGAATTGCGTGGTACGCGTATCCTCGGTGTCACGCAGGATACCCGCCCTCTCAAGCAGGTCTATGAACCGGGCCATCCTGATGCGAATGCTGAAGGTTATGTATTCTATCCTGACATCAATGTAGTTGAAGAGATGGCCAATCTCATGAGTGCACAGCGCAATTATGAAGCCAACGTCACTACAGTGGAAGCCATCAAAGGTATGTATCTCAAGGCTCTGGAAATAGGTAAGTAACAGGCTTTGCAGTCTTCAGGAGTACAGTATGAGTATGCAGTCAGTGGGCATGCGGGCCTATAGCGAAGCGTTGCAGCATTTCAATATGGTGGAGGGGGCTCTGAAGCAGGGTATGCCCGTGAACAAGAATACGCTTTTTTCGCGTACTCTTGACCAGAACCTGTTGCGTGATCGTGTGGACCGCGGTGAAAATTCTGGTGCACAGGCAGATTTCATCAGCTATGCTGATCGGGAATATACGCCTGTCATGCCTGATAACAGTTTTACTAAGACCATCACGAAATCGTTAAATCGCGTCAACGAGCTGCAGAGTGCCAAACAGCGTGCCGTGGAGGATTTTGCCTCTGGTCGCACACAGAATGTTCATGAGCTGATGATAACCATGCAGAAGTCCAGCCTGGCCATGAAGATGACCACTGCCGTGCGTGGTAAGGTGTTGGAAGCCTATAAGGAGCTTTCCAAGATACAGTTCTAGAAATACCTGCGGAAGACGCGTCACCCCTTGGTTTTTTCTTGCTGGTTGGGATGTTTTAAAAAATTTTCAAAAGTGGTAAAAATTTCTTGACGCAGCAGGCAACTACGGCTAAATAAACATCTGCCTCTTGTAGGAGCGTAGCTCAGGTGGCTAGAGCACTTCCTTGACACGGAAGGGGTCAGCAGTTCAAGTCTGCTCGTTCCTACCAAATTACAACTCCGGGGATAATCCCCTTAGTATAGAGGCGCACTGCGATAATGGCAGTTCGCGCCAGGCTTTTGACAGAAATGGGGAGGTTAGCCTCCCCTTTGTTTTTTTCTGAAAGCCGATATAAGGAGTAAGCATGAACGTCCGTGTGGAAGGGCAGACAGTGGCAGTAGCGGCAGGAGCTGATGCAGCCGTTGTCCTGCGTGAGGCCCTGAGCGGTAAGAAGTTCAAGTCAGTGCTGGCAGCCCGTGTACTGCCTGAGGGTTATCTGACAGATTTGGCCACTCCCCTGACAGATGCTTGCCAGGAGCTGGTGCCCGTATATGCCGACTCTCCCGAAGGGCTGGCCATGATCCGCCACTCTACTGCCCATGTTATGGCTGCAGCGGTCAAGCGTCTTTTTCCCAATGCCAGGGTGACCATCGGCCCTGCCATCGACAACGGCTTCTATTATGATTTTGATGTGGAGCGGCCATTCTCCAGTGAAGACTTCCCGGCCATTGAAGCCGAAATGCAGAAGATCGCATCTGAGTGTCTGCCCTTTACCTGTCAGCGTATCAGTAAGGCTGAGGCAATAGCCCGTTTTAAGGCCGAGGATGAACCGTATAAGGTGGAATTGGCTGAGGCTGTTGAAGACGATACTGTCACCCTCTATACTTGCGGAGAATTTACAGATCTCTGTCGTGGCCCTCATGTACCGCATACGGGTTTTGCTGCTGCTTCCAAGCTCATGTCCGTGGCTGGGGCGTACTGGCGCGGTGATGAGAAAAACCGTATGCTTTCCCGTATCTACGGCACAGCCTTTGCCGACACCAAGGCCCTTGCCGCCTACCTGAAACAGCTGGAAGAAGCTAAGCGGCGTGACCACCGTAAGCTGGGGCGCGAGCTCTCGCTGTTCACCTTTCAGGAGGATGTTGCACCTGGCATGGTCTTCTGGCTGCCCAAGGGCATGCTCATGCGGGCCATTCTGGAAGACTTCTGGCGTAAGGAACACCTTAAGCGCGGCTATGACATGGTGCAGGGGCCTCAGTTGCTGCGGGTAGAAACCTGGAAGCGCTCCGGTCATTACGATAATTACCGTGAAAATATGTATTTCACGCAGATCGAGGAAGACGCCTACGGCGTCAAACCCATGAACTGCATTGCGCATATGCTCATCTATAAGAATGAGCTGCGCAGCTACCGCGATTTGCCACAGCGCTATTTTGAACTGGGCGTAGTGCATCGTCACGAAAAGAGTGGCGTACTGCATGGTCTCTTGCGTGTGCGTCAGGTCACCCAGGATGATGCGCACATCCTCTGTGCTCCTGAACAGCTGGAGGATGAGATTCTTGGTGTCATCCATCTCATTCGTGATCTGATGCATCTTTTCGACTTTCAGTACAAGGTGGCCATCTCTACCCGTCCTGAAAAGAGTATCGGTACCGACGAAGCTTGGGAGCAGGCCACCAGTGCTCTGGTACAGGCCGTGGAAAAAGCCGGTCTGCCGTATGAAGTCAATGAAGGTGATGGAGCCTTTTACGGGCCCAAGATTGATGTACGTCTGCTGGACTGCATTGGTCGCGAATGGCAATGCTCCACCATACAGGTAGACTTTACCTTGCCTGAGCGTTTTGACCTGACCTATGTGGGGCAGGATGGTGAGCGTCACCGTCCGGTCATGGTACACAGAGCCATCATGGGGTCACTGGAGCGTTTTATCGGCGTTTTGATAGAGCAGTTTGCCGGGGCCATGCCTGCCTGGCTTGCGCCAGAACAGGCCCGCCTGCTGACTGTTACAGACGCTGGCGATGAAACAGTTGCGCGCATGTGTGCCGAGCTGTGCGCTATGGGTATCCGTGCTACGGCCGATACGCGCAATGAAAAGCTGGGCTTCAAGGTGCGTGAGGCTCAGGTGGCCAAGGTGCCGTATATTCTGGTAGTAGGAGAAAAGGAAGTGCAGGCCGATGGGGTGAACGTGCGGCTGCGCAACGGGGAGAATCTGGGGCTGAAGTCCGTCAGAGAAGTGGCCGAGCTGATCCGGGCCGACGCGGCTGAGCCTTTTAAACAGGGAGGTATGTGCTATAGCTTCGCCTAATATGAGACCGCGGCGCGAGATGCCGCAGGACGGTGTGCGCCGTAATGAGATGATCCGTGCGCGTGAGCTGCGCGTTATCGGAGCGGACGGAGAGCAACTGGGTATTCTGCCACGTAATGAGGCCCTTACTCTGGCCAAGGAAGTCGGGCTTGACCTGGTAGAAGTGGCTGCCACGTCGGAGCCGCCTGTCTGTCGTATCATGGACTACGGCAAGTTCAAGTACGAACAGCAGAAAAAGAAGCAGGAAGCCAAAAAGCGCCAGACAGTAGTGCAAATCAAGGAAATCAAGGTCCGACCCAAGACTGATGACCATGATTACGAAACTAAGCTGCGCCACATCCGTCGTTTTTTGGAAGATGGCGACCGCTGTAAGATAACGGTGTTTTTCCGGGGGCGCGAGATCGTCCATAAGGACCGTGGTCTGGCCATTCTGGAGCGCGTTGTGCAAGACTTGGCTGAAGTTGCCAAGGTGGAACAGGAGCCGCGCGCCGAAGGTCGTACGCTGCAGATGCTTCTGGTACCCAAGAAATAATCTGCTTGCGGCAAAGTTTTTTTTGAGGCACTATGCCTTCCCCGGTGCTCGTGAGAGCGGCGGGGAATCTGTATTGTGCGGGGCGATTGCCCCGAAGCCCTGGGGCCTGCCCCGAAATGAGGAGTGTATCATGCCCAAGATCAAAACCCGGCGGGCTGCGGCCAAGCGTTTTCAGATGACCGGCAGTGGCAAGTACAAGCGCCGTCGTCAGAACCTTCGCCATATCCTGACCAAAAAGGCTGCTGGCCGCAAGATGCGTCTGGGCCAGTCTACTCTGGTGGACAGCGCCAACGAAAAGGCTGTTCGCCGCATGCTGCCCAACGGCTAGCATGAATTCATTCAGCTCACCCGGCGGGCTTTCCTCCGCCTTGTCGGTGTGAAGGAGGTTACACCATGCGTGTCAAGAGAGGTCTTGCCAGTCATCGCCGTCACAAAAAATATTTGAACGCCGCCAAAGGCTTTCGCGGTGGCCGCAGCCGTTTGTACCGTACTGCCCGTGAGGCTGTGGAGCGCGCGCTGCAATACTCTTTTATAGGTCGCAAGCATCGCAAGCGCGACTTCCGTACCCTTTGGATTCTGCGCATCAACGCTGGCGCACGTCTGAACGGTCTTTCCTACAGCCGTTTCATGCACGGCCTCAAGCAGGCCGGTATTGATTTGAACCGTAAGGTGCTGGCCGATCTGGCTGTCTATCAGAAAGACGACTTTGCCAGGGTGGTGGAGCTGGCCAAGGCAGCCCTGAAGTAAGGCTGCCACAGCATTGCCGCATTTCAGCGGGCGGCGGAATACCATCGCCCGCTTTGTCAAACAGTGCCGCGCAGGCGGCTTCGGGAATCTGCATGGACCTGATCACAACTCTGGAAGGCCTGGTACCGGAACTTGAAAAAGGGCTGGACCAGGCTTCTTCATTGGAAGAGCTGGAAAATCTGCGGGTGGACTTTCTTGGTCGCAAGGGTCGTCTCGCCCAGGTTATGGGGCGACTGCCGCAACTGCCCCCACAGGAGCGCCCTGCCGTAGGACAGGCCGCCAACAGTGTTAAAGAACGTTGCAACGCCCTGTTCGAGGCACGTAAGCATGTTCTTGAGGCAGGCCGTGAGGCAGCAGCTCTGGCCCGCTTTGACGCATCCCTGCCTGGACGTGCGCCCTGGCAGGGTTCCCTTCATCCTACGACTCTCATCACAGAAGAGATCTGTGATATCTTCAAAAGACTGGGCTTTGATGTGGCCTCCGGGCCTGAAGTAGAAATTGATCACTATAATTTCGAGGCCCTGAACATGCCGCCAGAGCATCCTGCCCGGGATATGCAGGATACGCTTTATATCACCGATACTGTTCTTATGCGCACACATACTTCGCCAGTGCAGGTGCGCACCATGCTTGCCCGCAGGCCCCCTGTGGCCGTCGTGGTACCCGGTAAGGTCTATCGCAGGGATTCTGACCTCACTCATACGCCCATGTTTCATCAGATAGAAGGTCTGCTGGTGGATCAGGACGTGAGCATGGCTCATTTGCGCGGCACACTAACTGCCTTTGTGCGGGCTGTTTTCGGCGGGGACACGCAGGTGCGTTTTCGCCCCAGTTTCTTCCCCTTCACGGAGCCCTCGGCCGAGGTCGACATTTCCTGTTGTATATGCGGTGGTAAGGGGCATGTGAACGGTGAGCCCTGCCGTGTCTGCAAGACTACGGGCTGGGTAGAAATCCTGGGCTGCGGTATGGTGGATCCGGCAGTCTTTGCTGCTGTGGGCTATCCCGAAGATGTGAGCGGCTTTGCCTTTGGTCTGGGTGTAGAACGAGTGGCCATGCTCAAGTACGGCATCGGTGATCTGCGCATGTTTTTTGAGAACGACGTACGCTTCCTGGGGCAATTTGCCTGATATGGGCAATGCATTATACCATCTGTTGGTTCATTGCATGCTGGGGGTACTGATCCTTTATGCGTTGCAGGGGGGCGGTACAGCCTGGGCGGCATCGGCGCTCAGTGCCCCACGCACTGGCCTGGAAGCCCCAGGGGGGCCTCGCCCGCTGGACAGGTTGCCTGCAGCAGGCCGATCATCGGGTACTGTATACGGTAACCCGGGATATACAGATGCCTACGGCAATAGTGTTGACGATGTATCGCCGCCAGAAAAAGCGCCGCGCAAGCGCCTTAGCCCCGGTGCGTACGGGGCCTACGGCAACAGACCTGATCCCCGCCCGCTGCCTGACCCGCACAATGGGTCCAGGCTACCGGCCTGGTCGTTTCAATAAGTGTTAACCGGCTCTGACCCGGCAAAGAAACAGGAAGAAAATATGCTGCTTTCCCTTTCGTGGTTGCGTGAATTTACGCCTTATGAGGGTTCTGCTCAGGAGCTGGGCGACCGCCTGACCATGCTCGGGCTGGAGTTGGAAGACATACGGCATCCCTATGAGGCCATCAGTGCCATCGTAGTGGGGCATGTGGTGGAATGTACTGATCATCCCGACTCTGACCATTTGCACTGCTGCAAGGTAGACGCGGGTCAGGGGGAGCTGCTGCACATCGTTTGCGGCGCGCCCAATGTGGCTGTCGGCCAGAAGGTGCCTGTGGCTCTGGTCGGTTCGCGCCTGCCTGATGGTACCGTCATCAAGAAGGCCAAGCTGCGTGGGCAGCCCTCCTTCGGTATGATCTGCTCTGAGCGGGAACTGGGGCTTACTGAAGATCACAGCGGTATCATGGTGCTGCCGGAAGGTACACCCGTGGGGGCGCGTCTCATAGATGTGCTGGAGCTGGACAGGGAAGTGCTGGATATCTCCATCACGCCCAACCGTGCTGACTGTCTTTCTGTACTGGGTCTGGCACGTGAAGCGGCCCTGGCTTTCGATCTGCCCCTGAATATCCCCGAACTGCCTCTGCAGACGGATGACAGCGGGCCAGAATGTCTTGTGCCCATTGAGATTGCCGACCCTGAGCTTTGTCGCCTCTATGCAGGCCGTGTTATCGCGGGTATCGCCGTGGGGCCATCGCCCATGCGCATCCGTCATCGTCTGCATGCTGTAGGTGTGCGCTCTATCTCCAATATCGTGGACGTAACCAACTATATTCTTTTTGAATGCGGCCAGCCCCTGCATTCATTTGACCTGGACAAGCTGTACGGTGGGCGTATCGTGGTCAAGGCTGCACGTCAGGGTGAAACCTTTGTCACACTGGACGGGCAGGAGCGCAGGCTGGGCCCGCAGGATCTCTGCATCTGTGATAGTGAGCGTATTGTGGGGCTGGCTGGTGTCATGGGCGGTCTCAACAGTGAAATCACAGCTGAAAGCCGTAATGTTTTTCTTGAAAGTGCGGTCTTCAGGCCTGGTACCATCCGCAAGACCTCGCGGCGTCTGGGGCTTTCTTCTGAGGCATCCTACCGTTTTGAGCGCGGCATAGATCAGTGCCGTACTGTCTGGGCACTGGACAGGGCCTGCGCCATGATGGCTGCCATGGGTGGCACCGGCTGTGTGGTGCGGCGTGGGCTCTCCCTTGCTGAGCCCAGACCCTTTGTGCCTGCCCGTATACCCTTCCGCCCCACACGTGCCAATGCCTTGCTGGGTGTGAAGCTCACACCGGAATTTGACGAGCGTGTGCTTACAGGTATGGGGTGCAGGGTAGAGGCTCACGGCGAAACCTGGCAGGTGGAGCAGCCCTCCTGGCGGCCTGACCTGACCCGTGAGGCTGATCTTATTGAAGAGGTTGGTCGTGTGCATGGCCTGGATACTATTGAGCCTGTGCTGCCGCCTGTCAGTCGCAGTTTGGAGCGGGCTGCCGAGCCTGAATCCCGCTATGATTTCTGGTTGCGTCTCAAGCGCTGGGGGGCCGGCCTCGGCATGAATGAGGCTGTCAACTACAGTTTTGTAGGCCATAAGGATCTGGATCATCTGGCTTTGCCTGCTGACGGGCGCATCTCCATCATGAATCCTCTGTCAGCAGAGCAGGATGTCTTGCGCACGGTGCTGGCTCCCGGCTTGCTGCACAGCCTGCGTAATAATCTGGCCCAGGGAGCGCAGGGGCTGCGTATCTTCGAATTGGCCCATGTCTTTGCCGCTGATGCAGCAGCTGAGACCACAGCCCGTGAAACAGGTATGCTGGGGCTGCTTTTTTATGGAGCGCGTTTTGATACGGCCTGGCCGCAGCCCGAAGGAGATGCAGATTACTGCGACATCAAGGGTGTGACCGAGCATTTGCTGCGTTTTCTGCATCTGCCTGCGCCTGTCTGCCATCAAGTGGCGGAGCATCCTTACCTTGCCCCCTGTGTGGAAGTGCAGCTTGGTGAAAACGTGATCGGCGTTATGGGGCGGGTCAAGCCATCGCTGGCCGAGGCCTTCCATGCACGCAAGGCTGTCTGGCTGGCCGAATTTGATCTGGAGATCTTGCGTACTCTTCATGATGCGGCCAGAGTGGGCTTCACTCCACTGCCTGTGTATCCGCCTGTCAGACGAGATATTACGGTCATGGCTGCCCACGGGCTGCGTGTGGCCCAGATTCTTGAGCATATACGGGGACTCAGACTGCCCATACTGGAAGAAGTCACCCTGGTAGACTGCTTCGAACCCGAGGGTGGTCATGAGCGCAACCTGACTTTTCGCCTGACTTTCCGTCACGCTCAGCGTACCCTCAAGGATACGGAAGTGGACAAGGAGAGGGAAAAAGTGGCACACTCTCTGGTGCAAACACTGGGGGTGCGCGTTTAGCGCCCCTGCATGCAGAAGGCTTCAGGGGGCCGTATGGCAGACAAGACCTACCGTATCGGCGAAGCTGCGGAAATCCTTGATCTCAAAACCTATGTATTGCGCTTTTGGGAGACGGAGTTTCCGCAGCTGGCCCCCCTGCGTACAGAAAAAGGGCAACGCCTTTATACCGAAGCCCATCTTGCTCTGTTGCGGCGTATACAGCACCTGCTCCATGAGCAGGGTATGACTATAGAGGGGGCGCGCCGTGTGCTGGAAGGTAATAATGCCTTGCCTGACACGGCCCCACTGCAATGCAGGCCAGGCTCTGATCCGGACTTCGTACAGACGTTCAGAAACGAATTGCTTTCTCTGCGTCGTCTGCTGGCCGGGCAATGAGGCCTTGAAGGTGAGAACAGATGATACTTTCCCCATCCCTGCTGTCTGCTGATTTCTCCTGTCTGGGGCAGGAGCTGGCCCAGCTGGAAGCTGCCGGATTGCACTGGCTTCATCTGGACGTGATGGATGGCGCTTTTGTGCCCAACATCACCTTCGGTCCCCCGCTGATCAGGGCCCTCAGGCCCGGCAGCGGGCTTTTTTTTGACGTGCACCTGATGATAGAAGAGCCGGCCCGTTACCTTGAAGCATTCAGGGCTGCCGGAGCTGATCTGCTGGTCATACACGCCGAGACCGACCGACACCCGCAGCGTACCCTGAGCGAGATCCGCAGGATGGGTCTCAAGGCTGGTCTGGCCCTCAACCCCGGTACAGATCTGGAGATGCTGCGCTGGCTTGCGCCTGATCTGGATCTTCTGCTCCTGATGAGCGTCAACCCCGGTTTTTCAGGCCAGGCCTTCATCCCGCAAAGTCTCTCAAAGATCCGTTCTACCCGTGCCCTGCTGGATATGGTCGGGGCAGACCATGTGCCCATTCAGGTAGATGGTGGAGCCTGCCCGGAAAATGCAGCCACTCTCATGGATGCTGGTGCGGATATTCTTGTGTCAGGTTCGGCCTTTTTCAAATACAGGCCCTATGATGCCAGGCTGACCGCCTTCATGGCCGCCGTTCAGGGGTGTACAGAGCGTCCGTCCCTTGTTAATGCCCGCGCCTGGCGGCACGGTGTGTCTCAGTCAGTTTGATTTTTAACAGTTACAGCCAAGGGAGAATACATGCCCACCCGCAGACAGTGCGCCAACGCCATCCGTGCCCTTTCCATTGATGCCATCGAACAGGCCCGCTCCGGCCATCCGGGTGCGCCACTGGGCATGGCCGACATGGCCGAGGCCCTCTGGAGGCACGGCTTCAAGCACAATCCCACCAATCCCGCATGGGCTGACCGTGACCGTTTTGTTCTGTCCAACGGCCATGGATCCATGCTGCTCTATGCCCTGCTGCATCTTACGGGCTATGATCTGCCCATGGATGAAATCCGTAATTTTCGCCAGTGGGGCTCCAAAACACCGGGGCATCCTGAAAGCGCCCTGACTCCAGGCGTAGAAATGACCACCGGCCCTCTGGGGCAGGGGATTTCTTCGGCCGTTGGTATGGCTCTGGCCGAACGCCTGCTGGCTTCGCGTTTCAATACTGCAGAGCATACAGTGGTGGATCATCACACCTATGCCTTCTGTGGCGATGGCTGTCTGATGGAAGGGGTTTCGCATGAGGCCTGTTCTCTGGCAGGTACCTGGGGTCTGGGTAAACTCATTGTTTTCTACGACTCCAACGGTATTTCCATTGATGGCAAGATCGATCCCTGGTTCAGCGAAGATGTGGGCGCGCGTTATGCTGCCTATGGCTGGCAGGTAATCGGCCCGGTGGACGGGCACGACAGTGACGCTCTGGACAGGGCCCTGCGCGAAGCCAGGGCAGATACAGCCCGGCCCAGTCTTATCATCTGCACTACCCATATAGGCTTTGCTTCGCCCAAGGAAGATTCGGCCGCCTCACACGGCGCTCCGCTGGGTGAAAGTGCGGCTCAGGCGACTCGTGCGGCTCTGGGCTGGCAGGAAGAACCCTTCAGCATACCGGCTGATATCTATGCCGCCTGGGATGCCCGTCCGGCAGGGCAGAAGGCTGAAGCAGCATGGAACGATGTTTTTGCCGCATACGCCAGTGCCAACCCCGAACTGGCCGCTGAATTCACGCGCCGTATGGCCGGAGACCTGCCGGAGGACTGGCCACAGATAGCCCGTGCTGCGCTGGACGATATGGTCAGCAGGGGCGAGAGTCTGGCTACCCGCGTTGCCTCGCAGCGCGTACTGGATCATCTTGTGGCGGTTCTGCCTGAGATGCTGGGCGGTTCTGCCGATCTGTCCGGTTCTGTAGGCACGCTGGCCAAAACCTCGCAGCAGCTGGACGCGCAGACTTTCACAGGCAACTATGTCTCTTACGGCGTACGTGAGTTCGGTATGGGAGCCATCATGAATGGTCTGGCTGCACACGGCGGCTTTATTCCCTATGCGGGTACCTTCATGGCCTTTTCTGATCAGGCCAAGAATGCCGTACGCCTCGCTGCCATCATGGGTATTCGTGTGGTTTGGGTCTTGACGCATGACTCCATCGGTGTGGGTGAGGATGGCCCCACACATCAGCCGGTGGAACAGCTGTCTGCGTTGCGTATGACACCCGGTCTGCATCTCTGGCGGCCATGTGACAGTGCCGAATGTGCCGCAGCCTGGCAGAGTGCCCTGGAGTGCCGCAGTATGCCCACCTGTCTTTCCCTCTCCCGCCAGAAGCTGCCCTTCTTCAGCCGCGACGCCGCCCAGCTGGAAGGCATGGCCCGTGGTGGCTATGTACTGCGTGATTGCGAGGGTACCCCCGAGATCATTCTCCTGTCCACCGGCTCTGAGGTCTCGCTGGCTGTGGCAGCAGGCGAACAGCTGCAGGCTGCCGGTCGTCGGGTGCGCGTGGTCTCCATGCCCTGTGCCGAGATCTTTGATGCCCAGGATGACGCATGGAAAGAAAGTGTACTTCCCGGCGCTGTGCGTTGTCGCCTGGCCATAGAGGCAGCCTCGTCCGATTACTGGTATAAATATGTGGGCCTTGACGGAGCCGTGCTTGGACTGAAGCGTTTTGGCGAGTCTGCGCCTGGTGGCGTAGTGTTTGAGCGTCTGGGCTTTACGGTAGAGCATGTACTGGAAATGGCACAGGCTCTTTTGAAAAAATAGCATCAGAAAAATTCAGGGAGGCGCCATGCCTATCAAATTGCTGGCAGATATGGATTGCAGCGGCAAGACTGTGGTCATCCGCGAAGACCTCAATGTGCCCATGAAGGAAGGGTGCATCACCAATGATAAACGTATCCGTGCTGCTCTGCCCACCATCAGGATGGCGCTGGACAAGGGCGCGGCGGTACTGCTTCTGGCCCATCTGGGACGCCCCACTGAAGGGCAGTATGAAGAGCAGTTTTCTCTCAAGCCTGTGGCCGCCCATCTGGGCAGGCTGCTGGGCCTGGAGATCACTGTCTACAAAGATCTGGAAGAAGCCGGAGCTGCGAAGCTGGTGCCCGGGCAGTGTGCTTTGCTGGAAAATATCCGCTTTTTCAAAGGTGAAAAAAAGAATGATGCAGCCCTTGCTGCCCAGCTGGCAGCATTGGGCGATATCTACGTAATGGACGCCTTTGGTGCGGCGCATCGGGCACATGCCTCCACAGAAGGGGCTGTACGTGCGGCCAAAGCAGCCTGTGCCGGGCCGTTGATGGCAGCCGAGCTGGCTGCCTTTGACAAGGTGCTGGACGCACCGGCCCGCCCTCTGGCAGCGGTCATTGGCGGTTCCAAGGTTTCTACCAAGCTGGGCCTGCTGGACAATCTGCTGCACAAGGTAGACAGTCTTATTGTGGGCGGCGGCATTGCCAATACCTTTTTGGCGGCAGCCGGTTACAGCGTGGGCAGATCCCTTTGTGAGGAAGACCTCATCCCGGAAGCCAGAAAGATTATGGAGGCTGCCACTGCGCAGGGCAAGGAGCTGCCCTTGCCCGTAGATGTGGTGACAGCCAAAGCGCTGGCCCCCGGCCAGACAGCAACTGTATATGATGTGGATAAGGTGCCTGCCGATGAGATGATACTGGATATCGGCCCCAGGACTGTTGCCCTCTATGCCCAGTTGCTGGGCAAGGCCGCTACTGTGGTCTGGAACGGCCCTGTGGGCGCTTTTGAGACCGAGCCGTTCGGTGCTGGCACCAAAGCCCTGGCTGAAGCCCTGGCTGATTCTGATGCCTTTGTGGTCGTAGGTGGTGGAGACTCTGTGGCTGCAGTGGAAGGCTATGGCCTGGCAGACAAAATGGGCTATATCTCTACCGGTGGCGGCGCGTCACTGGAGCTGCTTGAGGGCAAGGTACTGCCTTCGGTAGCTGCACTGGCCGACTGCGGCTAGGCAGGATATCAGATCAGAGACAGAGAGCCCCTTGTAAGGGCGGCTCTCTGTCTTGGTCAGGCGTATAATACTGCGCTTCACGCGGCCTTCATATCTGTGATTACAGCTTCCAGCAGTCGGGCCAGATCATGCCCGGCCCGAGCTGCCACTGCCAGTATCTCTTCCAGTGGGGCAGGGGTCATGCAGTCAGGCAGGTTTTTATTGGTCAGGCAGGAGATTCCCAGTACGCGCAGGCCTAGATGGCGGGCGGCAATGACCTCCAGCACCGTGCTCATGCCCACGGCATCGGCTCCCCACTGGCGATACATGCGCGTTTCAGCCGGGCTTTCCATCTCCGGCCCACGCAGCCCGATGTAGACACCGCGTTCCAGCCGGATGTCAAGCCGTCCGGCGGTCTGCAGGGCCAGCTCTTGCAGAGTGGCATCGTAGATCCGGCTCATGTCGGGAAAGCGCTCTCCCCAGGCTGCATGGTTGGGGCCTGCCAGGGGCGAACAGCCGGTATGGTTGATCTGGTCGCTGATGCACATCAGGGTTCCGGCTGTAAACTGCGGGTTAAGTGCGCCGGCGGCATTGGTGATGATAAGACGTTCAGCGCCAAAACCTGCCATAACGCGTACGCCCATGCAGACCTCGGCCGGGTTTCTGCCTTCATAAAGATGGCAGCGCCCCTGCTGGGCAATGACGGGCACACCCCCCAGACATCCCAGTACAAAGGCCCCCTGATGCGAATCTATCCCCGGCAGTGGCATGCCTGTGATATTGCTGAAGGGAATACGTACGCCCGGGCAGCCTTCCTGCCCGGCCAGCAGGCTGTCGGCAAGAGGGGAGAGACCCGTACCCAGCACCACAGCTACCGGGGGCGTGTCAGCACCGTCAGTAAAGATTTTGTTCATGTTTTTGGGCAGCGCGGCACGCAGGGCCCTTACTGCAAGCTGGACTTCTTGAGGATTTTGCATAACACTGGCTCCTGCAACTGAGCATTTTTTGGGCACAGCCCATGTATCATAGCTTGTGCCCCGCCGGGCCACAAGAGGCGGCAGGGCTTTTCGGGAGATATCGTTGAGCAAGCTTCAGGACTGGAAAAAAGACAGGGGCGAAGCCCCGGGCGTAACGCCTGTGGCGTTGCACGAGCATAGAATACTGGTAGCCAACCGGGGCGAGATCGCCATGCGCATCATGCGCTCCTGTATCAAGCTGGGGGTAGCCTTTACCGCCGTCTATACAGCAGAAGATGCGGCTTCGGGTCATGTGCGTCTGGCGCGGGAAAAAGGGGGAGAAAAAGGACTTTTTCGTGTTTCTTCCTACCATGACGCCAATGAGCTCATGGCCGTAGCCGATGAGGCTGGCTGTACTGCTGTGCACCCGGGCTACGGCTTTTTTGCCGAAGACTTTCGTTTTGCCCGCCGTGTGACCAAGCGTGACCGCAAGATGATCTTTATCGGCCCTTCGTGGAAGATCATTCGAGAGCTGGGTGACAAGATCAACACCAAGCGTCTGGCCCGCAGTCTCGGCGTACCTACGGTCCCTGGTTCTGACAGGCCCATTTATGATGAGCTGGAGGCCGAGCGCATCGCCAAGAGTGTCTTTGACTTTCAGGAGCAGCAGGGCATACAGCGCCCGCTGGTGCTGGTCAAGGCCTCGGCGGGTGGAGGCGGCATGGGTATTGAGGAGGTGTATGATCCAGACCAGTTTCGTTCGGTCTATCGTCGTATCCGCAATTATGCCATGCGCCAGTTCAAGGACGAAGGCGTACTCATAGAGCAGCGCATCACGGATTTCAACCATCTGGAAGTACAGGTGATTTCTGACCGCAGTGGGCGTAATCCTGTGCATTTTGGTACGCGCAACTGTTCCATTCAGTCCACAGGTCTGCAGAAGCGTGTGGAGATCGCGCCCGGCTTTGCGCCAGAGACCCTGGAATACAGCTTCAATGCAGAGCGTGTACTTACCGATATCGTGGACTACAGCCTGACCATGGCCCGCAAGGTAGGCTATGACAATGTGGGTACCTGGGAGTGGATAGTCACCCGTAAGGGTGAACCCTTTCTTATGGAGGTCAATACGCGCATTCAGGTAGAGAACGGTGTTTCTGCCTGCATCTCGCGTGTGCACGGCAGGGAAGGGGTGGATCTGATCGCTGAGCAGATACGTACCGGCCTTGGGCAGCCCCTGGGTTATACCC
The DNA here is from genome assembly GCA_017396005.1 of Desulfovibrio sp. GTDB lineage: Bacteria > Desulfobacterota > Desulfovibrionia > Desulfovibrionales > Desulfovibrionaceae > Desulfovibrio. The sequence goes on from JAFQNG010000050.1 coordinate 25,207, forward strand.
AGGAGGATATTGCTACAGAAGGTGTGGGCATAGAATACCGCCTCATTGCCGAAGACCCTGACAACAATTTTACCCCCTGGGTGGGTCGTATAGAGCGTTTTGCATGGGAGGAGGCCCCCTGGCTGACCATGCTGACCCATGTGCCCTGCGATGCCCCCTATGAAATCCCCACAGAATTCGACCCCAACCTAGCTCTGGCCATTATCTGGGGAAGAGATCTGCATGAGGCTCAGGCCCGCGGCCTGACCTTTCTGAATTCCCTGCGGCTGGAAGGCAGCAATAACGCGGGTGAGGCGCTCAAGTCCAATGTAGGTTTTCTGAAAGCCAATACTGGGCGTATCCTGCATTTTTAACATCCCATCCGTCGTTTCGGGTGGTTTAGAGTCAGTATGGACAACAACATCGCAAAACGCATACAGAGCCTGCGGGACAGGCTGACGTATCTGCAGGATATCTTTGCGGGCAAACATGCCGACAACGCCAACCTGCTGGAAGAGCGCCTGGCTGCCTTTACCGAGCGTGCCCGCTGGGCACAGCTGGATGATCCCTATGCAGATATAGCCTCTCTGGAAGATCTCTTTGCCTATGTGGAGCGACGCCTGGAAGACTGCATCACTCCCATGGACAAGGTGCGTATCGTACGGCACCCGCAGCGCGTCTGCCTGCGTGACATCCTTGAAAATGTCTATGACAACTTCACCGAGGTGGGCGGCCAGGACGAGCACAGCCTTGACCCGGGCATGCTCATTGCACGGGCGGTGATAACCCGTCGCAGTGGCAAGAAAAGCCATACACAGTCTGTCATGGTCATCGGGCAGGAGAAGGGGCATGGCGCCGAATTTCGCAACGGCGGGTCCGTCAAGCCCTGGGGCAATGCCAAGGCGCTGCAGTATATGCGTGTGGCCGAGACCGAGGGCATCCCCATCCATGCCTATATTTTCACGCCCGGGTCCTATCCCATTGAGGATTATCCCGGCGCGGCACAGCAGATAGCCCGTAATATCTACGGCATGGCGGGGCTGCGTGTGCCTGTGGTGGCCGTCATATCAGAAGGTGGTTCGGGCGGGGCAGAGGCTATCGGCCTGGCTGATAAAAGACTGATGCTCTCGCATGGCTACTATTCGGTCATCTCGCCAGAAGGGGCTGCAGCCATCGAAGGGCGCATCAAAGAGGGAGAGCGCGCTACGCCGGAGCTTATTGAGCATTGTGCCGAGCATCTGCGTATCACAGCACAGGATAATCTGGCCTTTGGCTATATTGACCGCATCGTACAGGAGCCGCCCCTGGGGGCCCGCCCCTGGCATTTCGATTTCTTCCGCCATCTGCGGCAGGAGGTCATCCGGGCTACGGACGAGGTCATCATTTCCACGCGGCGCATGCCTCTGCTCAAGAGCATTGCGCTGTCGCGCCGGCGCAAGGCTGATGCCAATCTGGACGAGATGCATATGGGCTGGGGGCTGTCGGCCTCAGCCAAAGAGCGCCTGCGCGAACGCCGTCAGCAGAAATTTCTGCGTCTGTCGCGCCAGGCCGCCTGTGACCGTCGTCCGTTCTGGACCAAGACAGCCACAGCCTTCTGTGACTGGCTGGCCAAGCCCTGGCGGACATTCAAATACGACTTCTACCGCAAGCACCAGCGCCAGATGCGCAGCATGATGGAAGAAGTGAGCAATGAGTGGGATCTGTTCAGGAATCGCCTGCTCTCTCCCTGGCGGAGGCTCTCACACAAACTGCCCGGGCGCGCCGAGAACGCACAGGCCCAGCTGGAGCTGACGGCTCTTTCAGCCTGGAGCGGCGATGGCCGTAAGAGTAAGTGGAACTATATTTCACCGCGTTTCAAGATAGATCGCACTCTGACATGCCCCAACAGTGCATCCTACGGCTGTCTGGACCTCTGGGGGCCAGATCTCTTTGCCGAGTTTGCCGGGGTGTGCAGTCACTGCGGTTACCATTTTCCCATGGAGCCGGAATGGTATGTGAAGAACGTCTTTGATGTGGGCTCGGTCTTTGAATTCAACAGCGAGATAGAGGCGGGCAATCCTTTGGACTTTCCCGACTTTTCCGCGCGTGTGGCCGAGGCCCAGCAGAAGACCGGCTCCAAGAGCGGCTGTATGACATTTGAGGCCCGCATTGACGGTATCAAGATGGTGGTAGCCATGCTTATGGGCACCTTCCGTGGAGGCAGTGTCGGTGCGGCTGAGGGCTACAAGTTTGTGGAGGCTGCCCAGCGCGCTGCCAAGAAACGTTACCCCTTCCTGGCCTATGTACACGGCACAGCAGGCATACGCATTCAGGAGGGGACGCACGGCGTCATACAGATGCCGCGCTGCACAGTGGCCGTACGCCGTTATATTGAGTCCGGCGGGCTCTATATGGTGCTGTACGATACCAATTCCTTTGCCGGGCCGCTGGCCAGCTTTCTGGGCTGCTCACCCTATCAGTTCGCTGTGCGTTCTTCCAATATCGGCTTTGCCGGACCAGGCGTCATCAAGGAAACTACGGGTATGGACATCCCGCCCAAGTATCACCGCTCCTACCGTGCCCTGTCGCGCGGGCATATACAGGGCATCTGGGATCGCCGGCAGATACGTGCCAATCTGAAACAGGCATTGCTGACCATTGGCGGCAGAAATCTGTACTATCGCTAACAACGGATACATCATGATAGATATTTCCGCCTTGCTGGATGAGATCAAGGCATCCCCTTACCGCGAAATCGTTATCGCCACGCCACATACCGGGCGGCTGACCTTTGCCGGGCTCAGGACTGGCGATACGGTGCTGGGGCCACAGGGCCAGTGGAAGGAAAAGCCCGGTACGCAGCTGGCTACACTGGAGCGGGAGCGTAATCCCAAGCCCATCTGTGCGCCTGAAAAGGGTGAGATCAGCAATCTGTACAGTGAACTGGAAGGGCAGTTCGTAGAGGCGGGAACACCGCTGGCAGTGTTGCGGCATATGCTCACCCGCGAGGAAGTGCTGCGTCTTATCCTGCAGAAGGCCCTGCATCTTTTTTGTGCGCCTGAACGTGCCAAATACTATTTCACACCCGAAGTAGACAAGAAGATACGTGCTTCTGATGCACACTCTGTGGCTGTACGCGATGGCATGGAAATCTTGATCATGTCGCGCATGAAGCGTGAGGTGCCGCTGCACTACAGAGGGCCTGACGGTGTCATTTATGAAGTCTATTTCAAGTACAATGAAAATGTGGATGCAGGCGCGCCCCTTATCGGCGTCTGCCCGCGCGATCAGCTGTCGGCTATTCAGGAAGTGATCATGCGGGTGCAGACTGAGTGGAAGGACAGGGGGTAAGCCATGGGAAAGGCTCTGCAGATACGGGTCAGTGCGGTCACCTGGAATGAAGACCTGCTTGAGGAGCTCTGGCCCAGGCTTACGGAGCTGGCCTTCAGTGTGCCCATCAGGCATGAAAAGCGCGGCGTACTGGAGATGGTGCGCGCCCTGGACGAAGGCCTGACATTTCTTGACTGGTCACAGGCCAGGCAGGAGAATATGGGGCCCGGTATCCGTAAGGCGGCACGCATCAGGGCAGACATCGAGGAGGCCCTGGCCACATGGGACCCGCGTACTGCTAATCGTCTCAGCGATGAACTGGAAGACGTGCTGGACGAACTGGAAAAGAGTTTTACGGCCTGAGGCCGTCACAGAGGAGAGAATATGCTGAATAAAGTGATGATCATCGGGCGTCTGGGGCGCGACCCTGAGCTGCGTTACACTCAGAGCGGTGCCCCCATCGCCAGCCTGAACATCGCCACCGACGAATCGTATATCGATCGTGACGGCAATAAGGTAGAGCGCACCGAGTGGCACAGGGTTTCTGTTTTTCAGCGTCAGGCTGAAAATTGTGCCAATTATCTCACCAAGGGCAGCCTGGTCTATGTGGAGGGCAGCCTGCAGACCCGTAAATGGCAGGATCAGCAGGGGCAGGACCGTTATACCACAGAGATCAAGGCCCAGCGGGTACAGTTTTTGGATCGCAGAGGTGATGCTCAGCGGGGTCAGGGTGGTTTTGAAGAAGATTACGGCGCATCCAGGCAGGCCCCGCGCGGCCAGGGTGGCCCACGTGGGCAGGGCGGCATGGGAGCGCCGCAGGGCAATGCGGGCGGGCAGCCCCATCGCAGGCAGGAGGAGGAAATGGGCCCAGCCTTCCCTTCTGAGGCTGCCAGCATGGATGAGGTGCCCTTCTAAGATTTTTTGCCTTGCCTGAAAATAAAATGCCATGTCTGTCGGCATGTTGTGACACGACAGAGCAAAAAAATCGTTCAGATGGTTGACTTTTTGTTAGATTATTCACAAGATAGCTGCATGCACAATTCCGCGTCGCCCCGTGCGTATCGGCGTGCTGGCGTTGATGCGGTTTCTTAACTTAAATTATGGAGGATCTCGCGATGTCCAAGTTGGTACCCCCGCATGGCGGCAAAGGCCTCGTGTGTTGCTTGCTCGAAGGCCAGGCTCTGGAAGATGAAAAGAAAAAGGCCGCGGGGCTGAAGCAGATCGAAATTTCTTCCCGTGCCAAGGGCGACCTGATCATGATGGGCATCGGTGGCTTCTCGCCCCTGAATGGCTTCATGGGCAAGGCCGACTGGAAGGGCGTCTGCGAAAAGATGCTGCTCAGCGACGGCACCTTCTGGCCTGTGCCGGTGACCCTTGACGTTTCCGCTGACGACGCCAAGGCCGTCAAGGTGGGCGAAGAAGTGGCCCTCGTGCGCAATGGCGAAGTCATGGCTACCATGAAGGTCGAAGAAGTCTATGAAATGACCGAAGCCGACAAGAAGTGGGAATGCGAGCTGGTCTTCAAGGGTGAAGGCCCTGACTCTGAAAAGTTCTGGGAAGTGGCCCCCAGTGACCATCCCGGCGTGAAGATGGTTATGGCTCAGAAAGAATACAACATGGCCGGTCCGGTGAAAGTGCTCTCTCAGGGCGACTTCCCCGAAAAGTTCCCCGGCGTGTACATGAGCCCCGCCGAACTGCGCGCCAAGATGGACGAACGTGGCTGGCAGAAAGTGGCTGCCCTGCAGCTGCGTAACCCCATGCACCGTTCGCACGAATACCTTGCCAAGATCGGCGTGGAAGTGTGCGATGGCGTGGTCATCCACTCTCTGGTGGGTTCCCTCAAGCCCGGTGACATCCCGGCTGACGTGCGCGTGAAGTGCATTGACACCCTGGTGGAAAAGTATTTCGTGAAGGAAAACGTCATTCAGGCCGGCTATCCTCTGGACATGCGTTATGCTGGTCCTCGTGAAGCCCTGCTGCACGCTACCTTCCGTCAGAACTACGGCATCAACAACCTGCTGGTCGGCCGTGACCACGCCGGTGTGGGTGACTTCTACGGCATGTTCGAAGCTCAGGAAATCTTCCGCAAGATGCCTGTGCCCGCCGAAGAAGGCAAGCGTCTGCTCTGCGAACCGCTGAACATTGACTGGACCTTCTACTGCAAGAAGTGCGATGGCATGGCCTCCATGCGCACCTGCCCGCACGGCAAGGAAGATCGCGTCATTCTGTCTGGCACCAAGCTGCGCAAGATGCTCTCTGAAGGCGCTGATGTGCCGGATCACTTCGGTCGTGACGAAGTGCTCGCCATCCTGCGCGAATACTATGAAGGCCTCACCGAAAAGGTGGAAATCAAGATGCAGCGTGCTGCCTCCGGTTCTACCATGTAATTTCGGCCTGACAGCCTGATCGCATCTGTAAGGGCCGCCCTGTGGGGCGGCCCTTTTTTCGTCGATCGCCAGTCAAGGCGCAGAAAGTTTAGCAGAAAGCCACGCAGGTGTTCTTCACGCTCAGCGCAGGCCCGGATTCTCTCTGCCGATATAATAGAAGAATCTGGCCCTTGCGCCCTGAAATTCCGTCAGGGCCTGGCTGGCATCGGTTTCTGCCTGTGTCAGCTTGTGCTGTGCGTCCAGAAGCTCGGTAATGGTGCCGGTGTTGGTCATATAGCGTTTATTGGCCATGGCATAGCTTTCGCGGGCTGCTTCCACACCTTTGCGCGAGGCAGTGGTCAGCTCGCGTGCTGCCCTGATGTCCAGCAATGCGCGTATGACCTCTGTGCGTGCGCCAGACATGGCGTCTTCATATTCCTTCTGCAGGGCCTGAGCGCGCTTGCGTTCAGCCAGGGTCTCAAAGGTGGTCCCACCGCCGGAGAAGACCTCCCAGTTGAACTGCAGACCGGCTGCCCAGTAATTGCGGGTATAGCCGTCATAGCGCTTGTCATCATAGTCCTTGCTGACGCTCATATTGTCATAGGTGGCGTCCACACTGGGCAGATAGCGGCCCATGGCCATGTGCATATCCTTGCGGGCTATTTCCACAGACTTCTGTGCCATGATCAGGTCAGGCCGCTGGCGCAGAGCGATTTTCAGCGCTTCTTCCTCGCTGTAGGCCACTGTGGAGGCATAGTCGTTCAGCCTGCCTGTATAGCGCACGTCATCCGTGGGCGACAGGCCCAGATAGGCATTGAGCTGTACCTCGGCATTGCGGATGTCATTCTGCACACGGATGACCTGCTGCTGTGCGCTGCTGAGTTCTGTCTGATTCTGCAGTACATTGACATACGGCGCCATGCCCACCTTGACAAAGGCCTCGGCCGCCTGCAGCTGTGTTTCGATGCGTCGTACAGACTCACGCGCGCTTTTGAGGTCTTCACGGTATTTGAGCAGCTGCAGGAACTGCAGCTGTACATTGGCGCCCAGTTCCAGCCGGGCCTGCTGATGCCGGGCCTTTTCCGACTCTGCATTGAGGCGTGATTTCTGCAGGTTATTGAGATGGGCAAAACCGGCAAAGAGCGACAGCGAGGCCCGCCAGCCCTGCGACCAGTTTTTGCTGCTCAGGTTGTCGCTGTTATAGGTCTGTACTTCTGCATAGTTCTTGATTCTGTTGGTCGTAGCCACCAGCGAGACACGCGGCAGAAAATAACTGGCTGCTACACCCATGTTCATCCTGGCGCTTTCCAGCATGAGCAGCTTGGATTCCACACCAGGATTGGCCTTCATGGCCTGGGCCACGGCCTGCTCCATGGTGAACGCTGTGGCAGCGGCACTGGCCGATACAGGGCAGAGCAGCAGGGCAGACAGCAACAGGGCCTGCAGGCAGAACTTCTTCATGGGCGTATCCTCCAGATGCGCGGTTCACTGTCCGCACGTTTCAGCATAAACTGTCGTCCGTCTTCCGTATGCAGCACAAGCGCTGTGCCGCTCAGCCGCCAGCGTTCCACTGCTGGCAGATAGAGCAGCTCCTCAGCGCCCAGGCCCTGCAGCATATCCCTGTCTGCATCCTGAGCTGTGAGTGTGAGCGCTGTGCCATCCACTCTGTAGGGCAGGCGCAGATGTAGGCCAGGGCCGGACAGTGTCACAATGCCGTGTCTGTCATCCTCAGGCGTAAAGATACAGGTGGCTGCCTCGTCCCCTGCCTGCATGAGCCAGACATGCGGGACAGCGTCAGCCGTAAAGTCAGCTGTCTGCGCCTGTGGCAGGCTGCGGGAGCTGCTGCGCAGGCGCAGCAGGGTACAGCCCGTACTGTCTGGCCTGATAAAGGCATCCACAAAGAGCGGTGTCGCAAGGTCAGCCAGTGCTGCATTTTCCCTGAGCTGAAATACCCGGCCAGTGGCACTGTCTGTCAGTATAAAACCCTCTCCCTGCTGTTCCAGTCTGCCCATGACGCTGAACTCGGGCATGGTGAAGGCCCCTTCCCGCAGCAGCACAGTCTGTACTTCCTGCCCTCCAATACCGGGCAGAGGGCAGTAAAGATTGCGTTCTCCACCCACATTGCAGCGCAGACCCAGGCCGTGGCTGTTATCCATCTGCAGGAGTGCACCATCATTCGTCTGCAGCCAGTGGCCTGTCATATGCCGCGTAAAATTTCTCTCACCCCTGCAAAAATTCTGGCGCAGCACAAAATAGCCATTATCCAGCAGATGCAATTCTGCCTGCTGACGCAGGCTGTCCTGCTGCACTTCCCCGGTATAGAAGCTGCCCGGCTGCAGGCGGGCAAAGGGAAATCGCGCGGCAGCCCCCATGCCCACGGGGGCCGCCACGCTCAGGAGGAGACACACGATAACAGCGCGCATGCTCATTCACGCAGAGCGCGGTCCCAGTTCTTGATGAGCGGCTCCATCATATAGTAGAGCACAGTGCTCTTGCCTGTGGTGATGAAGACTGTCACCGGCATGCCCGGTGAAAGATAGAGTTTTTCATCCTCCAGGGCTCTGGGGTCCACTTCCACATAGCAGAGATAATAGGGCATGGCCCCGGCAGCTGTATTTTCTTCCAGCCGGTCAGCAGAAATATAGGTCACCTTGCCGGGCATATGCGGGATGAGGCGTGTATCAAAGGCATCCATCTGTATCAGGGCATCCTGTCCGATATGCACCTCAGTGATCTTGTTGACCGGCACCTGTGTTTCCACGATAAGCGGGTTATCGTGCGGCACAATATCCAGCAGAGGTTCGCCCGGCCGTACCACACCGCCCTTGGAATGTACCTTGAGGTCCACCACGCGGCCTGAGACAGGAGCCGTGATCTGCAGACGCTTGCGCGCATCCCTGAGGGGGCGCAGGCGTTCCCGCGTCTGTAATATCTCGTTATCCAGTCTGCCCAGATTACTGGTGGCGTCTTCCACAAAGCGCACCTTCACGTCCTGCATGCGCAGGTGCAGTTCGGCAGCACGCTGCCGAGCCTCGGCAATGGACTGCTTGAAGCGGCCCCGGTTGCCCTGATGACTGGCCAGGTTGCGCTCCAGTTCCAGTATGTGCGACTTTTCCAGATAGCGCTCTTTATAGAGCTGTCTCTTGGCCCGCAATTCTTCGTGCAGGGTGGCAATAATGGTTTTTTCAGCCTTGAGCTGATCTTCAAACCCTGCGATCTGCGCGTCCAGCTGGGCCAGCTGTGTCTCCAGGAGTGAGCGCTGGGCCTGCAGGCTTTCACGACGGGCCAGAAAGATCTTTTCTTCATTGGCCAGTACGTCCAGGCTCTGGCAGGCCTCTGCCTGCTGTTTCAGCTCTTCCGGCCAGGTCAGTTCTGTTTTGAGGTCCTTTTCTGCCGCATAGCGCAGACGTGCGGCCTCCTGCGCTACCAGCTGCTTCTGCAGCATGCTGGTATTGGCGTCTATCTGTACAGATTCCAGCACGATGAGGGCCTGACCGGCTTTGACCTCCTCCCCCTCGCGTACCAGAATGGCCTCTACGATACCGCCTTCCAGATGCTGTACGGTCTTGCGCTCGGTCTCGATCTTGATCTTGCCCGGCGCTACCACAGCCCCGCTGATATGCCCCAGCACTGACCACAGGCCCAGGGCCCCGAAAAAGAGGCCAATGACCAGCAGGCCCTGCCGGATGATGCGCTGCGGGTTTTCAATGCCATCACCCTGGGCAGCCTGCTGCTTTTCCGTGGCCTTGACCACGGGCTTGATGAATTTGGCATCCATGACCGCCAGGGCTTTACCCATTTTTTTACGCATGGGGCTTGCCCTCCACCTGGTTCTGCTGTTTTTCAAGGGCCCTGGCAGCCTCTTCGCGCTGCTTCTGCATGAGGGCCAGTTTCTGCAGCACGTCCTGCCGCGAGCCGCTGAGGGCTATCTGTCCGTCCTGCAAAAGGACGATATTATCCACAATGTTCAGTATCTGCGGTTTGTGTGTCACCAGTATGACCGTGGCTTTCTGTCGCAGGTTGACCACAGCACGGGCCAGACAGGCCTCGCCTTCTTCATCCAGATTGGCATTGGGCTCATCCAGCACAATAACGCGCGGGTCACCGTACAGGGCACGGGCCAGGCCCACACGCTGGCGCTGGCCGCCCGAGAGGGCTGCCCCGGCCTCGCCGATCTGTGTGTCATAGCCCTTGGGCAGGGCCAGTATCATTTCATGCACACCGGCCATGCGTGCGGCCTTGATGACCTTTTCAGAGTCCACATCGCCCATGCGGGCAATGTTTTCAGCCACACTGCCGGCAAAGAGCTCCACATCCTGCGGCAGGTAGCCCAGAAACGGCCCCAGTTTTTCGCTGTCCCAGCTGTTCATGTCAGCTCGGTCAATGCGTACTTTGCCGTTGGTAGGCTGCCAGATATTGAGCAGCAGCTTGCACAGAGTAGACTTGCCTGCCGCACTGGGGCCGATGACAGCCAGAGACTGGCCCGCAGGCATGCGGAAGGAGATACCCTTGATGATAGGTCTGTTACCGGCAGCAAAAAAGAGATTTTCGGCAGTTATTTCGCCCACCGGGTCCGGCAGGTCCATATGTGGTGGCTGGGGTGGCGCATCCAGCAGTTTTTTCAAACGGCCATAGGCCTCGCGCGCCTCCAGAGACTGTTTGTAGGTGGCCATGGCCTGGTCGATGGGGGCCAGGGCCCGGCCCATGATGATGGAGGCCGCTATCATGGCCCCGGGTGTGGATTCCTGTTTTACGGCCAGATAGGCCCCGGCCGCATAGATAAAGACCTGCAGGCCCACGCGCAGGGCCTTGCTGATGGCGTGCAGCAGGCCTGCGCTGCGGCTGGCCCTGGTCTGCAGGCGGATGACCAGATCATTGACCTTGGCCCAGCGGGCCGTGACACTGCCCACCATACCCATGGAGCGCACAATGGCCGCATTGCGCAGGGCCGCGCCCGTGAAGCCGGCGGCATGGGCATTGAGCTGATTGGCAGATTCCAGCCGTTTACGCGTCAGCCGCTCTGTGAGCAGGCCCAGTATGAGCACCAGCACGCCCCCGGCCACAGCCACAGAGCCCAGCATGGGGTGCAGGATGAAGATGAGCAGGAAGTAGATGGGCATCCAGGGCAGGTCAAAAAAGGCAAAGACCGCATTGCCGCCCAGAAAGTTGCGCAGGCTCTGCACGTCACGCAGGGTACCGTCCTTGCCGGGCGTGGCCCCTGCCGGCCCGCCTGCGCTCTGCAGGTTGCGCTTGAGCACGTCCCGGCTGAGCATGTGGTCAAACTCAATACCGGCCCGCACCAGCAGGCGTGAGCGTATCCACTCCAGCATGGCCATGACTGTCAGGGCAATGACTGCAGCCACGGTGATGACAACCAGGGTAGAGAGGTTATAGCTGGTCAGCACCCGGTCATAGACCTGCAGCATATAGATGGGGAAGGTGAGCTGCAGCAGGTTGACAAAAAGGCTGAAGAAAAAGGCATAACTGAAAAAATAGCGGCAGGCACGCAGAAACTCTTGCATGGGCGGCGCATTCCTTGGTGCTGCCGCCGGGGCAGGGCAGCGCCCCATACGGCAGACGCGGCACGGGAGGCCCCGCGCCGGTAACGGTTCGATACGCCGGGGAATATAAGAAGAGGGGAGGGTTTTGTCCAGATATGCGTTTGAACAACGCCAAAGAAGCCATAAAGCTGCTGCTTATGGTCAACTGCTGTTTTGTGCCCGCACACAGAGGTCGTATCACGATGCAGACAGGGAAGGTATAAACTTTTTGTATCGAACCGGCCTGCGCCGCACCTTGCCCTGAAGCCTGTATTATCGCCTGTAATCAGGCCTTTTGTCTCATTTGGGTACACCCTAATAAGACAGCATCTTGATACGGGTTCATTTTTAAGCCCAAGGGCTGTGCTTGTCAACTCCCTGCCTGCAAAAAATCACGGCAGCGCTGTTCATATCAGGCAGCAGTTTTCGATCTTCGGATAAATTATTTCCGATATCCCACGAAAAATACTGGTTTTCCTTACTGTCCATCGTCTAGCGAGGGATCCTCCTCGCATCTATAATCGGTTGCATCCCATCGCAATCTGTATCATCCTTTGGGAGAGCAGCAAACAGATTATGGCAGGGAAACATCATGCTGAGAATATACTTGGATACCTGTTGCCTCAACAAACCCTATGACGATCAGTCTCTCATGCGAAACTCTCTGGAGGCGCAGGCGAAACTGCATATCCAGTCGCTCATCAAAGAGGGGCGTATTCAGTTAGCAACATCATATATTTTATTGTATGAGAACAGTAAAAATCCGTTTATAATGCGAAAAATGGTTATAAGTGATTTTTTAAAGAAATACAGTTGTCAGTATATCTCCAGTGATAATGCTGCCAAGATACAAGAGTGTGCTGAGACTATCATGAATAGTGGAATTAAAGCTAAGGATGCTTTGCATGTGGCATGTGCGATTGAGGCCGGATGCCGCTATTTGCTATCCACAGATGATCGTTTGCTGAAATACAAACATGAAAGTATTCTTTTACTGAACCCTATAGATTTTATTTGTATGGAGATTGAAAAGCAATGAGCATAAGTACATCAGAACTGATGAACAGAGGGATGCGTTGTTTGGTGGAAAAGCTGGGTACGGTTGAGGCTGAAATGTTCATTGCAGCCATTATGCGGGAACGGTTCGACTATACAAAGTGGCAGCGTGAACATTTCGATGATGTGGAACTGGAAGCATTCAACGCTGCAGCGGTGGCTTGGGAAAGGCAACAGGGTTTACACCCTCTGAGAAAGCTCCTTGTGTACTCATAGCTTCTGTATCCGCAATCTGCCCTTTGCTGTCAGCCGATAGCGTTGTGTGGGGCTGCGTGGTTTATCTGGCAATGTTCGTTCGACAAGCCCGTTTTGCAGTGCCGGGTTCAGGTAATTCTTTCGGAATGTCGGGGCGTGGCGCAGGGACAAGGACGACATAAGCTCCAGGGCACTTTTGTCATCTTGCAGCAGTACGACCAGAAGACGGCGAACTTGGTCGCTAACTTGGTCGCTAACTTGATCGCTTTGGAGAATTTCTACGGAATCCTGAAGGGCGGCAAGCATAAAGTCAATAAAGGGGGAGGCCTCTCCCTGCTGGTCGGCAAACCCCAAGGCCGCATAGTATTCCTTTTGCCGATGGCGGACAACGGTTTCCACCGGCAGATAGATAAAAAGCGGGTTCCACTTGCTGAGGACCAGTGTTTGCCACAGTCTTCCCATACGGCCGTTGCCGTCGTCAAAGGGATGGATGAACTCCAGCTCATAGTGGACAACGCAACCGGCAATCAGGGGATGTTCGTCTGTTTTTTGCAGCCACTGGAAGAGTTTTTCCAGGTGCCCGTGTATCAGATGTGCGGGCGGGGCCATATGCACAACTCTGTTTCCCTGAAATACGCCGACGCTTCCGGTACGGAGGGCACCAGGCCGGTCCACAAGGTCATGCATGAGAACGCCGTGAGCTGTAAGCAGATCTTTCAGGCAGTACGGTGACCAGGCAGGCAGTTGTTCATAGGCAGCCACTGCACCGCGTACTTCCTGTATATCACGGCTCGGCCCTATGACAGGCTTGCCGTCAATGATATCCGTTACCTGTTCCAGGCTGAGGGTGTTGTTTTCAATGGCGAGAGAGGCATGAATAGTGCGAATACGGTTCTCGCGTCGCAGTTGGGGAGAGAACTTGTCTGCCGACAAGTCGGCAGCGGAAAGCAATGCAAGCCGTTCGCTGATGGAGGCTACTCGTTTGAGTATCCTGCTGGTAATGGTATATGGTGGATAGCTCATTTGCCTTCCTCATGAATGTTTTGCCAGTGCCTTTGAGAAAACTCCTTTACCGCACCATGTGTCAAGAGTCCGGCAGATTCTTGGTCTGCCGGACTCTTGAGAGGTTTAGGCACGAGCTCTTGCTGCAAGTATTTCGTGCCGTAATATAGTCTTTATTCTCGTGTTTGATAGCCTTGCAATAAGATTGCTACTACACGAAATTCGTTAGGTCAATGATCCTTTAGCAGGGATCGTTCCCCCTTATTCCGCCTTCATGCCACCCCGTTTTGCCGTACTCAGTATACGGTATATACTCTGTCGTGACATGCCGTAGGCTTTTGCGAGGTGCCGTACTGGCTCTGCAGCACTGCGCTGCACTACTTCCCTGACCTGCTCTGCACTCAGCCTGGGTTTGCGCCCCTTGTATTTGCCCAGTGCCTTGGCAATTGCAATACCTTCGCGTTGTCTTTCTCTGATCATGGTGCGTTCAAACTGGGCCACAGCAGCCATGATATGCAGATGCAGTGTTTCAAAGGGGGTGAATTGTTTGGAAAAGATAAGCCGCTCCTTATGAAAGTATACGCTGACCTCTATTTCCTGCAGATAGGTCAGCAGGATGAGCATATCGTTTAAATTGCGCGACAGCCGGTCGATGCTGTGCACATGCAGCATATCCCCGCGCTGCAGTTCACTGAGGCATTTTTGCAGCTGCGGGCGCTGCATGTTTTTACCACTGACGGTATCCACATATACTCTGTCCAGTCTGACACCCTCCAGCTGTCGATGTGTGTTCTGTTCCAATGAGCTGACCCTGATATAACCGATGTCCATAAACGCCTCCTTTTTTCACGAATTTGTTAAGAATTACAGAAGTGATTTTACATCTTCATAATGAAAAATATTTTATGTATAGATGCATTTAAATAGTTTTAGAATACATGTGTATTCTCTGAACTATTCAATGCATGAGATTAAATTTTTTTTCAAGAGCCTTATATCGTGAAATTGTCTTATTAGGGTGTACCCAAATGAGAACGGCAATTTACAATTGGATAGAGGAAAGTTTCTGTAATTTCAAGTACTTTTCTCAAGATGCTGTTACATGGGTGTGTGACAGCTAAGTGCTCAACTTTATTGAGGATTGGCCGCCTGCATATAAGGAAAGGGGCCCTTCCGCTGTAGGGGAGGCTCATCCCTGACCCCCGGCCGGGTGTCGGCTAAAGATGAGCACTGCTTCAACCCGCGGCATTGGCCGCACAATTTTTTCCTCCGGAGGAATATCATGGCTGAGCCCAAATGGTTTGATAAGGAACATTACCTGCTAAAGAAAGCTGAACACCTTCAGTCGTATGCAAAGGAGTATGATGGCTATACTCCTGAACAGGCAGAAGAGCTGATGACTGAAGCCGGCTTCACGCCCTATGAACATTTTGTGGCTTTCGGCAACAGTGAAAACGTTTCACCCAACGCCTTTTTTGACGTCAATTACTATGTTGCTGCCAAGGCTGTGCATCTGAGCAATCTGAATCATGAAAACAACAGCAACTGGACCATGCAGGATGTGCTTGACGAATTTGCCGAGCACGGCTTTACGGCATGGGATCACTTCTGTGCCTTTGGCTGGCAGGAAGGCGTCAATCCTTCTGCTACCTTCGATATTAATGCCTATCTCCTGGAAAAAACAAAACAGCATAATGAAATCGCCCATGAAGGCCGTTCAGACTGGACTGTGGAACAGACCAAGGCTGCCATTGCAGATGCAGGGCTGAATCCCATCTCTCATTACGAGCAGTTTGGGGTCAATGAAACGGTCGATGGAGAAGCTCTGGCCCCTGCAGCCGCTGCTGACCAGGCTGCTGTTGCTGCAAAACAGAGCGGTGAAGGTAGCGTTGTTATCAATGGTACTGCTGAACTTACTCTGCAGGAAGCGGTTGCTGCGGCCGAAGCAGGTAACTTGCCCGACGCGTATAACCTGACTGCTGGTACAGCTGAAGATTTGACCGTAGCTCAGGCTGGGCTGGTTGAAGATATCGTGGAAGGCGCTGGTAATGCTGAAGGCTATAACGCCGACTACACGTTGGCTGACAACATCGCCAATCTTGTCACTGCATCTAAGCAGGTAGCTGATCCTGATGATGATGGTGTGAATGTTGCCATGAAAGTTGTCGATAGCTATAGTAACTATGCCGAAGCTTCGACCAAGCCTGAAAAAATCACTGCCTATGAACTGACCGGCACCTCCGGTGATGAACGTATCAATGTTAAGGATAATTTCGTCAATGCTGATACTGTTCTGATTGCCGGTGGTCAGGGTGCTGACATGATTAATATCCAGCAAGGTACGAGCGGTAGCGTTAAGGCTGTCTTTGGTGGTGCTATTTCCGAGTATAATAGTGAGTTAAAGCGTTACGAAGAAAGCGAAGACAGCATCAATGCTACCGGTATCTGGGCTGACTATAGCTTTGCAAAGTACCTGAGCAATGATGCCCAGGCTCTCATGTCTGGGGCGAATCTCCTTGATGTGCATGGCCAGAGCACCATCATGGTGGGCTCTACTGCGAAGGATGTGTTCAGACTTCAGGATACAACTGCAGTTGCAGATACGAATATTGTTGCGGAGAACCCTGGGAATGTGACTATCCATAACTTCACTCTTGGTGAAGATGCCATTCTGCTGACCAGCAACGCGTTTTATGAAGCAGTCAATGCAGCCCTTGGTATCAGTGATCCTGAGGGTAAGACTACTCTCAAAAATCAGACAAGTGCAGATCAACTTGATTTGATCGCCGAACATGTGAAGATGCAAGTCAACGACAATGGTAGTGTTACCTTGGGATTTAAGTGGTCCGAAGTGTACGCCTCTGAAGGTACATACAATGGAGAAGAATGGACCGTAGATGTGAGCAAGGCTCTTGCATACACTGACGACTCGACTATCACTATCCTTGGCGTTGATGGCTTCGAACTCGGTGTTACCACCGCTGCTGACTTCTTCCAGCTCGCTTAGATAACGTTAAACGTTTGGGCCTCTCCGTATGGGGAGGCCCTTTTCTCCCCTATTACCTCATGCCAGCACCAGCCGTCAGCATCATCATCCCCAGCTACAACTATGGCCGTTATTTGCCGCTAACGTTGCGTTCTGCTTTGGGCCAGACTCTTGCGGATGTGGAAGTCATAGCCGTGGATGACGGCTCTACAGATGAATCTTTGCAAATTTTGCGCGAGGTTGCCGAGCAGGACGCGCGGTTGCGCGTTTTTACACATCCAGACGGGAAAAATCGCGGCCTGCCTGCCACATTGGCGCTGGCCTTAAGTCACGCAAAGGGAGAGTGGCTGGCTGTGCTGGAGGCTGATGATCTCTGGCTGCCCACCTGTCTGGAAGAGCGTCTGCATGCGGCCTGTCAGACAGGCGCGGACGTGGTGCTCAATGATATTTCCTTGTTGGCCATGCCCGGTGCTGCCACAGGCTGGTTTGAAAGCTATGTGCCGCGCGTCATGGACTGGCACAGGGCACAGGCGCAGGGAGAGGACGGGCAGGCAAGGTCATATGCGCCTGGGCCGGCGTTTTTGCTGGAAAATAAAATCCCCACACTCTCCTGTGCCATGGTGCGTACCAGCCTCATGCGCAGTATTTCGCTGCAAAGCCCGGTCAGACGCTGGTTGGATTGGTGGCTGTGGGCGCAACTTTCCCTCGAAAATACTTTCGCTTTTGTACCGCAGAGGCTCACGCGCTGGCGTCTGCACGCCTCAAGCCAGCATGCCCGGGAAGAGCCTGGAAAATATTTGGATGACTATGCCCGCATGGGGCAGGGGCTGCGCAAACTCTGGCTGCGCCCTCTCTTGCGTGGTCGTTGCTGGGGCTGGGCAGCGTTTCTCTGCCTGCCGTCACTATTGCGTGTGGGCCTGCGCCTGGGCCTGGGCTTTTTGACACAGGGGCCATGGCAGCTTTCTCGTGGCATATGGGGCCGCTTGCGCTTCAGCGGCAGGGGCCTCCGCAAACTGTAAATGGGCTGTGCTATGAGTACAAAAACAAAAATCAGCCTGCTGCAGGATGCTTTGGCCATCATGCGCAGGGCCTGCAACGGCAGACCATACGGCAATCAGGCAGAGCTTGCCAGAGCTACCGGCGTTTCTGAGGCCAATATTTCGCGCTGGCTCAGTGGCAAGAGCAGGCCGACCCTGACCAAGCTGGAACCTGTACTGCAGGTTCTGGGAGTGCGACTGGTGCAGGCACACAGACAGCGTGTCAGCCAGGAGAAAAAGCCCAGACGTATACGCATCTCACGCCGCAGGACTGCACGAAAATGCGTTACAGCCCATTAGCAGCCCTGTTGTTATTGCCAGCATCCAAAGCTGTGTACGGCAGCTGGTCGGCGTGGCGGCAGGCCTGGGGCATGGGTGCACGCGCATTCTTTGCACAGGTGGTCAGGCGAGGCCCCAAAACAGTACGCCGTAGTGGATCACTGCTGAGGGATATGTGCGTCTATTATCCCATGCAGATGGGCCTTGAACTTCTGCGCGGTTTGAGCCTGAGGCAGCTGCTGCGCAAGGGATGGTATATACTGCGTTTGCGCATGAATGGCGGCACGGCAGAGCAGGACAACGCTGATGCTGAACAGGCGGGCTGGGTGGACAACCGCTTGCCCTTTGTACCTGTGGAGCACATCAGGGCACTGATGGCTGACCCGGATATCAAAGTCGTCAGCTTCGATATTTTCGATACGCTGCTGCTGCGCCCGGTACTTGAGCCCGCAGACATCTTCTTGTTGCTGGCCCGCAAGCTGGACCCTTTGTATAATGTGGATTTCCAGCGTATGCGTGGTACTGCCGAGGCTGGTCTGGGTATGCCCAATGCCCGCCTTGACGACATCTATGCCCATATGGCTCGGTGTTATGGCCTTTCTGACGCAACGCGTGACGCCCTCAAGGCAGAGGAGATAGCCTGCGAGAGAACATTGCTGACGCCGCGCCCGGATGTCATGGCCCTGTATGAGGAGGCAAGACGACTGGGCAAGCGTGTCATTGCCGTGTCAGACATGTATCTGCCTGCCTCCTTGCTGGCCGACATCCTGCGCGAAAAGGGCCTTCCGGTAGATGCCCTCTATGTTTCCTGCGAGTATGGGGTCCGCAAAAGCGGTGGGGGCCTTTATGAGCGCATGCTGGCGCAGGAAGGTGTACAGGCCGCCGCAATACTGCATGTGGGCGATAACTTTCAGTCAGACTGTGTGCAGGCCCTCAAAAAGAATATCTGTGCAGTATGGCTGCCCTCCATTGTGGAAACAGCGTTGGGCTGCGAAGAAGTGCGGCAGACCTTTGATGCAGCTGTCAGGCAGGAACCCATGCTGTCGTTCTATCTGGGCCATGCGCTCAACCGCCTCTACGGCAGACAGGATCAGGCCCCTGAGCTGCTGGCCCGTATCAGAGATCTGCGGCATCTGACAGAATTGTGCATCGCACCGCTTGTTGCAGCTTTCGCTGTATTTCTGAATACCGACAAGGACATACAGAGCCGTTACAGGCATGTCCATTTCGCTTCACGCGATGGCTGGCTGCCGTATGTGGTCTACGAGGCCCTGCGAACTCGTCTGGGCGGCATACCCGGCAAATACTTTTACGCAGGCCGACGCGCCTACTATCCCTTCCTGCATGACGACTTTTTCGCCTTTGCCCGTTCGCTGCACCGTGCGGCAGACGTGCAGGGCTATACCTTGCGCCATTTTATCAGAGCGTGGTTCTGTGGAAGCCCCTTGCAGACACAACTGGAACAGAACTGTACTGAAGCAGAACTGGCGTTGCCCTTTTTTCTCCACAAGGAGGAATGCCTTTCGATTCTGGAACGTTGTAGGGAATGTATAGATGCCTTTTTTCAGAGCAAGCGGGACAGAGCTCAAAAGTATTACCGTTCTGTCTTTACAGAGCCGGAAGAGCGACATCTGGTTTTCGATTTGGGCTATTCCGGCTCAGTGGGCATAGCTCTGAGCAAAGCTCTGAACAAGCCTGTCGATAAGCTTTATTTCTGGCAGAGCGAGGCCAATGCCGCAGCTGATAAAAAATATGGCAGTACGACGCGCCTGTTTATGGGAAATACGTCGTATATCCCATATCATCTTGTACTGGAAGAATTGTTTTCTCCCTATACCGGCGGTGTGAATGATTTTGATGAGCAGGGTACACCCTTGCTGGATTCAGTAGATATGCCTTGTATGGAAAAGCAAAATTTTTCCATCATAGAAAATACTAGTCTGAGCTTTATTGAAACATTTGTATCATGTCTGAGCGAATATATTCGATTTGCTTCTCTATATCGTCCTTTTGCTATATGTAATATAATGCATGATTTTTTATGGAAAACGCCATATTGTAACCTTTCTATACTAAAAAATATAAAATTTTCTGATCCAGTATATCATAATAAAGATAGTTCTCTCGAATATAAAATTGAAAAATTTTTCTCTGTAAAAAATGTTTTTTCAGGTACGGGTTTTGATAATCCATGGTATGCTGTTAGAGATAAGTTTTTGTACGATAGCACAAGAATGAATATCGGTATACATGTACACCTCTTTCATACTGAGATGACTGATGAGATCATCCGCTATCTTCAGGATTTTCCTGCCAGATTCGATCTGTATTGTACCATAACCGATATGAGCTTTGCAGCCACGGCAGAAAAAATTTTCAGTACAGCTCTCTTGCCGCAGCTCGACAGGTTGCAGATCGTTCCTGTCCCCAATCGAGGACGTGATGTGGCCCCCTGGGTTCTGAGCCTGCGCCCCTGGCAGGAAAACTATGACGTGTTTTGCCATATCCATACCAAGGCTTCTGACATGGGCCGCAAGGACGAGTGGCGGCGCTACCTGTATGACAATCTCATCAGTGCCGATGCTGCGGCTCGAATCCTTGGTATTTTCCAGCAGCATCCAGAAGTCGGCTGTATCTTTCCGGCCATCTATCCGCGACTGCGACAGGTCATGATTCGCGTTGGTGTGCCCTTGTACGGCTCTGAGCATGAATACCAGCTCATTACCGACCTGTTGCAACGGATGGGTTTGGATAGTGAATACTGTCTGTCAGATCAGTTTTTTTCAGGGGGGACCATGCTCTGGTACAGGCCTGAAGCCCTCAGGCAGCTTTTCAGCGTGGATCTGCACCTGGAAGAATTTGAGCCTGAGCCCATTGGGGTAGGCGGTACACTGGCCCACGCCATTGAGCGCCTGCCCGCTGTCATTGCCATGCGTAATGGCTATGATGTGAAAACCCTTACCATAAGGCCAGCCTCATGATGCCGGACAAAACGAGCATAGTGCATGACATTCTGAAACATACTGCCCACATGCAACAGCCTGATCGTCTTGCAGGGGGCTCCTGGGCTGCGCATATCCCTTTTGCTTTCTGGCTTGTGGAAGCGACAAGGCCCCGTTTGCTGGTAGAGCTGGGCACTTTTACCGGCACATCGTTCTGTGCGTTCTGTCAGCAGGTCAGACGGCTTGGCTTGGACTGCATGTGCTATGCTGTGGACAGCTGGGAAGGTGACAGCCAGGCAACGTTTTATGACGCTTCTGTATATGATGATCTGCAGGCGTACGTCGCAGAGCACTACTCCTATTTTGCCCATCTTATCAGAGAGCAGTTTGATAACGCCCTGGGTCTGTTCAGGGACGGCAGCATAGATCTGCTGCATATCGACGGCTATCACAGCTGTGAAGCAATGCTGCATGACTTTGAAACATGGCTGCCCAAAATGTCGAGTCAGGGCGTGGTGCTGATGCACGATATCAATGCCAGAATACCTGGCTATGGTGGGGTACGCGCCTGGGAGGAGATCTCAGCGCGTTTTCCACATTTTACCTTTGAGCATGGTTATGGGCTTGGCGTGTTGCTGACTGGTACAGATATCCCACAAGAACTGCAATATCTTGTACAGTGTCAGGGAAAACAGCCTGCAGGCGAGGAAGTACGTCAGCATTTCATGTTCCTCGGCACATGGCATGAGGCCATGCAACGTGTACTTCTGGAAAGGGATGATTTACGGCGACAGCTTGCAGAAGAACAGCAGCGGCATACTGAAAGCCGTGAAGCAGCGACACGCTGTATACAGGATGCCCAATGCCGCATGAATGAACTTACAAAGGCTACTGAGGTCATGTTGTCCCGATATGAAAAGAGCCTTTCATGGCGAGTGACAAAACCCTTGAGGTCGATCGCCAATTGGGTACGAAAATTGAGATATTGAAAAAATGTATTTAATATGCTGCAATTATTAAATATTTTTGTATCAAACCGTCAGCTGATACGACAGCTTACCCTCAGGCAGATGGCCGCCCGTTACCGAGGCTCTGCCCTGGGCTATATCTGGACGCTCTCGCACCCTCTGCTCATGCTGGCAGTCTATACCCTTGTTTTTGGTGTCATCTTCAAGGCGCGCTGGGGTGTGGAGATGGATGACGGCACAGGCGCCTTTGCTGTCATCATGTTCTGCGGCATGGCGGTGTTCAATATTTTTTCGGAAACCGTCAATGGCTGTGCTCACTGCATTATCGGCAATGCCAATCTGGTCAAGAAGGTCATTTTTCCCCTTGAGATTCTGCCTGTGGTGCAGCTGCTTTCCACCACCATTCTGGGCATGGTCTGGTTTGCGCTGGTGCTGCTGGGGGCTCTGGCCCTGGGCATGCAGCCAGGCTGGACTGTTCTCTTTCTGCCCGTTCTTCTGCTCCCGCTCATGCTCATTGCCCTTGGTCTAGGCTATTTTGTAGCCGCTACGACGGTCTTTCTGCGTGATATCCCGCATCTGACCGGCATTGCCACGCACATTCTCTTTTTCATGACGCCCATCTTTTACCCTGAAAGTCTGGTGCCGGAACGCCTGCGCCTCATTCTGCAGTGTGACCCCCTCACGCCTCTGGTGGCGCAGACAAGAGAGATATTGCTCTTTGGGCGCCCCCCGGACTGGCATATCTGCGTACTGCTCTGGCTCATTGGTCTGTGCCTCTGTCAGCTGGGCCTCATGTGGTTTATGAAGACAAGAAAGGGTTTTGCCGATGTGCTCTGAGCCTGTGGTGCACGTGCAGGGTGTGGCCAAGTATTTTGAGATATACGACAAGCCCCTGCACCGCCTTCTACAGATGCTCTGGCGGGGCAGACGCAGCTATTATCGGCAATACTGGGCTTTGCGACACATCGACCTTACGGTAGAGCGCGGCGAATGCCTGGGTATCATTGGCCGTAATGGCGCAGGCAAAAGCACGTTACTGCAGATTCTGGCAGGTACGCTGACGCCCTCCAGCGGGTCTGTGGAAGTTTCAGGCAGGGTAGCGGCCCTGCTGGAACTGGGCAGCGGCTTTAACCCGGAATTTACAGGTCGTGAAAACGTCAGGCTCAATGCTGCCATCCTTGGGCTCAGCCCGGCAGACATAGAAGAACGATTTGAGGCCATTGCCGCTTTTGCCGATATAGGCGACTTCATGGATCAGCCGGTCAAAAGCTATTCCAGCGGTATGGCATTGCGGCTGGCCTTTGCCGTCATGGCCCATGTGGATGCGGATATCCTCATCATTGATGAGGCACTGGCCGTGGGTGATGCCTTTTTTACCCAGAAGTGCATGCGTTTTCTGCGTGAGTTCATGCGCCATAAAACAGTCATCTTTGTCAGCCATGACACTGCAGCTGTATGCAGTCTGTGCAGTCGTGCCGTTCTGCTGCACAATGGGGAAATAGCCCTTTCCGGCAGCCCCAGAGAAGTTTCACAGCGCTATCTGGAAGAGCTGTATGCAGAGCAGCAGGGGGAAAGCTGCCTGCAGGGGCAGAGCACAGCAGCACAGGCAGCTGATGTGGAGGTCGAGTATCGCGACATGCGGGCAGACCTTTTCAATGGCAGTACACTGCGCAATGACATAGAAGTTTTTCGTTTTGACCCTCAGGCCGCTTCTTTCGGTAAGGGCGGGGCCAGCATAGAACGCGTCTGGCTGTCTGATATACAGGAGCGCCCTCTGCAGTGGATAGTGGGGGGAGAGCGCGTCAATCTGCATGCCCTGTGCCGGGCACAACAGACCATACACAGGCCCATAGTAGGCTTTTTCATCAGCAATGCCTATGGGCAGCACCTTTTTGGGGATAATACCTTCCTGACCTATGCGCACAACCCCCTGACGCTGGAGGCAGGCCAGAGCTTTGAGGCCGTGTTTTCCTTTCGTATGCCCGTTCTGGCAGCAGGGCAATACTTTGTCAGCCTGGCCATTGCCGAGGGTACACAGGGCAGCCACGTGCAGCATCAGTGGGCGCATGAGGCCCTGAGCTTTGTTTCGCATTCCACCAGCTGCACGGCTGGCCTTATGGGTATACCCATGCTGGATATACGCCTGGAGAGGCAGGGCTGATGAGCTCGGCAGGGGCATGATATGGATCTGCAGGCTGCCTTGCTGATTCGGGATCTGCGGCGTTTTCTGGCTGTACTGCCTGCCTGGGTGGGGCGGCGGGTCTGCATCCTGCTGGTCCTTATGCTGGTGCTGGCAGGGGTGGAAGTGCTGGCCATCTTTTCCATGTCGCTCATGGCCATGAGCATAGCTGCCCCGCAGACAGTGCTCAATCATCCCATGGTGCAGGCGCTCCTGCACCATATGCCATGGCTGGCTGCAATATGTGCAGAACCGCGCCTTTTCAGCCTCTGTACGGGCCTTCTGGTGGTGGGCTGCACAGTGCTCAAAAGCGGCCTGGCCGCGCTTACGGCCTGGCAAAGCGCCATACTGGGCGAAGATATTGCCATCAGCGCAGGCAGCCGCATGCTGCATCATTACCTCTATGCCGACTATGTGCAGCACCTCACAGGTGACAGTAAGGCCATGTTTCAGGCCCTGAGCTGGAAAGACAGCATAGCCGAATACATGGTCAATATCCTCAGCGTCTATACCTACGGCATCACCGCGGCAGCGCTCTTCGTGGCCCTTGTCAGCGCCACACCGGCAGTCATTTTGGTCTGCCTGTGCTGTGTGGCTGGCATCACCTTTGCCATCTACCGGGCCATGAGGGCTGCCATCGACAGGGCAGGGGCCAGGGCAGCGCAAAGCAGCCTCGAGGTCAACAGCACTGTCATGACCGCCATGAACGGCATACGCGAGGTGCTCATCTATCAGCAGCAGCCGGTATTCTGGCAAAAATATGTGGCGGCCTGCGGCAAGGGCCGTACTGCCAGAGCTTTTCTGACTGTAGCCCCGCCCATCCCCACCTGGATACTGGAAATATTCGGCTTTCTGACCATACCGGCCACCATTGCCATGATGATGGTCGTCAGTGACGCTCAAATGCCGGCCATCACGGCTGTTATCACCATTATCATGCTGGCGGCCTGGCGGGTACTGCCCCTGCTGAACCGCTCTGTGGGCTGCCTTGTCACGCTGCGTGGGCAGCGGCCCATGGCCATGAGCGGTCTGGAGCGGCTGGAAGCCATGGGAAAAGCAGAAGAGCCATTGCCGCCGGAGCCGACTTCGGGCTTTCGCTTTAAACGTGAGATCAGCCTGCAGGACGCGACATTTACCTGGCCAGGCAGTGGGCAGTCTGCCCTGTCAGATATCAGCCTGACCATAGCCAGAGGGGAGCAGATTGGCATTATCGGGCCGTCAGGCTCTGGCAAATCCACCCTTGTGGGCCTGCTCTGCGGTCTGCTGCCTCTGAGTGGCGGGCAGATGCTGGTGGACGGCAGAGAACTGTCACAGGAAGAAAAGGCCGCTTTTGCCCGACGTATAGGCTATGTGCCGCAAAATGCCTGCCTTTTCGAGGGCAGTGTGGCTGCCAATGTGGCCTTCTGTGAATGGGGCAGACCGCCCGACAGGGCCAGAGCTGCCAGGGCCTGTCGTATGGCAGCACTTGACCTGGTGGAGCAGGATGCGCGTGGTCTGGATTATCCTGTGGGTGAGCAGGGGGCAGGGCTGTCCGGCGGGCAGGCACAGCGCCTGGTGCTGGCGCGCGCCCTCTATGCCGAGCCGGACCTGCTGGTACTGGACGAATCCACCAGCGCGCTGGACATGGGCACAGAAAAGGCCATCATGCAGACCATAGAGGGTCTCAGAGGCCAGCTGACCATGGTCATGGTGGCCCACCGCCTGAGCACGGTAGCAAGCTGCGATCGGCTCGTATGGATGGAAAAGGGCCGCATACGCGCCGCTGGCCAACCGGAAACAATATTGCCGCTGTACAGACAATCCTTGGAACAAATCGAAATTCACCCGAAATCTGCTTCGACGAGAGCTGCAGACCGTTGTTGAGCGGCTTTGCCTTGCGGCAGGTTTCGCGCCCTGGTCGAAACGCCGTCCAAGCGCGGAGGGATTCCATCCCCCGTCTCTCCCCCTGTTCCACTCACGAACGACAGGAGCAACCTGACAAGACACAAGTGACGGGTTCTTCGAGGCTGATTGTCAATGAGCACGTATTCAATTTGAAGTAAGTTTTTTCGTTAGTCAATGAAAAAAGTTTCTGCAATTTCTCTACGAAGAAAGTTTATGCTACAAAAGGAGGAAAAAGGAGTGGAACTCATGCTATCCAAGCAAGATATGGACGCCTTGCACGAGGCGATCCGGGTCTCTCTTGTAGCAAGGCAAGAGGAATTGAAGCTTTCTGATGAAAAGCTTGGCAAACAGGCATTCGGCTTCATGGCTGCCCCTAGAATGAAGATTCAAGCCTTGTTTGTAGCCCAGGGGAAGGGTGAGCGGCGACGTCCACAAGTCATAAATATAGCTGAGCTGATGAATCTTTGTGAGGCGATGGGCCTTTCATGGCAGGATGAAATCAGGAAAGCCTTAAAGGCCATATCCTAGTGGTAGCGAGATTTCACGGAGACAGAAGGGGCTAGATGCCCCCTTTTTTTGAAAAAATAAAGGAACTTTTTTCAAAAAAATACATTAATTATGAAAGAATTTTCTTCTATTCTAACCTTGCCAGTGAGGGCAAACCCTCCAGTGCCCATTGGCAAGGTGCTGTCGTGTAGTGACCCTGTGTGAAGCACAGAGCGAGTGAAGCTGCGGAGAAGACGACAGGGATGCAAGGTTTGACGGAGGGCGTCTGCTTGGTAGATTATTTTTGACAAGGAGGACATAATGTCCATGACGCAAGTTGCTTTGGATCAGGAGAACCAATGATGAGGCAAAGCTATGAGCTGCTGCGAGACGTAAACGCATTTTAGCCTCAATGGAACTGGTATAATGATTCTTATCTGGTCTATACCTGCTGAAGAGCATCTTGCCAGTATTATTGATTATATCGCATTAGATAACCCACAGGCTGCACTACGGATAGATGAAATGATCCAAGATAGTGCAGATTCTCTTATGACTTTCCCTTACAAGGGAAAGTCAGGCAGAGTCATAGGTACGAGAGAACTCTGGTGATACTATCAGGTCAACCTAAACAAGCAGTGACTCTATTACTGGATTCTGTTCTGGAAAGTCCATAATCCTCGGATATGATTCCTACTATATCTTCTTTGGATATGCCAAGTATATTAAGCCTATTGATTGCCTTCTGAATAGACAAATTGCTGGCTTCTTGCCTGCCTTGTTCTATACCTTCTTCTCTTCCTCTAGTTTCTGCTTCATATATCTTAGTATTAAGGAAATTGTTAAAAACAGTTTCCTGATCAAATAAACATTCAAGCATCGTTATGACCTCCTTCTCATGCTGCTGAAGGTAATCTTTCAGTATATCTCGTTCAATGCAGATACGAATTGTTTCCTTGATAGTTTTTAATGTTCTTTTGTGTTTTGTGAACTGTTCTGCATAAATATCAGTAAACTGACAGTATTCTGTTACGATATTCTTGTCTTTTCCAACTTGCAGAACACGAACATGGACATCTATAGCAGATGTATCTCCAGCGTAATAAATATCAGCTGTAGTATCTTCAGGATGTAAAACCTTGTAGAGTTGCAGAAGATACTTTTTGTTACTGAAAAGACTGGTAAAAACGCTGTCCCGGATGGTGCGTTTGACCTGCACTTCCTGGCTGATCGTGTCCATACATGCGCTCCAAGCTTATATTTATGGTAAATCCAGCCCATACAAATGACAAGCATCTGCTTCTTGCTTGCTACGCTGGATTTGGCACGTTGTGTGAACGGCCACATAAGGTCACTGAGCTTCACTGAAAAATCTGGCACAAATCTGGCACAACAGATGGTACATAATAGAGAAAGGGGTTACGGCCTTCACCGTAACCCCTTTCAATTTCTGGCTTTTTCTGGTCGGGATGAAAGGATTTGAACCTTCGACCCCTTGAACCCCATAAAAATGCTCCTTCAGCCAGACCATTGCCAGCCAATGGCCCGGCAACCTAGCCCGTATATCCCACATCCGTTGCTATACATTATAATACTATCCGTATATCCCGCCTATATCTCATGGTTCAGAATAGCAAGCACCTCCTTGTCCTCAATGCCCAGGTATCGCATGGTGATACTGGGTGATGGATGGTTGAAGCGTTTGCAGATCAGCTCAAACCCCACGCCGTAATGAGTCCGCTGGATGTAGCCAAAGGTCTTCCGCAGGGTATGCGCCCCATAATTACCGGACAGGTTGATGGCCTTACACCATGATTTAATCATACGATTGACAGTCATGATGGTCAGAGGTTTCTGGTGACCATATCTGGACTGGAATAGGTAATCATCATCCTTGTTGTTTGAAGCCTCCAGATGACCTC